>JAEYYY010000319.1 GCA_023430775.1 Pseudomonadota bacterium
CGCTGGTGCAGCTCGCGCGAGCACAGCGTGGCGCCGACGGGGACGATGCCACCGCCGAGGCCCTTCGCGAGCACCAGCAGATCGGGAGTCACGCCCTCGCCGTGGAATGCATACGTCGTCCCGGTGCGGCCGACGCCGGTCTGCACCTCGTCGAACACCAGCTGGGTGCCGAACTGCGTGCACAGCTCGCGCGCGGCCGCGAGATAGCCGGCCGGTGGCACGATGACGCCGGCCTCGGCCTGGATCGGCTCGACGACGAAGCACGCGAACCGCTTGCTCGCGAGCGCCTGCTTCAGCGCGTCGACCTCGCCGAACGGCACCGGCACGCAGTGACCGAGCAGCGGCTCGAACGGGCCGCGCAGCCGCGGCGCGCCCATGATCGACAGCGTGCCGATCGACAGGCCGTGGAAGCCACCCTTGCAGTACAGCACGCCCTTACGCCTGGTCGCCGCGCGCGCGATCTTGATCGCGGCCTCGACGGCCTCGGCACCCGACGACGACATCATGCCGATCGCGAACGGCTCGCCGGCGCTGCGCGACAGCCGCTCGCCGACCGCCGCCTCGTGAGGGGTCGGGCCGACGTGACAGACGTGGAGCGGGTTGGCCTCGAGCGCCTCGATCAGCGCGCGATGCAGATCGGGATGGTTGTGGCCGAGGTTGGTGGCGCCGAAGCCGGCGAGCATGTCGAGGTACGACTTGCCGGTGTCGTCGAACACGCGCGTACCCTCGCCGCGGCTCCACACGCGGCCGTAGCCGAGCAAGCCGAGCAGCTTGGTGAACGTCGGGTTGACGTGCCGCTCGTAGGTCTCGAGCACTCCACCTGCCTCGGTCATCGCCTCGCTCTTAACACGTCGGCGAGCCCGTGGTGTCGCGTGCCGCGCGATGCCATGTAGCATGCGGCGAATGCCGGATGGAGTCGGCTGGCGCGTGGTGAGGATGATCGCGTGGATCGCGATCGGCATCGCGTCGCTCGTCGGCACGGGTTGGCTCTTCGCGCGCTACACCGGCGGGCTCGATCACGCCGCCGAGCTGGCCGGGCAGCTGCCACCGGCGCGCTGGGTGCTGGTCGGTGCGTTGACCGTCGCGTTCTACGGGCTCGACTGGCTGCGCTACTGGACCATCTTCCGGCTGCTCGACCGGCCGTTCCCGCCGGCGCTCGGCTTCAAGCTGGTGACGATCAGCTACTTCGTGTCGAGCCTGACGCCGTCGTCGGAGCTGCACCTGCCGGTGATGGTGATCATGCTCGTGCTCGCCGGTTATCCCGTGGCCGAGGCGACGGCGGCGACGATCACCAAGACGATCTACATGGTGTTCTGGGTGATCACCACCGGCCTCGTCGGGCTGCACCTCGCCGGCGACGGCCGCGTGCCGGCGCTGATCGACGATCACCTCGCGCTGTGGCTGATCACGCCGGGGTTGATCGTCGGGTTCCTCGCGATGCTGATCTTCGCGCCCGGACCGATCCATCGGCTGTGCGCGCGGCGGCTGGCGAAGCCGACGATCGGGCCGCGCCAGCGCGCGTTCTTCGAGGGGCTCGACAAGATTCCCACCGCGGTCGGCCGGATCGGCAAGTCGCTGAGACCGATGCACGGCGCCGTCCATCTCGCCTCGCTCGCGTTCATCGCGGTCGACGTCACGATCGGGCACGTGCTGGCAACCGGCGTCGGCGTCGCCACCGACGTGCAGAGCTCGTACTCGGCATTCTCGACGGGAATGATGGTGAGCTACGTCGCGCCGGTGCCGGGATCGATCGGCGTCACCGAGGCCGCGACGGCGCACCTGCTCGATCCGGCGATGTCACCACCTGCGATGACGGCGGCGATCCTGTCGCGCATCTCGACGTGGTATGCGGGAGCCATGGTCGGTGCGGTGCTGTTCGTGATCGAGCTGCGCAAGATCGGGCGCGTGCGCTTCACGCGGTGGTTGCGCGATCCGGAGCAAGCCGAGGCGCGCGATGACAAGAGATGACGACGACCTGCGCGCGATCTTGCGAGCGCTCGAGCTGCCGCCGCACGCGCGCGAACGCTGGCTCGCCGAGCTCGAGGAGTTCTGTCGCGATCACGGCGGCGAGCGCCGCTATCGCGAGCTGATGACGCTGCTGCGCGAGTGCCGCGAGGTCAAGACGTGAGGATCGGCGGGCTCTCGCTGCTCGTCCAGCGCGCGGCCGATCGCGTCGCGTCGCCCGAGGTCCAGCGCTACCGGCGCGCGATCACGCTCGGCGCGTTGCGCGAGGACGTCACGTACATCCCGGGCACGCCGAAGCCGTTCGAGCACCTGTCGTTCAGCCACTTCTGGGGGCCCGAGCGGCGCGGCGGCTTCGTGCCGTTCTGGCCGGGGGCACCCGAGGCGGCGGATCGCTGGTTTCGCGAGGCGGTCCAGCGCTACCTCGCCGGCGATGCGCCGGGTGGCTTCGTCACGCTCGGGCGCGCCGCGCACCTGCTCGCCGACATGGCGTGCCCGGTCCACGTCCACCGCGTCGTCCACAGCGCGGGCGATGGTTACGAGTGGTTCGTCGAGGCGCACGGCGACGAGCTCGCCGCGCTGCCGGTGCCGCCTCCGCCGCGCGCGACCACGGCGTCGCAGCTCGTCGAGAGCCTGGCGCGGTTCACCCACCGGTTTCCCGCCGATCGCACGCAGCACCCGCTCGGCCGCTGGCTGGTCCGGCGCGGGCTCGCCCGGCAGCTGCGGCAGGACGAGATCCGCCAGGCGGCGAAGGCGATCATCCCGGTCGCGATCGCGCACATGGTGGCGCTGCTCGAGCTGTACGCCGCGGAAGTCGATCGAGCCGCGGCATGACGCGCGATGCGCTGGTGATCGGCGCCGGTCCCGCCGGGCTTGCCACCGCGGCCCTGTTGCGGCGTGGCGGGATGGCGGTGCGGCTGGTCGATCGCGAGGCCCGCGTCGGCGGCGCGTATGCACGGCTCGACGGCACGCTGCTGATGACGTCGCCGGCGCGGCTCACGCTGCTGCCCGACGGCCCGCCGACGGGTACGCTACCGGCGTACTTCACCGCCTCCGAGTATCTCGCGTACCTGACGGCCTACGCCGCGCGGCACGCGGTGGTCCCCGAGCGCGCGACGATCGAGGAGGTGCGGGCGAGTGGTCCGGGCTACCTGGCCCGGGTCCGCGGCGCCGAGCCGATCACCACCGAGATCGTCGTGGTGGCGAGCGGTGTCCACGACTGGCCGCATCGCCCGGTGTTCGCGGGCACGCCGGCGGTGCCGGTGGTGCACGCCGCGCAATGGGTCACCGAGACGCACGCGCGCGCGGGCTCGCGGGTGCTGATCGTCGGTGGGGCGACCAGCGCCGTCGAGATCGCCGAGCACTGCGCGCGCCGGGGCTGCATCACCACGCTGGCGACCCGCAAGCTCGCGCTCGGCCCGCAGACCATCCTCGGGTTCGACCCCGCGAACCTCGTGCTCCCGCTCCTCGCGCGGTTGCGGCCGCGCGGATTTTGCGCGGGCGACACGGTGCCCGCGGGCGATCGCGGGTTCGCCGCGCTCCGCGACCGGGGCGCGATCGCGGTGCATCGCGAGCCGATCTCGATCGCTGGCCGCACCGCGACCCTGGCGGATGGCCACCGCTGCGAGATCGACCTGGTCGTCCTCGCCACCGGCTATCGCCACGCGGCGCCATTTCTCGGGGCGGAGGTCGCGCGCACGCCGCGCGGCATCGTTCGCTGCCGCCGCAACGAGAGCGTCTCGCACCGCAACCTGTTCGTCGTCGGTGCGCCGTGCTCGCGCAGCGCCGCCTCGCAGTACCTGTACGGCATCGCGCGCGACGCCGAGGCGGTGGCGAAGACGATCGTCGAGCGAACACGGCAACGATCGTAATTGCTGCGGCATCACTCGCGATGCGATGCTAGCCGGACGCGTGGCGTTCGCTGCTCGCCGTGGTGAAGGTCTGTCGATGAATCCGAGCTCAGAGGAACCAGAAACGAAGTGAGCGGCTCTCGCGTCCTGATCGAGTTGGTGGTCGTGCTCGGCACGGCGGCGCTGGTCACCATCGTGTTCCAGGCGCTGCGCTTGCCGGTGGTGCTCGGCTACGTGCTCGCCGGCCTCCTGATCGGTCCGCACGTGCCGGTGCCGATGGTCGCCAACGCTCACCTCGTCCACGTGCTGTCCGAGCTCGGCGTGATCCTGCTGATGTTCACGATCGGCCTCGAGCTGCGGCTGTCCACCATCGCGCGCGTCGGCTTGCCCGCCGCGCTCACCGCGCTGTTCGAGGTCGCGCTCGCGATCTCGCTCGGCACGCTGGTCGCCGGCCTGCTCGGGTTCGATCCGATCAGCGCGCTGTTCGCCGGTGCGTGTCTCGGCATCTCGTCGACCATGCTGGTCGCCAAGGCATTCGAGGAGCTCGGCTGGAAGGGCGGGTTCACCGAGATCGTGTTCGCGATCCTGGTGTTCGAGGATCTGATCGCGATCCTGTTGCTCGTCATCCTCGGCGGTGTCGCCGGCGTCGGCGGCGTCGATGCCGGTGATCTGCTGTTCACGCTCGCCAAGCTGGCCGGCTTCCTCGCGCTGATCCTCGTCGGTGGCCTGCTCGTGGTGCCGCGAGCGATCGCGTTCATCGCCGCGAAGGCGCGCCCCGAGACCCTGCTGATCACCGGTCTCGCGCTGTGCTTCGGGCTGTCGACACTCGCAGCGCTGGCCGGGTACTCGGTCGCGCTCGGTGCGTTCGTCGCCGGCATCCTGGTCGCGGAGTCGGGCAAGGGCCACGACATGTTCGAGGCGGTCAAGCCGCTGCGCGACGTGTTCGCGATGGTGTTCTTCGTCTCGGTCGGCATGACGATCGATCCCGCGCTGCTCGCCCAGGAGGGCTGGCGGATCGGGATCCTGACCGTCGTCGTGCTGGTCGCGAAGACGGTCGGCGTGTCGATCGGCGTGTTCCTCGCCGGTCACGGCGTGCGGCCGGCGGTGCGCGCAGGGCTGTCGCTCGCGCAGATCGGCGAGCTGTCGTTCGTCATCGCCGCGGCGGTGCCGGCGGGCTCGATCGATCTGCTCGCGATCGCCGTCGGCATCGCGTGCGCCACCACGCTGACGTCGCCGCTGCTGATTCGCAACAGCGAACGCATCGCCGGCTGGGTCGCCTCGCGGCTGCCGAAGCGGATCGCCACGTTCGTGTCGTTCTACGAGGCCTGGCTCGCCGGCATCCGCGGCCGCGATCGGTCGACCTGGAAGCGGTTCCGCCGCCCGGTCGTCGTCATGGTGATCGACTCGGCGATCGTCGTCGGCATCGTGATCGCCGCGTCCACGCTCGGCGAGCGCATGCTGCTCGATGTCGGCGTCACCGGCATCGCCGCCACGCTCGCGCAGGTCGGTGGCGCGATCCTGCTGGCCGCGCCGTTCGCGGTCGGTGCGATCCGCCGGATCGCGATCGTCGCTCGCCGGCTCGCCGCCGAGGTCATCCCGTCGGGATCCGGCGACGTCGATCTCGGTCGCGCGCCGCGCCGCGCGCTCGTGTGGACGCTCGAGCTCGCGATCGGTCTCGCGATCGCGGTGCCCGCCGTCGCGGCGACGCAGCCCTTCGTTCCCGCCAGTCCGCTCGTCGTCGGTCTCGGGTTCACGGTCGTGCTCCTCGTCGTGCGGCGCTCGATCGCCGACTTCGAGGGTCACGTCCGCGCTGGCAGCGAGCTGGTGCTCGAGCTGATCTCGCGGCCGGCCGCCGAGACGACACCGATGGAGCCCTCGGCGCTCGAGCAGGTATCGACGATCCTGCCCGGGTTCAATGGCGTCACACCGCTCGCACTTCCACCTGCCTCACCCGCGGTGGGGCGCACGCTCGCGGAGCTCGATCTGCGCGCGCGCACCGGCGCCACCGTCCTCGCGATCGGACGCGGCGAGCACGGCGTTGCCACACCATCACCTACCGATCCACTGCGAGCCGGAGATGTACTCGCGCTTGCAGGTTCCGAGGCTGCCATCGCCGCTGCGCGTGAAGTGCTCGTTCCGATCAATGTCTGACATCTGCACGCGGTATCGTCGTGCGCATGGGGAAACTCGACCAAAGTGGGGTCACCGTCAAACCGGCGGTCACTCCCCCTGGAAAAGTTCGGCGCTTTCCATGGCGGCTGTGGTTGTGGGCGCTCCTGATGACGGCGGCGGCGGGAGCGGGCGGGTACTTCACGTGGCACTACCGCCAGCAGGCGATCGACGCGGGTGACAAGGAGACCGCGGCGACCAGCCGCGCCACCGAGAAGGAGACCGCGCTCGGCAGCTGCGCCAAGGATCTCGAGGCCAAGTCCGGCGAGGCCACCGCCTGCATCGCGAAGCGCGACGAGCTCGACAAGGCGAGCAAGACGCTCTCCGATCAGCTGAAGACCAACAAGGACCAGCTCACCGAGCTGGCGAAGGTGCTCGAGCAGAACAAGAAGCAGCTCGATGCCGCGAGCCAGTTCAAGGCGCAGTTCTCGAAGATGGTCGACTCGGGCGCCATCGAGGTGACCAATCGCCACGGCAACATCGTGCTGTCGCTGCCCGCGCAGGTGCTGTTCCCGTCGGGCGTCGCCGAGCTCTCCGAGGACGGCAAGATCAAGGTCCACGAGATCGGCTTCACGCTCAAGGACAAGGGTCCGAAGGACGAGAAGGGCAACTACACCGCGCGCTACCTGGTGGTCGGCCACTCCGACAACCAGCCGCTCAAGGGCTCCGTCTACAAGGACAACTGGGAGCTATCGACCGCGCGTGCGCTCACCGTGACGCGCGAGCTGGTCGCCGCGGGCATGAACCCGAAGAACCTGCTGCCGTCGGGCGCCGGCGATCACGATCCGATCGCCCCGAACACCTCGGTCAAGGACATGAGCCGCAACCGCCGCATCGAGATCGTGCTGCTGCCCGCGATCACGGAGCTGCCCGACACCAAGGCCTCTGCCCCGGAGAAGAAGTGATGACCAAGCTCGCCTGCCTGTTCGCGGTGGTCTCCACGGTCGCCTGCACCGCGGGGGCCGCTCGCAACGCGCGCCCGGATCGCATGCTCCTCGGTGCCCACGCGCGCCACTTCGCGGCTCCGATCCGCTCCGAGGTCGCGTTTCGCGACAGCAATCCTCCGCCGCGCGAGATGACCGTCGGCCACGAGGCGGTCGGCGCGACGGCGCAGTTCACGGCGGGCCTTCACCACAACCTCTACGTCGGCGGCGAGCTCGAGGGCGGCATGCTCGACACGCCGGGCTCCTCTACCGGTGCCGCGTACGGCGTGGCCGGCATCGATCTGCCCTTCGCCGCCGGCTCGATCGGTGGCGAGCTCGCGTCGGGTTGGCGCACCGTGCGTTACTCGACGGAGACCGACGACTACTCGAAGCTCGTGGTCGAGCCTCGCGTGCGTGCGCAGGTCTGGCTCTCCGAACAGGTCTCGCTCGCTGCGACCGGCGGCATGACGCTCTCCGATCAACGCGTCTGGATGGCCGGTGTCTCGATCGGCGTCCATTCGTTCGCGTTCAGCAACTGGCACCGCGACTGAGCGGACGATGTGAAACGGGGGGCCGTGGCCGCTACGGCGGTTCGATCTCGAGCGGCCACGTCAGCTTCGCGAGATCGGGTGCGATGGCCGCGAACCCGGCGCGCAGGCGAGCGGCGGTGGGGCGGCGCTTGGGGTCGCGCGAGATCGCGGCGCGCAACAGGTCGGAGAGCGGTGCCAGGGCCGGGATGCGTGCGAGCTGCGCGAGGACGGCGCCACCGGGCGCGTCGACGAAGTGCTGGTCGACGACTTCCTGGATGGTGTCGCCGCGGATCAGCACGCTGTTCGTCAGCACCTCGAAGGCGACGCAGGCGGCGGCGTAGATGTCGGCACCGAACGGTTCGATCGGCGCGGTCGGATCGGGCTCGACCCAGACCTCCTTGGCGCCGTAGTGGACGCTGCCGCAACCGGGCCGCAGCTTGCGGCCGGCGAGGCCGAAGTCGACGAGCACGCCTTCACCGCTGCCCTGGCGCAGCACGATGTTGGCGGGCTTGACGTCGAGGTGCGCGATGCCGGCCTGGTGCATGGCATCGAGGCCGGCGAGCACGTCGTCGATGATGCGGAGGGCGCGCGCGGTATCGAGCTCGCTGATCTCGAGCGCGCGCTCGAGGTTGATCCCGCGCACGAACTCCATGACGAGGATCGGCTTGGGCTGCGCGGAGACATCGAAGGTGATGAAGCGCGCGAGGTTTGGATGCGCGGGCAGCACCAGCAGCGCGCCGGCCTCCTCGCGGAACAGCGCCTCGAACTCGTCCTCGGAGAGGTTCCGGGCGGCGGCGCCGTAATCGGGCACCTTGACCGCGACGAGGTCGCGATCGGCGCGCGTTCGCTGGTCGGCGCGGCATGCCAGCAGGACGGAGCCGCCGGCGCCGCGACCGATCGGGCGGACGACATAGAACGAGCCGACCAGGCGAGACAGCGGCACCCACGGAGGCAGCACGACCTCGATCGCGCTGGTCACGGCCTCCTCGGCTTCCTGCGCCTCGGGCACGCGGGTCAGCCAGACGAACACGCGCTCGACGGTGCCGGCGAGCGCGGCGGGCAAGCACGCGCGCGCGACGTCGACGGTGATCGCGACCGCCTCGTCGAGGCTGCCGCGGGCGGCGAGCGCGGTACCGACGGCGCGGGCCGCGGCCTCGAGCTCGTCACCGCGATCGGCGGCGTCGACACCGAGTCGCGAGCGCGCGCCGTAGACC
>JAEYYY010000047.1 GCA_023430775.1 Pseudomonadota bacterium
CCGCCGGAGCCGCCGCGCTGGTGAAGCAGCTGGTCGACGAGTCGACGACGGTGATCGACGTCGAGACCGGGCATCCGCTCAAGGTCGACATGCTGGTCGTCAACGGAAAGAAGAAGGTCACCGCCGACGTCCGGTTCGCCGGGCGCATCGCGACCGTGACCTACCGCCGCTCGGAGGCCGCGCGCCCGCAGACCTTCCGCTTCGACTTCCGCACCGTGCCGTTCCACGACATGCATACGGCGATGGCGGCGATCCGCGGCTGGCGCGCGTCGCCCGGCGCGATCCGCACCGTCCACATCATCGGTGGCCGGCGGCTGTGGAAGATCGACATGAAGTACGTCGGCGAGGAGACCATCGGCTCGGCCGTCGGAAATCGTCGCACGATCGTGCTCGAGGGCACCTCGTACCGTGCGCGCCGCGATCTGTCGGCCGAGCCCGGAAAGCCGCAGCGCACGTTCCGCGTCTGGCTCTCCGACGACGCCGATCGCGTGCCGATCAAGTGCAGCGCGAAGACCGAGCTCGGCGATATCGTGATGGACCTGATCGACTACCAGCGACCCTAGTCGTCCCAGCCTTCGCTCGCACGCTTGGAGCGCGCGACCGGAGTCGCCGCGGCCCCGTTGATCGGCACCGGATTCGAGGCGGCGCGCTTGGGCGGTGGTGGTGCCGAGGTCGCGATGTCATCGGCTTCCTCGGTGACCGTCACGCTCAGCGTGGCCTCGCTGGTATCCGTGATGGTCTCGACGATCCGCGCGTCGTCGGCCTCGGTGACGCGAACCACCGACGGTGACGAGGCGCGCTCGTCGGGCCCGTGCGTCACCTCGATCTCCGGCTCGTCGTCATCCGCGGCCGCGGCGACCGCGGCCACCTCCGCGGCATCGGCCGGCTCGGCCTCGAGCTCGATCACCGTCTCGATCTCGGGTGCCGTCGGCGGGCGCGGCAGCTTCGTGTCGGGTGACTTTCGCCGGTCGAGCTCGATCACCGTCTCGATCTCGGGCTCGGTCGGTGGTCGCGCCTTCGCGGTGCCCGGATCCATGTCCGACATCGCCACCGCTTCGATCGGATTGCTCTTCGGTCGCGGCGTCAGGATCAGCGGCACCCGCTCGCCGCTCGGTGGCGGCACCGCGCCGTCGGCGCCTGCGGTGACCGCGTCGAACCGCTCCTCGAGCTCGATCGACACCGGACTCTGCGCGCGCCGCGGTCGCGACGGCCGGCTCGGCACATCCGGCGCATCGCGCGTGACGTGCGGCGCCGACATCTCCTTCTGGATCTCCGGGTCGTACTCGGTGTCGGCGCGCTCGCTGCGGGCCTGCGCCAGCTTCGCGGCGCGCTCGCTGATCAGCGGCGCCAGCGCCTCGAGCAACGCCTCGCCGAGCTCGCTGTCGTCCTCGCAGAGCTCGCGGAAATCGTCGGCGCGCAACGCCAGGCCGCGGACGTCGGTGCGAGCCACCGCGAGGCCCTCGCGATCCGGTTGCTGGCTGTCGGCGACCAGCGACTCCGGATACAGCAGCGTGCCTGCCTCGAGCACGGCGCCTTCCTGGACGACCTTGCCCTCGACGATGATCCACGCCACCCGATCGCCGAGGTGATAGGCCGGGACACGCTCGCCGATCGGCAGGTCGCGCGGGATCGCGATCCGCAGCGCGCGCAACCGCTGCTGCGGGTTGACCCGGGTGCCCCACAACGGACACGCCTTGATCACCTCGTCGTCCTTGTTGATCAGCTCGGCGGGCTGCGGCGTCTCGCCGGCCTCGAGGACGCGCACCACGATCGCGGTCGCGTTGTCCGCACCGCCGCGCTCGAGCGCGAGCTCGATCAGCTTCTGCGCGGCGCGCGCCGGGCTCGGCTGCTTGGTCAGGACCTCGCCGACCTCGTGCTCGGGGATGTACTCGCTGATGCCGTCGCTGCACAGCAGGAAGCGATCGCCGTCGGCGAGCGGCACCACGAACGTCGACACCTTGCACTCCTCGCCGATGCCGAGCGCGTTGGTGAGCATGCTCTTGAACCGCGAGCCCTCGCCGGATTGATCGACGTCGATGCCGGCGGCGAGCAGCCGCGCGAGCAGCGTGTGGTCCTCGGTCAGCTGCACCGCGATCGCATCGCGGACGAGGTACGCGCGCGAATCGCCCGCGTGCGCGAACACCAGCTCGTTGCCGACGATCACGGCGCCGACCAGCGTGGTGCCCATCCCCTTCTTCGTCAGGTCGGCGCGGGCCTCGCCGATGATCGCGTCGTGAGCCGCGGTGACACCGGCGCGCAGGGCCTGGAGCAGCTGCTTCTTGACCCCGAAGCCGCCGGTCTCCATGTAGCCGTCGATCAGCTGGGTGGTGTCCTGGCTGGACCACTGGCTGCGAATCGTGCGGATCGCGATCGCGCTCGCGACCTCGCCTGCCGCATGGCCACCCATGCCATCGCAGACGAGAAACACCCCGGCGTCGGCGTCGAAGAAGTGCGCGTCCTCGTTGTGCTCGCGCACCTTTCCGACATGCGTCGCCGCAGCGCCGACGATCGAGGCTCGCCCCGCCACGGGAGCATCGTACACCAACTGCCGAGCGGGCACCGTCCGCGTACACGTCCTCGTGCAGTGCACGGAGGTCCTCAAGGGGGTACGGCCCGCGGCTGTTCACGCCCGCATCTTGTAGCCGACGTTCCTCACGGTCTCGATCAGCGAGCCGGCCTCGCCCAGCTTGGCCCGGACGCGGCGGACGTGGATGTCCACCGTCCGCGTGCCGCCCGCATAGCGATAACCCCACGCGCGCTCGAGCAAGGCCTCGCGGGTGAACACGCGACCGCGATGCTGCGCGAGATAGCGGAGCAGCTCGAACTCCTGGTGCGTCAGCTCGATCCGCCGGCCGCCGAGCCGGACCTCGTAGCCGGCGATGTCGATCACCAGCTCGTCGATCTTCAGCATGTCGTCGTTGCCGAACGTGGCGGTTCGCCAGTCGAGCTGGCGCATCCGCGCGTACAGCTCCGCCGGGACGATGGGGATCAGCACGAAGTCGTCGAAGCCGATCGAGAAGTCGAGGGCCGGGAGTCGACCGACCGCGACCGCGAGCAGGATCGGAACTTCCACGAGCGGACCCTCGTCGCGGAGGCGCTTGATTGCCTTGTTGGCCCGCGGCAAATCGTCGCCGGCCTCGACCACCACCACCGTCGGGGGCTGGCGCGCAACCTCCTCGAGATCCAGGCCTCCGAGGTCGAACCGCCCCAGCGTAACGCGGCACCCCAATTCCCCCAGGACCGTGGCGACGGCGCCCGGATCCTGGGCTTTCTCCAGGTCGGACGAGAGGACGACGACGCGCACGGTGCACGAGTGATCCCCGAGGGCTGGTCCCGGTCAACCGTCTAGGCCGTAACTTCGGTCTGACTGGCAGCCCGTGGCATGGGGCTATTGCCAGCCCCTCGTAACGTGTAAGAATTGGAGCCGGATGGAAGAGTTCCACTGCTCCTTCTGCGGAAAGCAGCGGCGCGAGGTGCGAAAGCTCATCAGCGGACCGCGGGTCTTCATCTGCGATCAGTGCGTGACTCTCTGCAACGACATCCTCGCCAAAGAAGAGGCGTCCGAGCGACCGAAGTACCCGCCCCCGCGGGCCATCGTCGAGGAGCTCGATCGCTACGTCGTCGGGCAGAGGGAAGCGAAGCGCGCGCTCTCGGTCGCTGTCTACAACCACTACAAACGCATCGGGCTGCGCGGCAAGGCCACGGATGTCGAGCTCCAGAAGGGCAACATCCTGCTGATCGGGCCCACCGGCTCGGGCAAGACGCTGCTCGCCCAGACCCTGGCGAAGAAGCTCGACGTGCCGTTCGCGATCGCGGACGCCACCACGCTGACCGAGGCTGGCTAAGTCGGCGAGGACGTCGAGAGCGTGGTCAAGGCGCTGTTCCGCGCCGCCGGGGGCGATGTCGAGAAGACGGCGCGCGGCATCATCTGCATCGACGAGATCGACAAGATCGCGCGCAAGGGCGGCACGCCCTCGCCCACCCGCGATGTCTCGGGCGAAGGCGTCCAGCAGGCACTGCTCAAGATCCTCGAGGGCAAGACGGCCACGATCACTCCAGACGGCGCGAGGAATCGCCCGCAGCAGGAGCTGATCCAGATCGATACCACCGACATCCTGTTCATCTGCTGCGGTGCCTTCAACGGCCTCGAGGACATCGTCCGTCGCCGCACCGGCCAGCGCGGCCTCGGCTTCGGCGCCCAGATGTCGACCGCCGAGGACGACAAGGACGAGCTGCGCCGGCAAGCGCGCACCGAGGACCTGATCAAGTTCGGCATGATCCCCGAGTTCATGGGGCGTCTGCCGGTGATCGTGTCGTGCGACGCGCTCGATGTCGACGCGCTGACCGAGGTGCTGTGGAAGCCGAAGAACGCGCTCGCCAAGCAGTACCACCGGCTGTTCGAGCTCGAGGGCGTGAAGCTGAACTTCCGGCCCGACGCACTGAAGGCGATCGCCGAGGAAGCCGCTCGGCGGAACTCGGGTGCCCGCGGCCTGCGCGCGATCGTCGAAGAGGTGATGCTCGACGTGATGTACGAGATCCCCTCGCTGACCGGCGTCAAGGAGTGCGTGGTGACCCGCGAGGTCGTCGAGCACCGCGCCCGGCCCGAGCTCGTGCTCGAGAGCAAAGCCGCGAGCTGATTTGATACGCTCCGGGCATCTTGCCGGAGCTGCGCAACGTCATCGTCTTCACGATCGGCGCGGTTCGTTACGCGGCGGAGCTGCGCTGGATCCGCGAGGTCGTCAGCCTCGGCTTCGTGACCGGTGTACCGACCGCGCCGCCGGTGCTCGGCGGTGTCTGCAACCTGCACGGCTCGATCTTGCCGGTGCTCGACGTCGGCGTGCTGCTCGGCGGACCACCGGGGCCACCGCCACGCCAGGGTGACGGCGCGCTCGTGCTCGAGGTCGAGGACGTGGTGTGCGCGCTGCGCGTCGATCAGATCGATCACGTCGCGTCGCTCCACGATCACGGCGGCATCGTCACCGATTCCTCCGGCCGGCCGATGACGCTGCTCGATCCGACGAAGCTGGTGCGCTCCGCCGTCGAGCTGGTCGCGGCCGCCGCGCCCGGGAGCGCGGTGTGAGCGATCCCGAGCTCGACTTCGATCCCGACGAGCTGGCGATGCTGCGCCAGCTGTTTCGCAGCGAGGCCGAGGAGTCGCTCGAGCAGGTGACCGAGCGCGTGCTCGCCGCGGGCTCGGCCAGGCCCACCGCCGAGGCGGTGACCGAGATGATGCGGGTCACCCACACGCTCAAGGGTGCGGCCGGCACCGTCGGCTTGCCGGCGGTGGTGGATCTCTCGCATCGCCTCGAGAGCGCGCTCGCCTCGCTGGCGCGCGAGACCACGCCGTGGCTACCGACGACGGCCGACCAGATCGTCGAGATCGTCGACGGGCTGCGCGGCTATCTCCAGATCGCCGGCGAGCCCACAGCGGATGCGCTCGCGCAGACGATCCGCGTGCAGATCGACGCCATCGCGCGTCCCGATCGCCGGCCCAACTCGCTGCCGCCACCGTTCGTCGAGCCGCCGCCCGAGCCGGTGCTCGAGCCGGCGCCGCATGACGCGCCGGTGCCGGAGCCCAAGGCGATGCTGCGCGTCGAGCCGCAGCGGATCGACGACCTGATGTCGAGCGCCGGCGAGCTGCTGTTCGATCGCACGCGCATCGAGCGCCGCGTCCAGCTGCTGCGCACGCTCGCCCGCGATCTCGCACGCACGCGGCAGACGCTGCACGACTCGCTCGGCGATTCGCCGACCACGATGCCGACGCGCGCCTCGCTGGTCGCCTCGGAGAGCGAGCTCGCGAGCCAGGCCGCCCTGCTCTCGCAGACCACCGCGGCCCTGCTCGACGAGATCGAGGCGCTGCGGCGCACGATCGGCGAGCTCCAGCGCGGGCTGACGCGGATCCGCATGGAGTCGGCGAAGAGCCTGATGACGCACGCGGCCCGCACGCTGCGCGCGTTGCGCCGCGCGACCGGCGTCGTCGTCGAGCTGCGCACGCTCGGCGAGGACACCGAGTTCGACAAGGCGGTCGCCGAGCAGCTCCTCGATCCGATCACGCAGCTGCTGCGCAACGCGGTGGCCCACGCCGTCGAGCCACCCGAGGAGCGCGTCGGCCGCGGCAAGCCGCCGACCGCGACGATCACGATCCGCGCGCGGCAGGACGGCAACCTCCTGGTGCTCGAGATCGCCGACGACGGTCGCGGCATCGACACCCGGACCGTTCGCGAGCGCTTGATCGCGAGTGGCCAGTGGTCTGCGGCGCGCGCCCAGCTCGCCGACGATGCCGAGGTGCTCGACGCGCTGCTCGGCAGCGGCGTGTCGGTCAAGGACGACACCGACGAGCTCGCGGGCCGCGGCATCGGCATCGGCCTGGTTCGCCAGACCGTGTCGCGCCTCGGCGGCGAGGTGAAGATCTCGTCGACGCCGCAGCGCGGGACCACGTTCAGCCTGCGGCTGCCGCTGTCGACCGCGCTCGCGCAGGCGATGCTGTTCAAGGTCGGCGGCCAGGTCTACGCGATCCCGAACGTCCACGTCGTCGACACCACGCTCGTCGATCCGCACGTCGCCACCACCAACGTGCGGCGCCGGATCCCGGGGCTTCCTCCCACCGCCACGCCGCCACCCGACGATCCGGAAACCTTACCGGTGCTCCGCCTCGAGCAGCTGCTCGGTCACGGGCTCGGCAACGAGCGGCGGCCCGGCGTGGTGGTCTCGTTCGCCGGCAAGTCGCTGGTCTGCACCGTCGACAAGATCGTCGGCCCCCGCGAGATCATCATCAAGCCACTCGGGCCGCTGCTCGCACCGCTCACGCTCTACGCGGGCGCCACGATCAGCGGCTCCGGCAAGGTCCAGCTGATCCTCGATCCCGCGCAGCTCGTGCGCCGCGCCCACCCCGACGCGCCGATGCTCGTCGAGGACATGCAGAGCTCGCCGATGGTGCTCGCGGGCCGGGCCCTCGTCGTCGACGACTCGCGCGCGATCCGCGAGGCGATGACCTCGATGCTCGGCCGCGAGGGCTGGATCGTCGACGTCGCCGAGGATGGTGCGCGCGCGCTCCAGATGACCAAGCAGCTGCGCTACGACCTCGTGGTCACCGATCTCGAGATGCCGGAGCTCTCCGGCTTCGACCTGATCACCCGGCTGCGCAGCGACGATCGCTTCAAGACCACGCCGATCGTCATCATCACCTCGCGCGCGAACCCCGAGCACCGCCGGCGGGCCAAGGACCTCGGCGTCCGCGCGCTGGTGGCCAAGCCGATCACGCGCCGAAAGCTCCTCGAGGCGCTCGCGACGCGTTGAGAGGCACTGTCGCGCGGGGTGTCACGCGCGACGTCGCACCGGGGTGTCGCGCGGTGCTCGATGGCTGACGCGCGATTCGCGTGTCGTCGCAGGTGTCCCGGCGAATAAATTCGCAACCTGGCGAGACCATTGATGTCTCAGGCTCACACAACAAGGAGCTCGTGATCATGGGTGAAGCATTCCATCAAGGCGGCTGGGGCATGTATCCGACCGCGATCGCCGTCATCGTCCTCGTCGCCGCAGCGATCCGGTTCGCGATGAAACCCGACGCGCGGCGCGTCCCCGTGCTGCGCCAGCTATCGCTGCTGGCGTTCGTGGTCGGCGCGCTCGGCACCATCACCGGCTGCATCAAGGCGTTCACCAGCCTCGACGACACCACGCCCGCCTACTACGCGGTCGTCGGCCTCGGCGAGGCGCTCAACTGCACGGCGTTCGGCATCTGCGGCGTCGTCCTCGGCGGCATCTTCATCGCCATCGGTCGCGCGCGGCTGGCGTCGGTGCCCGCCGGTGGTCGCGCGGATCTTCACGATCCGCACGGTCTGTAGCCTACTCGAGCGGCGGCACCGGGCAGCCGAACACGACGTCGACGTCGTCGACGCTGTGGTCCTGGACGCGCTCGCACGCGGTCCCGTAGAGCGTGAGCTTCATGGTCGCGGGATCGTAGTCCCAGCCTTCGGTATGCGTGGTGTCGCGCGGGACCTGCTCGGTGTTCTCGAAGAACACGTAGGTCAGGTCGATGTCGGGCGGCGCCGGATCGACGACGTAATCGCAGCTGACCACCAGCCCGGCGATGTTCTGGAACACCTGGTCGAGGTCGGTCGCGGTGTCCGCCTGGTAGTACTTCGTGGCACCGGGGAGCGGCGCGCCACCGGCGACCGCGAAGTCGTTGAGCGCAGAGGCATCGGTGCCCGAGCCGAAACCGACGACGAACGTGGTCACGCCGGCCGCGTTGAGATCCTCGATCGTCTGCTCGGTGCCGGCGTCGCCGCCGCCGCTGCTACAGCCGAACTGCGCGCCGTCGGAGACCAGCATCACGAAGTTGCTGCGCGTGGTGTCGGTGAGGCCCGGATCGGTCGCGGCCTGCTGGATCGCGGTGTCGATGTTGGTGACACACGGACCATCGGGGAACAGCGGATCGGTCTTGGCGAGCGCGTTCTGGAGCAGCGTGTCGATCGCCGTCGCTTGATTGTCGGCGACCGGGAACGGAATCGCGCCCTGACCACAGGTCGGGTTCACGGTGTCGGGAAACAGCGTGATGCCCCAGCGGATGTCCGTCGCGTGCGCGCCGAGCACGTTGTGAAGCGCGGCGACCGCCGCGTCCCACTTCGTCTGCTGCGTGCCGGTGAGCTTGTCGGTCATCGAGCACGAGCGATCGAGCACGATGAGGAAGTTCGGCGGCACGTAGGTCAGGTCGAGCACCTCGCCGCCGCAGCCGCCGGCCTCGCACGCGCTCGTCGTCGTGTTGCACTGCATGCCGACACCGCAGTCCTCGTTGACCGCGCACGAGTCCGCCGCGATGCAGCTCTGGTTGGCGCTGCACTTCGGAGCCGCGGCGCCGACGCAATCGTCGTCGATCAGACAGCCACCGTCGGCGACGCACGCGTCGGCGAGCGAGCAATAGAACCCATCGGGACAGTCGGAACCACCGCACTCGCCGACGGGACGAGGGTTACTCGGATCGTCGTCACCGCCTCCATCACCGGGCGAATTCGTACCGCAGGAGACCACCGCGACGAACAACAGACGACGCAGCTGCATGGTCATGTGGATCCAGCATCGGCCGCCTCTCGGGTAGTTGAATAGTCGCGCCGTACTACGCTCGGGTTAGCGAGCGCCTCGCCTACATCAGCGGCGGAAGGATCACGAGCTCGGCGGTGGTTCCCGCGAGCTCGGCGGTGATCGTCGCGCCGGGCTGCGCGTCCTGGAAGCTGGCGCAGTTCGCCGGGAACGCGCTGTTGACCACGACCTTGTCGTTGCCCTGGAACGTGTAGGCGAACGTCTTCACGCGCTCGCCGTCGAGCTCGGCGTGCACGCACAGCACGCCGGATGCGGCGCCGTCGAGCACGTTGTCGGCGACCAGCGTGTCGACGTGATCGACGGTCCTCACCGACAGGTGGGCGACATCGCCTGCCCCGCGGGTCACCGCCAGCACCCGCTCGCCCGGCGAGTCGGGCAGCTCGACGACGTCCCACCGGGTCTGGACGAACCCCGGATCGGAGCTGGCGTCGATCGCGAGCGAGTGATCGATGACGTCCTTGCCATCGGTCGCGACCACGTGCAGCTCGAGCGTCTCGACATCGGCCATCACGACGTGGCGATCGCCGGCGGCGCCGGAATCGATCGAGCCGGCGATCGACGCCACGTCGGCGACCTCGAGAAAGAACCCCGTGGTGGTCGCCGACGGGATGGTCGCCTCGAGCGTGCCCGAGCCGGCGCCGGTGCCTCGTAGCTCGAGTCGCTGCAGGTGCGGCATCGCCGAGATCAGCGAGACCTCGAAACCGTCGCCGCTGCGAGTGAACGTGGGGACCTCGTCGGTGCGCGTCCGGACGTCGAGCTGGAGCACGCCGTCCGAGGCCAGCCGGTTCGACACCGCGCCGGCGCCGCGATCGAGCTCGAACTGGATGGGGTGCGGCGGCGGCGGCGTGGGCGTCGAACCACCGTCGTCACCACCACCATCGCAACCGGGGTGGAAGCAGAACTCGAAGTTGCCGTTGTCGTCGATCGCGCAACCGGCGAACGTCACGGCGGCAAGCAAACCAAGGCTCGTGCGAAGCATGCCCGGTGTTCGAGCAAGGGCCGCGCCTCGCGCTGGCAATGGTCCAACCAGCCGAGAACCCGTGGCCCGGCGCGAGCCTACTGGTGAAGAGTCGTGTTCACCGTCAGTCCGCCGTCAGGTTCTCCACCGTGTGCGAGCGGCTGCAATGGTGGTGTGGCTCGCAACACTCGTTGCATGGCCGGCGATCGCCGCGGCGCCCGAGGCCTAGTCCCGCCACTGCTCGAAGGGCGGCCACTGGATCTTGCCGTGATAGATCGCGCGGTGGATCGCCTCGCACTCGGCGTCGCGCCGCTCGATCTTGTCGTAGACGCGACCTTGCGAGATGCCGATGCCGGCGTGGTTCGCCGAGCTCGCGTTCATCACCGCACCATCGTCCTTCACGGTGTTGATCCACACGTCGTAGACGTGCTTCCCGCCGCGCGTGACCTTCAGCTTGACCACGCCCATCAGCATCTCGGACAGGTTGTCGACGGTCTGCGCGAACGTCTTGCCGCCGACGATCGCGGACGCCGCGGCGACGAACCGCGATCGCTCGGGCTCGACGAGCGCCGCGGCATCGGCGCGCGAATTCACCGTCGAGACGTACGTCGCGACCAGCGCGGCGGTCTCGTTCGCCGCCGGTGGCTTTGGCGACGGCTTCTCGGTCACCGGCTGTTTCTTCACCGGCTGCTTCTTCACCGGCTGCTTCTTCACCGGCTGCTTCCTCGGCTTCGCCATCAGCGGCGCTTCTTCTGCGGCTTGCCGCCGCGCTTGCCACCGGCGCGATCGCCCATCCCGCGATGCGACACACCGAGCTGAAGCTTGCCGCCGGCACCTCGCTCGCGACGTGGCGCTGCACCGCGCTCGGTCTGCCGGGCGGTCGCCTTGCCGACCTCGCGCGCGGCCTTGCGACGCTTCTCGACATCGCGGACATCGCGCACCTTGCCGGTCTGCTCGGGACGCTTGCGCTGGTGCTCGACGGTCTTGCCGGCGTGCGCGACCGCGATCAGCGTGAAGTCGATCCGCCGCCGGACCACCGAGACGTTGTTGATCTCGACCATCACCTTGTCGCCGAGCTCGAGCATCTTGCCGGTCTTGCGTCCGGTGAGCCGCATGTGGACCTGATCGAAGTCCCACGGCTCGTCGCCGAGCGTGTCGAGCTTGATCAGGCCCTCGACGTATGGCTCCTCGATCTCGACGAAGGCGCCGAAGTTGGTGACCGCCGAGATCACGCCCTCGAACCGCTGGCCGACCTGATCGCGCATCATGTACGCGCGGTACATCGCGACCGCCTCGCGCTCGGCTTCCATCGCGCGCCGCTCGTGGCTCGACGAATCGCGCGCGAGCTGCGTCAGCGTCTCCTGATCGGGCGGCTGCTTCGCGTAGCCACCACCCGACGGCTGACCGTCGCGGTGCAGGTGGTACTTGAGGAGCCGGTGCACGAGCAGATCCGGATAGCGCCGGATCGGCGACGTGAAGTGGAGGTAGTCGCCGGAGGCGAGACCGAAGTGACCGACCGGCACGGTGTCCCACACCGCTTGCTTGAGCGTGCGCAGCACCAGCAGCGACAGCGCCTGAGCGCCGGGCTTGTCGGCGATCTGATCGAGCACCGCCTTCATGCCGAGTGGCGTCACCGCTTCCTCGACGTCGACGACGATGCCGTACGCCTCGAGGAGCTCGGCGAGCTGCTCGACGCGATCCTCCTTCGGCGGCGCGTGGATCCGCCACACGGTGATCGCACCGCGCTTGCGGAAGAACGAGCCGACCGCCTCGTTCGCCGCGATCATGTACTCCTCGACGAGCTCGTACGCCTGCTTGACCGCCGGGTCGCCCTTCGCCTTGACGACGTCGCGCACCAGGCGCGGATCGTCGGCGTCGAGGATCACCTTGGGCTCGGCGAGCTCGAGCTCGAGCGCACCGCGGGCGCGCCGCTTGGTGCGCAGGATGCGCGACAGCGCGAACAGCCGCTGCAGCTCGGCCTCCCACGGGCGATAGATCTCGCGGCGACCGCGGAAGTCCCCGCCGAGCGCGGCGGCGACGCCGGGATAGTCGAGGCGCGCCTTGCTCTTGATCACCGCCGCCGCGTAGCCGACATCGTGCAGCTCGCCATCGGGCGTGTAATCGAGCCGCACCACCATCGCGCAGCGATCGACGAGCGGGTTGAGCGAGCAGATGTTCGCCGACAGCTGGATCGGCAGCATCGGGATCACGCGATCGGGCAGATACACGGAGACGCCGCGGATCGTCGATTCCTTGTCGAGCGCGTCGCCCCAGCGCACGTAGTGAGAGACGTCGGCGACGGCGACCCAGACGCGAGGCCCGCCGTGCGGACCGTCCTCGATGCACAGCGCGTCGTCGAAGTCGCGCGCGGTTTCCGGATCGATGGTGCAGAACCGGCGATCGCGCAGATCGATCCTGTCGGCGAGATCCGCCGGCCCGACCTCCTGCGGCGTCGCGCGCGCCTGCGCCGAGGCCTCCTCGGGGAACTCGATCGGGATCACGGCGCAGGCGAGGATCTTCTCGATCTCGGTGCGCGGGTCCTCGGGATCGCCGAGCACCTTGAGGATCTTGCCGGCGAGCTCGCGGCGCGCGGCATCGGGATAGCGCGTGATCTCGACGACCACCGCATCGCCATCCTTGCCACCCTGCGAGTCGGACTCGATGCCGACGCGGCCGTAGTCGGCGGCGATCCGCGGATCGTCGGGCTCGAGATACACGGTGCGGGCGACGCGGCGGAGGATGCCGGTCAACCGCGCGCGGCCGCGAGCGAGCACCTCGACGACGCGACCCTCGGTGCCGCGCACGCCGGGCCAGGTATCGACCGCGACGCGATCGCCATCGAGCGACAGGTTGCGAAACTTCGCCGGCACGAACACGGTCTCGCCGGCATCGGTCTGCACGAAGCCATAGCCGGCGGGATGCACGGTGATCCGGCCGACCAGCCCGGGCTCGAACTGCGGACCGAGCGTGCGCGCGGCCCTGGCAGGTGATGCCTGTGGAGCGACCGACGGCGGAGGCGGCACGGTGGTGCCACCGCCGCGCACGATCCGGATCTCGCCGGTCTCCTGGTCGTACTCCTCGCGTGGACCGCTTTGCGATGCCGCCTTGAGGCCGGGCCGCGAGTACGACGCCTTCGGCGGCGTCGGCTTGCTCCACGGCAGCGCGGCCTTCATCTCGCGCGCGGGCTTGACGGCCTTGGTGATCCGTTTCGGCGCGGGCGCCGGTGGCTGCTTGGGCTCGGGTTGCGGCTTGCCGCGTGGATCGCTCGGGCGTCCCGAGGGTGCGAGAGCGAAGGCCCCGCCGGTGAGCACGTGAACGGTGCCCTCCTCGACGAGGTCGAACAGGATGGAGCGCAGCTCGGCATATTCGTGCTTGCGGGCTCCGAGCTCGTCGGCGAGTGCCGTGAGCTTGATGCCGGGGGTTACCAGGCGGGACAGGCAGTCGAGGACCGCCTGTCGATCGAGCGTAGTCATGAGTCTTTCTTTCTTCGAGCTATCTGAATGCGTGTAAGAACCCGCCGTCACCGGCAACGTACAACGTGCCGTCTTTCGCGAGGGCGGGTGTGGTGTCGAGATCGGCGCCGAGCGGCAGGTGCCACAGCAGGGTGCCATTCGGCGCGATCGCGTAGAGATGTTCGTCCTCGGCGCCGATCAGGATCGTGCCGTTGCTGCCGACGACCGGTGTCGCGACGATCTTGTCGGCGGCGGCGACCTTCCAGCGGACCTGACCGGTGGGAGCGATCGCGTAGAGATGACCGTCGAGCGAGCCGACGTAGAGCGTGCCGTCACCGCCGAGCGCCGCGCCACCGCGGATCGGTTCGGCGGCGAGCGTCTTCCACTTGACGCGGCCCTTGCCGTCGATCGCGTAGAACGCCTTGTCGTCGCTGCCGACGTAGATCATGCCGTTCGCCAGCAGCGGCGAGGCATCGACGTCACCGCCGGTGCGGACCTCCCACAGCTTGGTGCCGTCGGCGCTGACCGCGTAGAGCGCGTCGTCCTGCGAGCCGGCGTAGACGGTGCCGTCGTCGCCGAGCGCTGGCGTCGACGATACGTGCTCCGCGGTCGCCAGCTTCCAGC
>JAEYYY010000388.1 GCA_023430775.1 Pseudomonadota bacterium
GGTCTACGCCGCGGCGAACACGGTACTGGCGCAGAAGATCGCCCAGGTCCCCGGCGTCGGTCAGGTCGGCGTCGGTGGCGGCGTCGCGCGCGCGGTGCGAGTCACCGTCGATCCGGTGACGCTCGCGGGCGTCGGGCTGTCGATGGAGGATCTGCGGCAGAAGATCGCGAGCGCGACCGCGAACATGCCCAAGGGCGGCGTCGGCGCCGACCGGTGGCAGGCCATCGGCGCCGACGATCAGCCGCTCGATGCCGAGGCCTGGAAGCAGGTGATCGTCAAATGGTCGGCGGCCGAGAGCTCCGGCATCCGGCTCGGCGACATCGCCACCGTCACCGACGACGTCGAGAACAAGAACGTCGCCGGCTGGTTCGACGGCGAGCGCTCGATCTCGGTGGTGATCCGCCGCCAGCCCGGCGCCAACATCCTCGAGGTCATCGATCGAGTGAAGGAGCTGTTGCCCGAGCTGTCGAAGACCATCCCGCCGGGCATCGACGTCGACATCGCGATCGATCGCGCGGGCAGCATTCGCGCCTCCGTGCACGAGGTCGAGAAGACGCTGGTGATCTCGATCATCCTCGTCACCATCGTCGTGTTCCTGTTCCTGCGCTCGGTGCGCGCGACGATCATCCCCGCCGCCGCGGTGCCGCTCTCGCTGATCGGCACGTTCGGCGTCATGTACCTGGTCGGCTACTCGCTCGACAACCTGGCGCTGATGGGGCTGGTGAGCGCGACCGGGTTCGTCGTCGACGACGCGATCGTCGTCACCGAGAACGTGGCGCGCTTCGTCGAGGAGGGCCTGCCGCCGCGCGAGGCCGCGCTGCGCGGGGCCAAGCAGATCGGGTTCACCATCATCTCGATCACGTGCTCGCTGCTCGCGGTGTTCGTGCCGATCCTGTTCATGGGTGGCGCGGTCGGCCGGTTGTTCCGCGAGTTCGCCGTGGTGCTCGCCGTGTCGATCACGCTGTCGGCGCTGATCTCGCTGACGCTGACACCGATGATGTGCAGCAAGCTGCTGCGCAAGGAGACCAGGCCCAACGCGCTGGCGCGCGGGCTCGAGCGTGGCCTCGAGCTGATCGTGCGCGGCTATGCCGCCGTGCTGCGGGTGGTGCTGCGCCACCGGATCATCATGGGCGTCACCACGATCGCGACGGTGGCCGCGACGATCTGGCTGTACACCAAGGTGCCGTCCGGACTGTTCCCGCAGCAGGACACCGGGATGATGATCGCGTCGTCGCAGGGCGCGCAGGACATGTCGTTCGAGGCGATGAAGGAGCGCCAGGAGAAGCTGATCGCGATCGTGCTCTCCGATCCCGATGTCCTCCACGTCAACGCCAACGTCGGCGGCTGGGGCGCGAGCACCACCAACACCGCCCGGATGTTCATCGCGCTCAAGGAGCGGCCGGAGCGGACCACCCCGATCTCCGAGGTCATCAACCGGTTGCGGCCGAAGCTCGCGCGGGTCGAAGGCGTGCAGACGTTCCTCAACCCGACCCAGGACGTTCGCATCGGCCGCAACTCGCGCACCGCGTTCGTCTACACGCTCGAGGCGTCGAACCCGCGCGACCTCGAGGAGTGGGCGCCGAAGCTCGCCGCCGCGATTCGCAAGCTGCCCGAGGTGGTCGACGTCAACACCGATCAGCAATCGAACGGCCTCCAGCTCGAGCTGACCATCGATCGCGACACCGCCGCGCGCTACGGCGTGACCGTCGCCCAGATCGACAACACGCTCTACGACGCGTTCGGCCAGCGCCAGGTCGCGACGTTCTACACCGAGCGCGAACAGTCGCGCGTCATCCTCGAGGCCAAGCGCACCGCGACCGGGCCCGACGCGCTCGACAAGCTCTACGTCACGTCGTCGACCGGGCTCGTGGTGCCGCTCAACGAGCTGGTGCGGGTCCAGCCGACCAACGTCGCGCTGTCGATCGCGCACCAGGGTCAGTTCCCGTCGACCTCGATCGCGTTCAACACCGCACCCAACACGCCGCTGGCCTCGGCGGTCACCGCGATCGAGGACACCGCGCGAGACATCGGCATGCCGGCGAGCATCCACGGCTCGTTCTCCGGTACCGCGAAGGCGTTCGCCGATTCACTCGACACCCAGCCCAAGCTGATCGCGATCGCGCTGGTCTGCGTGTTCATCGTGCTCGGCATCCTCTACGAGTCGTACGTCCACCCGTTGACGATCCTGTCGACGCTGCCGTCCGCCGGGCTCGGTGCGCTGCTCGCGCTGCTCGTCACCGGCAGCGAGCTCGACCTGATCGCGCTGGTCGGCATCATCCTGTTGATCGGCATCGTCAAGAAGAACGCGATCCTGATGGTCGACTTCGCGGTCGAGCGCGAGCGCGAAGGCGCCGCGCCGCACGACGCGATCTACGAGGCGTGCCTGCTGCGCTTCCGGCCGATCCTGATGACCACGCTGGCGGCGCTGCTCGGCGCGCTGCCGCTCGCGCTCGGCGATGCCACCGGCTCGGAGCTGCGCAAGCCGCTCGGCATCGCGATCGTCGGTGGGCTCGCCGTCTCGCAGCTCCTGACGCTGTTCACCACGCCGGTGACCTATCTCGCGCTCCATCGGTTCGCACGCAAGCGCAGGCAACCCGAGCTGGTGCCGCCCGCCGGTTGATCCGTCAGCGACCAGACAGATCCGGGTCGTCGAGATCGCGAATCGACGGCGTCGAGCGCGCCCCTGTGCTCCCACGCGGCGGCACACCTCGCCCAACATCCGGCTTTTCCGTGCGGCGCCGCGGCACGCCCGCTGCACATCACGCGTCCCACGATGAGAGGGCAATTCGATACCGAGCCGATTTCGACGACCGAGCTGGCGCACCTGGTGGAGCTGAGCAAGCGCCCGCACCTCGAGGTCCAGCGCTTCATCGGCGCGATCCTCGTCACGATGTTGATCACGTGTGGTGCGTGCCTGATGGTCGCGATGTTCGTCGCGTGATCTGCGGCGCGATGTCGGATGCCCACCCCGCGCGCAAACGGCACGCGCTGCGAGAGCTGTCGCGTTCGAGCACGCTCCGATCACCGTAAGGCCGCGCTTTCCATCGAGGCGCGGCGGGCATGTCGGCTGCACACGACTGCACCCGATGAGCGGGCAGCCACCGACGCAACGGATTCCCCTCGACGTCCTCGCGCGTGCAGTCGAGAAGAGCCGGCCGCGACCACCGGCCGTGCTGCGCAAGCCCGCGCCTCCCTGCGACGATGACTTCGAAGATGAAGAGTCGCCGTCGGTGCTCGTCACCGTGGGACTCGACGGAACGCCGCGCGTCGAGAAGTTGCCCGAGCCGACCCAGAAGACCCTGCTCTCGGAGATCCTTGCCGCGTCGTGCCGCGTGGTGTTCACCGAGGAGCCATCACCGCGTCCGGCCACGCATCAGCGCGTAGTAAGCCACCGCCGATAGGCCCGACGATACGAACCACGCCCACGTGTAGATGTGGTCGAAGAGCGGCACGACGGAGACCTGATCGGTCGCCGCCGCGGCGAAGCCGGGGAGACACGGCGCGACGCCGATGGCGAACGCGATCATCGCCCTGCCGTTGATGCCGTTCGTGTACTCGTAGCGGCCACCGCGCTTGTAGAGGTCCTCGACGACGAGCTCGGTCTTTCGCAGCACGAAGTAGTCGACGATCATGATCGAGCCGATCGGACCGAGCAGCACGCCGTAGCCGACGAGCCAGACGAAGATGTAGTTGCCGGCGTTCTCGAGGATCAGCCACGGGCAGATCAGGACGCCGATCACCGCCGTGATCACGCCGCCCGCGCGATGGCTGATCTTCGACGGCGACAGGTTCGCGAAGTCGTTCGCGGGGGACACCACGTTGGCGGCGATGTTGGTCGACAGCGTGGCGATCGCGAGGCCGAGCATGCCGACGACCGTGACGATCGGGTTATCGATCTTGGTGACCAGCGCGTCGGGATACGTGATCGGGGCGCCGCCCCACACGATCACGGTGGCCGCCGTGGTGGCGACGCCGATGAACGCGAACGCCGTCATCGTCGTCGGCATCGCGACCGCCTGGCCGATCGCTTGATCGCGCTGCGAGCGCGCGAACCGCGAGAAGTCGGGGATGTTGAGCGCGAGCGTGGCCCAGAACGAGACGCCGGAGGTCAGCGCGACGGCGAACGTCTCCGAGAGTGGCTTGGTCGCCGGCTGATCCATGATCGCGCCGAGACCACCGCCCTGGACGATCGCCCAGACCAGCAGCGCGACACCGCACGCGATCAAGAACGGCGCCGACAGCGTCTCGAGCCACTTGATCGACTCCATGCCGCGCCAGATGAAGTAGACGTTCATCAGCCAGAACACGAAGAACCAGATCAGCTGCGCGAGCGGCGCGCCGAGGATGTGGATGTCTGGGACCGAGACGTCGGGGAACAGCGCCGCGCCCGTGGCCCACAGCCCGAGGCCACCGAACCAGCACTGGATGCCGAACCAGCCGCACGCGACGAGCGCGCGCAGGATCGCCGGCACCTGCGCACCGGTGACGCCGAACGACGCGCGGACGACGACGGGAAACGGGATGCCGTACTTCGTGCCCGGGTGACCGTTCGCCATCAGCGGCAACAGCACGATCACGTTGGCGAGCGCGATCACGAACACCGCCTGCCACGCGCTCATGCCCTGACCGACGCGCTCCGCGGCCATCGTGTAGGTCGGCACGCAGATGGCCATGCCGACCCACAGCGCCGCGATGTGCCACCGTCCCCACGTCCGTTTCTCGGCGGGAACGGGCGCGAGATCTTCGTTGAAGAGCGACGGATCCACGGCTCACCTCAGACTCGAAATTTCTACACGCCACGCGATCCGCGTACAGCGCCGCTGAGGCCGATTGTTCCGGGTTTTTGAGATGTTGTGGCGCGTGGCCCACAGCGATGTCGGGAATCCCGACGGCGACGATCAGCAAGATCGAGCACATCGGGAGCGCGCGCCGGGGCACGCTGCGTGCACCCACGCCACGCCGTGAGCCGCCTCCCAACCTCCGCCGAGTTTCCCGCGGGGGACCGTATCCCACCTGCTACCAGGATCGGCGACTACACGATCGTCGCAGAGGTTCTCGTCGAGGAGACGGGCACCGTGTACGAGGCGAAGCACGTCCTGCTGCCGCGTCGCGTGCTGCTCAAGATCATGCACTCGGGATCGTGGTCGCGCGCGATCGCGATGGCGGTGCTGCGCGAGGCATGTCTGCTCGAGGCGCTCTCGCATCCCGGCATCCCGCGCGTCTTCGAGTGCGGCGTGCTCCCCGACAAGCGACCGTGGACCGCGTTCGAGTGGATCGACGGCACGACGATCGGCGAGCTCCAGCGCACCGGACCGATGCCGGTCGCCGACGTCGTCGGCATGCTGCGCGAGGTCTCGGATCTGCTCGCGCACGCGCATGGCCGCGGCGTCGTTCATCGCCAGCTCACCGCGCACACGATCGTCAAGACGGCGGAGCGTGCCTCCGGATATGCGGTGGTCAGCTGGGATGGCGCGCTGACGCTCGACACCAACGCGCGGGTCCCGCTCGATACCCGCGATGACGTGTTCGCGCTCGGCGTGGTCGCGTTCCGCGCGCTGACCGCCGTGATGCCCGACGTCCAGACCACGCGCGAGGCATTTCCGGCCGCGCCTGCCGAGCTCGCGCTGCTCATCGATCAGATGCTGGCCACCGAGCCGGTCGCCCGGCCGACCAGCGCCGAGGTCAGGGAGCGCGCGCACTGGCTGGCGACCACGATCGAACCGGTCAAGGCGCCGCGCTGGACGCCGCCGCATGGCCTCGACGACAAGGTGCCGCTGCCGACCAACGACGGCTTTTCGATCCGGATCAGCCGCACGCGGTCGTCGTAGTTTTTCACCGCCGCGGGGCTGCCAAACCACGGCCTGCCGTTCGCTGGAGACTTTCGACCTGACGGCGGTCTCACGGACGTCGCGGAGTTAGCTTCGCGGCCCGAGGGCATGGTCTCTGCACCATCGAGTAGGGATGGGGTTTTCGGCGGACGACCGGATCGCGACGTACCGCGTCGAACGCGAGCTGGGATCGACCACCACCGGCGTCCTCTATCAGGCCGTCCACCTCGTGCTGCCCCGGCGCGCCGTGATCAAGGTCGGTCATGCCGCACGCGCGCAAACCTTCGCCGTCCAGCTGCTACGCGAGGCCTGTCTGCTCGAGGCGCTCAACCACCCCGGCATCCCGCACCTCTACGAGTCGGGTCTGCTCGAGGATCGGCGGCCGTGGTTCGCGTTCGAGATGATCGAGGGCATGACGCTGTCGGAGCGGATGATCAACGGCCCGCTACCGAGCGCCGATGTCGCGACGATCCTCGCGGACCTCGCCGGCGTCCTCGAGCACGCCCACAAGCGTGGCGTGGTCCATCGTGCGCTGCGCCCGGATCACGTGGTGATCGTCGCCCGCAAGCGCCAGCACTCGTCGATCGCGATCCCCGACTGGAGCGAGGCGCGCGCCCATGACGCGACCGCGGCAGAGATGGCGATGCTGCCGGCGCGTGCAGCGCGGCCCTACCTCGCACCCGAGCTGTCGCGCGGCGAGATCGCCGACGATCGCGCCGATGTCTTTTCGCTCGGTGTGGTCGCCTACCACGCGCTGACCGGTGCGCTGCCGCGCGGCACCGAGACCAACCCGTTCATCCCGACCGCGGATCGCTGCCCCGATGCTCCCAGGGAGCTGGCGTCGCTGATCGATCAGATGCTGTCGCCGGATCGTTTCGATCGCCCGACCTGCGCCGAGATCCGCGCCGATCTGGAGTGGCTCGCCGAGGCGATGGCGATCACGCTCGCGCTCGAGGACGAGCCCAGTCCGTCGGCGTCGGGAACGCTGCGCATTCGCAAGCCGCGGTGGACACCGCCGATCGAGCCCGTCAGGCCCGACATCGTGTCCGGCGAGATCGTGATCGCGCCCGCGAAGACCGACGCCGACTGAGCGCGCTCGCGCGATGGTGTCACGCGACCCGGCACAACCGTGACGGTGACGAGAGACCTGTCGACGCAGGGTCAATCTCCTTCGCGTGTTGCGCGCGTGATCGCGAGGCACGCACGATGCACGCGAAACCTCGCATGGCAGTTGCTCGCCCGGGTTCGCGCATCGGTGACTACGTCATCGACGCCGAGCTCTCGGATCGCCCCGGCGTGTTCGCATCGACGCATCGCTTCCTGCCGCGCCACGCCCACATCGTGATGCCGTCGCCGGAGCGCGCGGTCGAGCTCGCGTGCTTGCTCGAGGTGCTGCGCCATCCCGCGGTGCCGCGGATCTACGAGTGCGGTCAGCTGGATGACCGGCCGTGGCTCGCCGTCGCGATCGTCGACGGCGTCACGCTGGCCGAGCGGATCAGCAACGGGCCGTTGTCGGTCGTCGAGGTGATCGCGCTGATCCGCGACCTCGCCGCGATCCTCACCCACGCCCACGCCACCGGGATCGTGCACGGCGATGTCTGCGTCGACCACGTCGCGTACGGCCGGGCAGGGTGGCAGCTCGTCGACTGGAGCGAGGCGAGTCGGGCCGGCGATCACGAGACCGATACCCAGGCGCTCGGCGCGGTCGCATATGCCGCGCTCGCCCGCGCGCTGCCGACGTTGCCGATCGCGCGCCGCTGTCCCGGCGTGCCGGTCGCGCTGGCGCGCTTGATCGATGACCTGCTCGCCGGCGCGATGCCCGCCGACGCCGCCCATTCGCTCGCGTCGCGGCTCGTCGAAGATCTCGCGCAGCCCGCCTGGGAAGACGATGTTCTCCCGATCTCCGTCGAGGATATCGTCCTGCTCGATGTCAGGCGACCTCCGCCGGTCCCGGTCCGGTTGCGGGTTCGTGCGCAAGGCACCGGGCCGGTCCCGGTGGGTCGGATCGCTCTCGAGAAGAAGGAGTCGTGATGCTTGCCGTCGGTGATCGCATCGGTCCGTACCGCTTGATCGGCGAGCATCCCGGCGGCGGCTTCCGCGGAGTCGCAGGGCGCACGCGGGTGTGGATCGAGATCGGCGCGGTGTGGCGCGAGTCGGTCTCGCAGTTCCTCACGGTCGGCACGCTCGAGCATCCCGGCATCGCCCGCGTCGTCGATCGCGGCGTGCTGCCCGATCACCGGCCGTGGATCGCGACCGAGCTCGCCGATGGCGTGCCGCTGTCGGACATCATGGCGCGCCGCACGCTCGCCGCCGACG
>JAEYYY010000416.1 GCA_023430775.1 Pseudomonadota bacterium
GGTGGTGCCCGTGGTGCCGGTGGTACCGGTGGTGCCGGTGGTGCCCGTCTTCGGCGGCGTCGTCGGTGCACCGAGCTTGCCGAGCGCCTTCTTCGCGAGGTCGCGTTGCGGTTTCTCGCGCGAGGCGTCGTTCGCGATCTTCTGCAGGATCGGCACGGCCGCCTGGTCGCCGAGGTTCCCGAGCCCCTCGCTCGCGATCTCGCCGATGATGTCGAACGTCTCGGTCTCGGCGAGCTTGATCAGCACCGGAACGGCGCGCTTGTCCTTGCTCTGACCGAGCCGCCGCGCGGCGTCGCGGCGCTTCTCCTTCCACGCCGACTTGTCCATGTCGGCGGGCTGGGTCTCGACGAACTTGATCATGCCGGGCACGTCGCTCGGCTGCGCGGCGGCGAGCCGGGACGAGGCGACGAGCGCGATGGCGAGAGCGAGCGCTCGCTTCATTGGCCGAGTCCGCCGCAGAAGCCACTGGTCCGCAGCTCGTCGCAGGTCGACAGAGCGATGCACTCGATCACGAAGCGGCGGCGGTCGGCGGTCAGGTCGTCGATGTTGTCGACGCAGACGCCCCAGTCGAAGGCGTTCGGGTTGTTGGGATCTTCGACCTCGAGAGGAATCGCACCGCAATCGACCAGCCGCCAGCACGCGCCCTGCGACGTCTTCTCGGCGTCGGGGCAATCGTTGAGGGCGCCGCCGAACGCGCACTTGTCGCGCGCGCCGTCGGAGGTGTCATCACCGGCGCCGCAGGCGGCAGCCAGCACGAGACAGGCGATCCACTTCATCGGCGCGATACTAACGCGACGCCCGATCGCGGGCAGCTTTCGCCCCGCAATCAAATGCGATCAGCGACGGGGACGGTCGCCGAGCACCACCGGCTCGGCTGCCTGCAGGATGTCGTCGTCGAGGGAGAAGCCTGGAAGCGTATGGACGCCGGCACCGAGATCCGCACGGGCGTCGAACGGCTGACTGCCGCCCTCGCGCCACTGGCGCAACTCGACGATCGGCGGCTCGTTGGTGCGCGGCTGGATCATCACGTGCGTGAAGCAGCGCCGGAGCCCCGGACGCGTCGCCGGGAGCCAGGTGCCCGAGTTGACGTAGAGGCCGCCACCTCGCAACGGCTGCCACCGCGGATCGTGCGTGTGGCCGAACACCACGACCGGCGCATCGACCTGCTTGCGAATGCGCTGCGGGACGGCGCGCATCGGCAGCTGGTTCGTCACCAGGTGCGTGCCGAGCCAGTGCGAGATCCCGGCGGCCGCACCGATCGACGCCGCGATCGCGAGCAGCGACCACGGAAACGACAGCGCGATCAGCGCGGCGATGCTGGCGACCAGGACGCCGAGCACGAGGCCGAAGCGATCGAGCATCATCAGCCTGCCGAGGCGGCGAATGCTCGCGGTCAGTGGTGCGCGCGACAGCCGATCGATCGCGCTCGCGGTGTGGAGCGAGATCCCGCCCTCCTGCGCCACCTCGGCGAGTCGCGCGCGGTGCTCGCGGCGCCGGCGATCGCGGCGCTTGATCGAGTGGTGGAGCCGGCGCGCGCGGAACAGCGAGCCGACGAAGCGCGCGTAGGCGAGCCACAACCGGCTGCCCGACTTGAGGCCGGAGCCGAGCGTGTACTGCATGTAGCCCCAGAAGCCCCACGACTCGATGCCATGCGGATCGAGATCGGGCACCGCGCTGCCGAGGTAGCGAACCGCGGCATAGTCGGCGTTGAAGATGAGATTCCCATCCTTGGGATCCATCGGCGCGAGGTTGAACTCGAACGAGCAACCCTCGTCGTAGACGTGGCCGTGCTCGATCCAGGCGACGCCCGGGATGTAGACGAACCACGGCACGATGCGAATGCGAGCCAGCATCGCCTCGGTCTTGTCGACCAGGGTCGGCGAGCTGCCGCGACCGGCGATCGCCAGGTGGTCCTTGAGCTCGGCGGCGACCTCGGGGGCGAGCAGCTCGACGTCGTGGTTGCCGACGACGATGTCGACGTAATGGCCGGCGGCCGCGAACTTCGCGAGATCTGTCAGCAGCGGTCGGTGTTGTTCGCAGATCGCGCGCATCCGCAGGACGCCGGTCTTCGCGCTGCGTCCCAGGCCGTGAGTGCGCTCGTCGCGCGTCTTCGCAGGTCGTTCCTTGGTGCCTGGAATGACGACCGACATGAAGTCGAACAGGTCGCCGGCGATCACCAGTCGCCACGGCCGGCTGTTCAGCCGCCGCGTCGTGTGATGACGGACGAACTCGCGGAACGCCGTCGCGCCGAGCTCGATCGCGCGCGTCCGCTCCAGCGAGGCGCCGGGCAGCAGCTCCTCGCCGAAGTGCAGGTCGCTGACGACCAGGAGGTTCGCGGTGGGATCCGGAGGGCGGTTCATGACGATCGAGAAGACTGCTTACTCACACCTTGATGGCTTCAGACGTCACCGACAACGAGATCCTCCATTCTGCACCCGACTCTTGCCGCGAGTTGCACGTGAGATCGGGGCGCGCGCCGAAGCTCGGCCACGTTTGACGACATCCAACACGACCTCGCCACGGCCGATCGCGATCGCAGATCGTCGCAAGGCCGCGCGGGCCTTCAAGAATTGTGGTATCCCCGTGCCGTCGTGACACAGGTCATCTTCATTCTCTTGCTCGCGGCCTCGCTCGCGTTCTTCGCGCGGACGACATGGCTGTTCGGTCGCGCGGTGTTCGCCGGCGTCGCCGATCCGCGGCCGCGCCTCGACGACCTTCCCGGCCGCCTGATGGACGTCGGCGTCTACTTCTTCGGGCAGAAGAAGGTGGCAGAGGAGGGGCCGCAACATCGCACCTCCAAGCACCACCTGTTCATCTTCTGGGGCTTCCTGATCATCACGGTCGCCACCGTCGACATCATCGTGTCGGGAGTGCTCCCGGGCGTGTCGCTCGCGCTGCTGCCGAGCTTTCTCTACCAGCCGATCTATCTCGCGATCGACGTCATGAACCTGATCGTGCTGCTGATGATCGTGTGGGCGATCGTTCGCCGCACCATCGTCAAGCCGCACCTGATCCCGTGGAACCTCGACGCCGGCCTGATCCTCGGCGGCATCGGCTCGCTGATGGTGACGCACTTCCTCTATCACGGGTACGAGATCGCGGGGCACGTCGCCGCCACCGGCGAGGCCGCGCCCTGGTACCTGCCGGTGTCGAGCTTCGTCGCCACCGCGTTCGGGCCGATCAGCGCCGAGTCAGCCGCACGCGGCGTGCAATTCGGTTACTGGCTGCACGTCCTCATCATCCTCACGTTCCTCAACTACCTGCCGTACAGCAAGCACATCCACCTGCTCGGCGCGCTGCCGAACATCTTCGCGCGCAATCGCAGCAGCCGCCGGATGGACCTGCCGAAGCTGGACCTCGAGGACGAGAACCAGTGGGGCGTCAGCAAGTTCGAGCAGTTCTCGTGGAAGAGCCTGATGGACACCTACGCGTGCACCGAGTGCGCGCGCTGCACCAACTACTGCCCGGCGTACAACACCGGCAAGAACCTGTCGCCGATGCAGCTGGTGCACGACATCCGCTACGAGATGCTCGACCGCACCGCGATCAAGGACAAGATCGAGAAGCTCGACACCGACATCGCGAACCTCGAGGAGTACTCGCAGAGCCACGGCTTCGACGACGCCCATCCGCACCCGGATCTCGCGTTCGCGCGCGAGCAGCTCGCCGCCACCAAGGCCGAGCTCGAGGCGATGCCGAAGATGACCGGTGGCCGCGTTCAGGAGGACACGCTGTGGTCGTGCACCACGTGTGGTGCTTGCCAGGAGGTGTGCCCGGTGTTCATCGAGCACCCGCTCAAGATCCTGCAGATGCGCCAGAACCTCGTGCTCGAGCAGGAGAAGGCGCCGGCGGAGCTCCAGCGCACGTTCCGCAACATCGAGCGCCAGGGCAATCCGTGGGGCATCGACAAGGGCCAGCGGATGGACTGGGCCAAGGATCTCCCGGTGCCGACGCTCGAGGACAACCCCGATCCCGAGTACATCCTGTGGGTCGGTTGCGCGGGCGCGTTCGATAACCGCATCGTCAAGCAGACGCGTGCGATGACGAAGGTGCTCGACGCCGCCGGTGTCGACTACGCCGTGCTCGGGCACATGGAAGCCTGCACCGGCGATCCGTCGCGCCGCGCCGGCAACGAGATGCAGTTCCAGGAGCTGGCCACGCAGAACGTCGAGGTGATGAAGGAGGCCGGCGTCAAGAAGGTCGTGACGTCGTGCCCGCACTGCCTGCACACGCTCAAGCACGACTACCCGCAGTTCGGCGGCGAGTTCGAGGTCGTCCACCACACGCAGCTGATCGACCACCTGTTCAAGGAGGGCAAGCTCAAGAGCGAGAGCACTCCGGCGACCAAGGTCACCTATCACGACAGCTGTTACCTCGGCCGCTGGAACCGCGAGTTCGATGCGCCTCGCAACGTCATCGAGGCGGTCGGCGTGCCGAACGTCGTCGAGATGAAGCGCAGCAAGCAGCACGGCTTCTGCTGCGGTGCCGGCGGCGGCCGGATGTTCATGGAAGAGCATGGCGAGCGCGTCAACGTCAACCGCACCGACGAGGTGATCGAGACCGGCGCCACCACGGCGGTCGTCGCCTGTCCGTTCTGCAACATCATGCTGACCGACGGCATGAAGACGCGAAACGTCGAGGACAAGATCGAGGTGCTCGACATCGCCGAGCTGGTCGCGCGGTCGATCCCCGACGTGCCGGTCGATCGCCTGGTGCGCAAGAAGAAGACGCCCGCGGCGTAGCAGCGTGGCGGACGACGACGAACCCGCACAGGTCGGCCTCTCGATCCTGCGTGCGCGTGACGTCGACGTCGCGGTGATCTTGCGCCGCGGACCGACCAAGCAGGTGCGCATGATCCGCTGGGACATGCGACGCGACGACTTCGTGCGCGGCCAGTGGGTGGCGGCGCGGATCTACGCGTACGCCTCCCGGATCACGCCGGACGGCAAGTACGTCGATTACTCCGGCATGCGTCGCGGCGACACCTGGCGCGCGGTCGCCAGGCCGCCGTACTTCACGCCGCTCGCGGTGTGGGGTGGCATCACTGGTCAACCCGGTGGCTGGCAGTCGACGACGGACGCCGCGTTACCGAGCTGGCTCGTGCCGTCGTGGCGGGTCGAGAACCGGAACGACTGGGTGGCTGCCGAGGATGCCCCGTTCCGCGAGCGCATCCCTCACGCGACGATTCGCGATCTCGATCTCCAGCGCCGCGCTGCGACGCCGGTGATGGATGGCTATGCGAGCTGGACCGATCGGCACTCGCACGTGTTCCGGCTGTTCGATCGCCGCGCCGAGGCCGCGCACGATCTCGGCACCGCCGACTGGGCGGACTGGCATCCCTCCGGCGACCTCGCGATCGCGCGCGACGGACTGATCACGCGGATCCCCATCGAGCGCCGCGCACCGGGCTCCTCGCGCGTGATCGCCGATTTCACCGGCGACACGTTCGAGAAGCTACCGCCGCCGCCCGACGCCACTCGTTGGTGACGCTCAGAAGTCGGTGCCGACGGCGAGCTGCAGGATCAGCGGGTTGACCCACACGCTCATCTTCGCGGTGCCGACCTCGACGGTGTCGAACAGCGGCAGCTCCGGCGCGCGAACCTGGACGTGCTCGACGCGGGCACGCGCGAGCATGAATGCGATGAACTTGGCGTCGAACCGCGCGTAGATGCGCTGGTGAAGCCGCGCCTCGATGCCGCCCTGGAGCACGAGGCCCGGTGCCGGCGAGATCTTCATCTCGGGCTGGCTGACCTCGGTGAGCACCGGATTGGTCAGCTTGCCGTCGTAGGCGAACAGGACCGCCGCGCCGGCGCCGGCATACGGCCGCACCTTGCCGCGGGTCAGGTCGTAGACCACCGTGACGAGCGGTGGCGCCGCCTTGGCCTCGCCGAGATCCTCGCCGAGCGGTGGCACGCCGGTCGGGATGCCGAGCGCGCTCGGCGCGATCGACATGTCGCGCAGCGTTCCGGTGGCCTTGAACTTCACGGTGAACGGCAGGCCGAGCACGGTCTCGATCGAGACCCGCTCGCGGATCCGGTAGCCGATCGCGATCGCGGGGATGGTCGCCGACGACACCGTCGAGCCACTGCCCGCGATCGGTCCGTTCTGCACCGCGAGGCTCGCGGGACCGTCGATATCGGCGAGCTCGAGCTCGCGGGACTGCGAGAGCGGCGCGATGTGCGCGATGCCGCCGCGGACGTAGAGCTTCTTGTACGGCGAGGCCGGCCTGGCCTTGGCCTTGGCCTTGACCTTGACCTCGACCACGGGCTCGGGCTGCTCGACGATCACGGGCGGTGGCGGCGCGGGCGCTGCCAGCTCCGGCTCCATCTCGATCTCGGGCTCCGGCTCGGGCGGCGGCTTCGGCTTCTTCTTCGGTGCCTTCTTCGGTGCCTTCTTCTTCTTGGCCGCGGGCTTCTTGTTCGCCGCCGTCGGCGCTTCCGCGGTCTGCGGTGCGGCGACGACGGGCTGGGCGAGCAGGGCAACGATCAGGAGCGCGCGCATCTACGGCTCCGCTCCACGCAGCGGCCGCGACACCAGCTGCAGCTTCATCTCGCCGGCCGGCAGGATCATGTTGACGCCACCACCGAGTCCGAGCGGCGCATCGATGTTGACGGTCACCGGCACGTCGGCGACGTTGGCAAGCGCGATCACGATCCGGCCATCGGCGAGGAACGACACCGGCCCCTCGAGCTGGACCGACAGCGGCTTCGAGATCAGATCGTGGTCGGCACTGAGGGGCAGGTCCATGTCCGGCGCGTCCATGTAGAGATCGAGCGCCACGCTCATCTTCGGCGAGCCGCCGTTGTCGGTGATGTAGCCGGTCACCGGCCCCCCCGCCGGCTCGCGGATGCGCATCACGGTGATGCCGGTGTCGGCGTCGATATCCGTGTTGCCGATGATCGGCGCGTCGACCGTCGTGGTCATCGACAGGCTGGTCGCGAACATCGCCTGCGGCGTCAGGAACACCGGCACGCAGCTGCCGCCGTTGGGACACCCGGTGGTGGTCAGCTCGCCGAGCTCGGTGGGCATCGAGCCGAGCAGGTAGATGCAGCCCTCGCGCTCCGGTGTTCCCGGCACGCAATCATCACCGTTGAAGCTCGCACGCGTGACATCACCGGTGGTGCCGATGATCCGCATCGCGCCACGGTTCTCGTCGCGTCGCACCTCGACTCCGTTGACCTGGCCATCACCGTTGACGTCGGTGAACGGACCCGCCGCGGAGAACAGATAGGTGGCCGCACTCGGTGGCGCACCGACGAAGTCGATCAACAGCGCCCCACCGCCGCCGCCGCCATCGACGCCGTTGAGCGGATCGAAGCTGGCGACCGCACCGAGCAAGCTGCACAGCTCGCCGGCATCGCAATCGTCATCGCCACCGGAGATCAACTGGTAGCGATAGCGCGTGCCGGTCACCCACGGCGCATCGGGCGAGAACAGGAAGCCGCGCTCGCGGCGGATCAGCGAGCCGGGAACCGGTCGCACGCAGTTGCCAGCGGCGTCGAGCTCCTCGATGCGGAGGTTGCCGGTGCCACACGCGGTGCCGAGCGCGAGCGTGTTCTGGTTCACCGGCTGGCTGAAGTCGACCTCGATCGGCTCGTTCGCGGCGAGCTCGAACGAGCGATAGGTGTCGTCACTGTTCTCGCCGCCGGCGCACCGCCCGGCGCTGGTCGCACTGCCACCGGTCAGCACGCACGGCACCCCGGGGTGCGCCGCCAGCAGCGTGATCGGCACGTCGGTGTTCGCGAGCTGCGGCGTCGAGAACGCGATCGGCGGCCGCGCGGCCAGCGCGTTGCCGGCGAGGTCGGCGACGTCCGTCAGATCGACATTCAGCGTGGTGGAGTAGGGCAGGTTGGTCTTCGGACGCAGCACGATCGTCGCACCGTGGCTCTCGATCACCGTCGGGATCGGATTGCCGGCCTGCGTTCGCAGCGTGATGCCGCCGGCGCGCAGCCGATCGAGATCGACCGGCTCGCTGAACACCAGCTCGATCGCGCTGCCGACCGCCGCTTCCTGCGTGCCTTCACCGGGCGACGTCGCGATCAGCGCCGGCGGCTCGGTGTCGGTCGGTGCCGCGCCGGTGGCATCGGTGATCAGCTCGAGCACCAGGTTCGTCGGTGCCGACGTCACGCCGAGCAAGCCCATCTCCATCGACGCCACGCTCTCGATCGCGAGCACGCCGTCGGTGGCGAGCGCGGTGCCGGTGGCCTGCACGCCGAGCGCGATCTGCGAGATCACCGCGTTGCCGATCGGATCGACCGTGTAGATCGCGACGTCCATCGACAGATCGACGTAGAGCGGCGCCGCCAGGTTCTCCGGCCGCTGATCGGCGGGCTGGAACGGGTTGCGATAGATCCGGCCGCCGGCGTCGGTGAGGAACTCGATGTGGATGTCGCCCGTCGACAGCCCGGCGGGAATCTCGCCGCCGAGCTTGATGTCGAGCCCCGACGCCGCGAGCCGCTGGCCCTTGGGAATCGTGAACGCGATCGGGCCGCCGAGCGCATCCGGATCACCGAGCCGCGCCGCCAGCGACGCCGGCAGCACGGTCGACAGCTCGCGGCCGATCAGCGGCTTGTCGATCGCGATCACGTTGCGATCTGCACCCGCGCGCGTCCGCGCCGGACCCGGATCGTTGTCCTGTCGCGTGCGCAGCACCTGCGGGATCGGCGCCGACGCACCACTATCGAGTGGCGTCAGCGTCGCGGTCGCCGGCGTCACCGGTTGCCCCGAGAGATCGCGCAGCCCGCTGCCGACGCGCACCGTGTACGTCGCGCCGGGGATCAGATCGTCGTGCGGATCGATCGCCGCGTGGATGCCCTTCGCGATCAGCGTCGCGGGGACCGCCGCGCCACTGGCGTCGACGAGCTCGATCGCGTTCGGCGCGATCTCGAGCGTTCGCGGATCGATCGGCTCGCTGAACAGCAGCCGGATCGTCGAGCTCTCGAGCATCGGCCGGAAGCTGTCGGGCGTGGCCACCGGCGAGCCGTTGATGCCGACCAGCGTCGGCGTGGCGCTGCTGGGTCGCGATGCGCGCGTCGTGAACGTCACGAGCGGGCCCGATGCCGGGAAGTTCTTGCCCTCGGGCAACAGCTCCTGGCGCACGAAGAGCTGGTAGCTCGCCCCCGGCTCGAGCGCGGCCGACGCGAACTGCACGCTGAACCCGTCGCCGACCACCTCGGGCGTCGCATCCACCACGCCCGCCGGCCCGACGAGACAGAACGCTCCGCTGGTCTCCGTGCACGGGCCGAGCGCGCCTTCCGCCACGCGATCCGAGAACGTGACGACGATCCGCGTCCCGAGTGGCACGTCGATCTGCTGATCGGCCGGGTAGCTGAACACCACACCCGACTCCGCCGTTTGCAACGGAGGAGTCGACGAACCACAGGCCGTCAGGACGGCCAACCACCAAGCTCGAGAGGCCACGAATCACCCTATCAATGTCGGCGTGTCGAGATCGAGGGCGTCTTCTCGGCTCTCCCTCACAGTCCCTGCGCGGATCGCCGGACACACGATCTCGCGCGGTTACAGGTTCGCGTAGATGAACCCGCAGCGGCTCGCCCCCACCACGATCCGATAGGTGTGAGGGACGCCACCGGTCGAATGCGACCAGCCACCGGTCTTGTCGCCGAGGTCCTTGCCATCGACGAACAGCTGGGCGGTTCCGTTCCAGCGCAGCTCGACTCGCGGCCCCCGCACGATCCCACCGATCGGCACCCACCCACCCTGGGAGCGCGCCTCGAGCGTGCCGGCTTCCGGACCGCCGACGCAGGTCGCCCCGGTGTGAAGCGCATCGAGGATCGCCGCCTCCGAGACCTGATCGGCGAGCACCCAGGTCGTCGCCATCACCGCCTGCTTGTGATTGTCGGTACCACCGACCGCAGCCACGCGCTGGCGCCTGGTGCGCGCGAGCTTGTCGGCCTCGAGCCACGCGCGCGCCTCGCCGGTCATCCCGCCGGGTCGCGAGATCACGTTCGCGAAGCCGAGCGGCACGTTCCACACCTCGACACCGCCGAGCGGCGCGACGAGGCCGCTGCCATCCGACCACGGCCGATACGACATGTCGTAATGCGAGGCCGAGATGCCGGGGATCCGCGTCGGCACCGCGAACGGATGGTTGACGCTGATGAACGCGCCCTTGTCCTTCGCCGAGCGCAACAGATCGCTGCCGAGCGACGACACGTCGACGCCGGCGACGGTGAAGTGACCCTCGCGCGTCGTCCACTCGATCCCGGGGATCAGCGTGATGTCCTTGGTGGCGCGCGCCTGTCTGACCATGTCGCGCCACTTCGCGTGATAGCGCGCGCCGCGAACGCTGCCCCACAGATGCGGCGTCAGCACCACCCACTCCATGCCCGCGGCCTTCGCGGCCTTCGCGACGCCGGCGACCGACAGATCGACGTCGGTATCCGGTGGCGCGACGTGCATGTGAACGTCGCCGGCGATCCAGCGCTTCGCCGCCGGTGGCGCGCTCGGCGAGGGCGCGGCTGCACCCGACGAGCAGCCCACGAGGACGATCAACGACAGCGCGCGCATGGGCCGAAGGAGTCTCGTAGCATCTCGACGGTGGACGGGCCGCTCCAAAAGTTTCGGACGTGGAGTACCGTCCGCGCATGGGCGATCGCGGCAACCTGTTCTTCGTCGATGGCAAGGCCGGCAAGGAGCTGGCCGGCATCTACATGTACTCGCACTGGGGCGGCGGCTTTCTCCCGGCGCAGCTGCGTGCCGCGCTCGCCCGTGGCCGCGGTCGCTGGGGCGACGCGCAGTACCTCGCGCGGATCGTGTTCTGCGAGCTGATCCAGGAGGACGTGCTCGGCGAGACCGGCTACGGATTGTCGACCCAGATCGGCGACAACGAGCACTCGATCATTCGCGTCGACGACGCATCGCAACGCGTGTCGTTCCACGAGCCCGGCCGCGAGAAGAACCCGAAGGACAAGGGCACCGCGTCGTGGACCTACGACGAGTACATCGCGGCCGGCGACACCGCGCTCCTGAACCAGTTCGCGCCGTCATTTGACGACGAAGACGAGGAGGAGATCGTCGTTCCCGAGGCCACGGCCAAGCCGAAGACGAAGCCGAAGAAGAAGCCGGCGAAACAGACGCCGAAGAAGACGAACCAGAAGCCGAAGCCGAAGCCGAAGCCGAAGCCGAAGCGGAACAAGCTCGCCTGAGCTCGAGCAAAGCGTCACGCTTGATACGCCGGTCGCGTCACTCCACGACGGCGGGAGCTTGCGTCGTCGTGGTGGACGGATCGGTGAGGCCCGGGCTGGTGAAGGCCATGGCGCCGAGCGTGACCGTGCCTGCTCTCGTCAGGAGTCGAATGCGTCCGACCGCACCACCGCCACCGCCGCCGGCATTGTCACCGGCACCCGGATCGCCGGATCGATCGCCGCCGACGCCACCGTTGCCGCCGCGGCCGCCCTGGCCGGTGTTCGCGCCGCCGACGGCAGCGATCGCTCCGAACTGTCCGTCCTGGCCATCGGTGGACGTCGGGGTTCCTCCACCGCCGGCTCCGCCGTTGACGGCGAGACCACCGTCGAGGGTGATGATCGGCGCCTCGAGGACGACGGTGCCGCCGGATCCTCCGCCGCCACCACCGCCGAGGTCATCGCTGCTGCCGGGTCTCTCGCCGCCGCAACCGCCGGCATTGATGCCGCCATTGGTCGCGATCGCGATCGTCGTCCCCGACACCAGCTGGATCGCTCCGCCAC
>JAEYYY010000423.1 GCA_023430775.1 Pseudomonadota bacterium
GCACGTAGCCGATGCCGTCGGCGATCGTGAACGCGAGCTCCTGGACGCCGGTCGCGCCGGCTTCCCGGATGTGATAGCCGCTGATCGAGATCGTGTTCCACTGCGGCATCGTCCGCGTGCACCATACGAGCATGTCGCGGATGATCCGCATGTGGCCGCGGATCGGCGAGATCCACTCCTTAAGCGCGATGAACTCCTTGAGCATGTCGTTCTGCAGCGTGCCGCGCAGCTTGTCGGGCGACACACCCTGCTTTTCGGCGACCGCGACGTAGAGCGCGAGCAGCACGGCCGCCGGCGCGTTGATCGTCATCGACGTCGACACCTTGTCGAGCGGGATGTCACCGAACAGCCGGAACATGTCGTCGAGCGACGCCACCGACACGCCCTCGCGACCGACCTCGCCGAGCGAGCGCCCGTGGTCCGGGTCGTAGCCCATCAGCGTCGGCATATCGAACGCGGTGGACAGACCGGTCTGGCCGTTGGCGAGCAAGAACTTGAAGCGCTGGTTGGTGTCCTCCGGCGTACCGAAGCCGGCGAACATGCGCATCGTCCACGGCTTGCCGCGATACATCGTCGCGTGCGGGCCGCGGGTATAAGGATACTGACCGGGGTCGCCGAGCTTCTCGGCGTACGTCCAGCCGCGCGCCTCGAGGTCCTTCGGACCGTACGTCTGTTGCAGCGGGATCCCCGACATCGTCTTGTACTGCTCGTCGAGATCGGGCTTCTTGACCGGCGCCATGACCCCCGTTTACCACGCCTCGATCCCGGGGGATCAGCAACTGCGGTAGCCAGCGAGTGCAACCCCCGGATCGGGTCCGGAGCCCCAGGTCCGCATGCCCAGGTCACCGGATCTTCACGACCGCTCGCGGTCCACGCATTGCAGCCGTCGGGCAGCGTGCGGAAGCTGGCGTGTGTCGCGATGTTGTTATCGGCTTGCGTGGTCGGTGACGTGACGGATCGGCCCGGCGTCGATCCAGATCCGCAGGATCCGGACCCGCAGGATCCCGACCCGCAGGATCCGGAGCCGGAGACCCCGGGCGGTCAGGTCCGGATCACCGCGACCACCACCACCAAGGGCGGTCTCTACGCGCCCGCCAACGTGGTCGCCGTGTGGATCGAGGACTCCACCGGTACGTTCGTCAAGACGATCGATCGCTGGTCGCAGGTGCGCACCAACTACCTGCTCGCGTGGACCGCGAAGGCAGGCATCGGCGACACCGACGCGGTATCGGGCGCGACGCGCATCGATCACGCGACGCCGCTCGACATCACCTGGAAGCTCAAGGTGAACCAGGTCGAGGTGCCCGACGGGACCTACACGATCCGCATGGAGTCGACCGAGACGAACTCGATCAGCCAGGCCGACAACAACGAGGGCACCTTCACGTTCGTCAAGGGGCCGCAAGCGCAGAGCCAGACGGCGCTGGCGAGCGGCGGCTTCACCAACGTCTCGATCGAGTTCACGCCGGCGCCTTAGACATCAGCTGCCACGCGGGCCGATCCGCGCGTCGGCTGATCGGGAGTAGCGACAGGCGCATCGCGTTCCATCGACCGCTGGCAGCTCTCACGCGATCTGTGGTGGGATTCGGGACGTGCGGTTCGCGGTGATCGCGATGGTCGGCCTGCTCGGGTGCAGCGAGCCCGAGGTCGCCAGGGCCGTCGATGCGCCGAGCCCGCCGGATCGCCACCACGCCGGACCGATCGAGTACGAGGCGCGCTCCGAGTACTCGCAGATCCGGGTGCGCAAGCGCGGTCGCGTGCGGACGCTGCTGTTCGTCGACGACCACGGCCGCGAGCGCGTGCAGAGCAAGGTCGACCTCGCGCATCCCGCGGATCTCGAGCTGCCGTACACCCGGATGATGTTCGCGAGCTACCTGGTCGCGCCCACGCAGCACCGCGTGTTGATCGTCGGGCTCGGCGGCGGTGCGATGGTGCATCACCTGCGATCGATCGATGCCGCGCTCGAGATCGATGTCGTCGAGATCGATCGCGAGGTGATCCGGGTGGCGGACCGGCTGTTCGATGTGCGCGATGGCGGCCGCGTGCACGTTCACGCGCGGGATGCGATCGAGTGGTTCGAGGCGGCCGCGCCGACGTACGAGGCGATCTATCTCGACGCGTTCCTCGGCGACCGCCCGGGGACCGACGCGACCGGAGCACCGCGCGAGGTGCGGACGACGAGGTTCCTCGAGCGCGTCCGCGCGCGGCTCTCGCGCGGCGGTGTCGCCGTCGTCAACCTGCACCATCACTACGATCACGAGGCCGACCTCGACGCGATCCGCGACGTGTTCCCGGCGGTCTACACGCTCCAGGTGCCCGGCGACGGCAACGTCATCGTGCTCGCGATGCGCGACAACGAACATCGCGATCAGGACGCGCTGCGGGCGCAGGCGGCGAAGCTCCTGCACTAGACTCGTTCGCGATGCCCGTCCATCTGCGCGATGTCATCGGCTACCTCGACACCACGCTCGAGATCGATCGGTTCCGTGATTACGCACCCAATGGCCTGCAGATCGAGGGTGGGCTCGAGGTCGATACCGTCGTCACCGGCGTGTCGGCGTCGGCGGAGCTGATCGCGCGCGCGGTCGAGATGCACGCCGATCTGATCGTGGTCCATCACGGGCTGATCTGGGGCAGCGGGCTGTCGAAGATCGCCGGCCCGCTCGCGCGGCGCTTGCAGCTGTTGCTCGGCAACGATGTCTCGCTCGCCGCGTATCACCTGCCGCTCGACAAGCACGCGCGGCTCGGCAACAACGTCGGGCTGTGCGATGCGCTCGGGCTCGGCGCCAACCGCGATCCGTTCGGCGAGGTGAAGGGCCACGCGCTGGGGCTCGCCGGTTCGTGGGCGCAACCGCTGACGCGCGACGATGCGATCGGTCGGATCGCGGCCGGCGTTTGCAAGGGCCAGACGCCACGCTTCGTGTTTCCTCACGGTCCGCAGATCGTCCGCAAGGTCGGGGTCTGCTCGGGCGCCGCATCGGACCTGCTCGAAGCGGCCTCGCAGGAGGGTTGCGATCTCTACCTGACAGGCGAGCTCGCAGAGCGCGCGGGCGACCTCGCGAAGGAATTGCAGATCACGCTGGTCGCCGCGGGGCATTACGCCACGGAGGTGTTCGGCGTGCAGCGCGTCGCCGAGGAGCTGCGGCTGCGATTTCCGAGCTTGAGCGTACAGTTCGTACCGGTGCCGAGCCTTCTATAAGGTGCGATCGGCGTGAACAAACGCGATCGGTCGAATCGATACAATGAATGACAAAGGATGACGGAAGCGGACGACGTCTTGTTGCAGACTGCCGGAAACCTCAATCGGAGATTCTGTCGATGTCGAAACTGACGTTCGCTCTCGTGGCTGCTCTCTCGCTCGCCACGTTTGGTTGCAAGAAGAAGGGTGGAGCTGCCGGGGAAGCCGTTGCCAAGATGGAAGGCTTCCAGAAGCAGATGTGCGAGTGCAAGGACAAGGCGTGCGCTGACAAGGTCAACGAAGACATGACCAAGTGGGGCACCGAGATGGCGAAGAATGCCAAGCCGGGTGAAGCCGAGAAGCCGGACCCGGAGCTCGCGAAGAAGTCCGCTGACATCATGACCAAGTACACCGAGTGCATGACGAAGCTGATGATGGCCGGCGCCACTGGCTCGGCTGACGCGGCTGGCTCGGCGGCGGCGGCTGGTTCGGCGGCGGGCTCGGCGGCGGATGCTGCTGGCTCGGCGGCTGCGGCCGGTTCGGATTCGGCGGGTTCGGCGGCGGCCGGCTCGGCAGATGCTCCGAAGGAGGAGCCGAAGAAGGAAGAGCCGAAGAAGGAAGAGCCGGCGATGAAGGACGACAAGAAGCCGGACGACAAGAAGGCCGGCGGCTGGTGATCGATCGCGTGGAACGGTCTTGATCGATCGATCCACACGACACCCGCGGCGATCGCTCCTGGCGGTCGCCGTTTGCATTTTCGGCTGTGGCGGACGCGACGAGGCCGCGCCACCGCCGAGCACGGGCAGCGGCAGCGGCAGCGCGGTGGTCGACACCTCGCCGCACGAGAACGAGCTGCTCGCGCTGTGGGAGCTCGAGAAGCAGCAGCGCAAGACGATCGACTTCCGGACGCTGCCCGCGGCCGACCACCAGTTCGGCGCGGATCCGTATCGCGTCGTCCGGGTACGCGATCGCTTCGTCGGCTTGTTGCGAGGCGATGATGCGGTCGTACTCCTCGACGCGACCGGAGCCCAGCTATCGCGGTTTGCCGGCCCGGCGTCACCCTCGGCACTCGCGGTGCTACCGGATGGCGATGTCATCGTGGTGGCCGATGGCGAGTCGACGATCACGCAGCTCCACGTCCATCCCGATCGGCTCGAGCGCGTCACCTCGTACGGGGACAGGACGATCATCGGGGCACGCGGCGTCGCGGTCGCGCCGGATGGCCAAACGCTGTACATCGTCGAGGAGCGCACCGGGCGCTTGCTCGCGTTCGAGCTGACTCAGGATGGCAAGCCGATCGAGAAGGCGAGCACGGCGCGAGCGATCAAGATCGGCAAGCAGCGCGAGCTCGGGCGCTGTCACGGACCGCTCGCGGTCGAGGCGATCGCGGATGTCGTGATCGTCAACTGCTTGCTCGATCGCACGCTCGAGATCCGGCGCGGCGACCACGTGCAGCGCATCCAGCACGATGGCCCACTGTGGGGCTTCGACGCCGCCGTCGACGGTGATGGCACCGTGCTGCTCGCGGCCGGTGGCGTCGAGGATCACCCGCTCGAGCGCGCCGACGGTGGGTTCGGCTACATCGACTCGTACGTCTTCCTCTACCGCCTCGATCGCGAGAAGCCATCGCGGCTCGCGGCGATCAACGTCAGCGAGCACCGCGCGTTGACCCCGAAGTGGATCGCGCTCCAGCTCGACGGCGCCACCACGGCCATCGACACCGCGGGGTTCGGCGGCGGCCGGCACGTCCGGCTCGAGTGGCGCGACGCGAGGTTCGATCGCGCACCCGCGATCACCGCCACCGCGGTACCGCCGGGCACCACCGATGCCGCGCGCACCGACCGCGGCTGGCTGCTCGCCAACTCGCTGTTCGACGGCTTCGTCGTCGAGGATCGCGAGGTCACGCTGGTGCCGGCCGGGAAGCGCGTGGAGCGGCCGGTGCTCGCGCGGGTCGGCGAGCTGCTGTTCTTCACCGAGCTGATGGCGCCGTGGAGCGGCACGGAGGGCAAGCGCAGCCGGTTCACCTGCGAGACCTGTCACCACGAGGGCTACGTCGACGGTCGCGTCCACTTCACCGGGCGCGAGCACGGCGGGCTCAAGGTCCATGCCGCGACGCGGCCGCTGCGCGGCCTGTTCAACAACGCCCCGTACTTCTCGCGCGCGCTCGATCAGACGACCACGCAGATGGTGCACTCGGAGTTCAAGGTCGCGAACCGCCACAATGGTCGAGACCCCTGGTTCGCGCTGTCGACCTACGATCTCGACTGGTGGAAGCTCATCGACGACGCGCCCGATCGGCTGACCGCCGAGCAGCTGCGCGAGGCGTTTCTCCGGTTCCTGATCGAATTCACCCACCGCACGAACGTCGCGGCGCAGGGGCTGGACCGGCTGACGCGGCTCGAGCAACAGGGCGCCGCGGTGTTTCGCGATCGCTGCGCCGACTGTCACGCAGCGCGGCTGATCGCCGAGGAACCGTCGACCGAGATCGACTTCAAGGAGTGGGGCAAGCTGGTGCGGTCGAAGACCGGGCCGCTGGTGTGGAGCAACGCGGCTTACGCGAAGACCGGCGTCGAGCCGTACGTCCACGATGACGGTACGCGCGTGCCGACGCTGCGCCGGCTGTTCAAGAAGTGGCCGTACTTCACGAACGGCAGCGCGAAGTCACTCGCCGAGCTGCTGGATGGGTTCGCGTACGACGGCAAGACGTCGCTCCACGCCGCAGCGCCCGCGGCGATGAAGCGGCTCACCGCCGCCGACAAGGCAGCACTGCTCGCGTTCCTCGAGCTCCTCTAGCTTGCCGCTCGACCGAGCGGCCTGAAGGTCATCAACCGACGGGTCTGCAACCCGCGGGGCAGTTGCCGAAGGTGTCGGCGCAGAACGCGGGCTCGGGGCACACGCCGGCATCGCTGTCGGGATCGGGGATGCAGAACACCTCGCAACCACCGTCGAGGATCTCGGGTGTATCGGCGAGCTGACCATCCGTCGGCGATCGGCCGTGTTCGCACGCGGGAAGCGCGGTGACCACGCCGACACTGGCAGCGGTTCCGGCAACCACGGTGAAGGCGATCGCGGCGGGAACCCGGAAGGCGCGCTTCATGGCCGCGAGTATATCGATCTGCTCAGGCTTTCCGCAGCGCTTCGTGAACGGCGTGGATCTGCTGGAACGATGGAATGCGCGCCGGGCCACGCACGTGCTGCAGCGCGACGCGCATCTGGGTCGCGCAGCGCAGCGGCTCCATCCGGCCGATGCCGGTCGCCAGGCCGCAACACACCAGCGACTCGATCGGATGCTTCGCGCACGCCAGCAGCACCGCCCGAAACGCGAGGTACGCGTTGAGCGTGCCGGCGACGCTCTCGGGCACGCGCATCGTCGGTGCGGCCACCAGATACTTCCACCGCGGATCGCCGGTCTCGACGACCTCGGCGCAGCCGATCGGTAGCTCGCCGTGATGCCGCTCGACGATCGCGCGCTGCAACTTCGTCTGCACGCCGAGCCCGAGCTGATCGCGAATCGCCAGATCGATGCCGCCATCCATGATGCCGAAGCTGTTGGCGGGACTCACCATCGCGTCCGCCGGCTGCTCGAAGTAGTCGCCCTCGACCACGCCGACGTCGTCGACCTCCGCGAACGCCGAACGCCACGCCCGGGCGAGCGCCCCATCGCGAGCCACCAGCGTGATCTTCATGGTGTCATGTATACACGAACGAGCCGGGCGCGACAGCCGCTCTCGACCTCAGCCCGCGCGACGTAGCTCGACGAGGTTCGCGGCGCCACCCGACAGCGTGGTGGGGGTGGAGCCGACGAGCATGAAGCCGGGCAGCAGCGCTGCGAGCTCGGCGGGCGACAGGGGATGCGTGGCGAGCTCGCCGGTCGCGTGCGCGACCACGAGGAGCGTGCCGGTGGCGACGGTGCGTGCGGTGACGGTGTTCGCGTAGGCCGCGCGGCGATCGGGCGGCAGGCAATGGAGCACGCCGCGATCGACGACGACATCGAAGGTGGTGTCGAGCTGCGAGCGCGTGACATCGTCGAGCACGAACAGGATCGGAGCATCCTTCGCCGAGCCGCGCGCGCGACCGAGCGCGGTGGGCGAGACCTCGGTGGCGGTGACGCGGTAGCCGAGCCGGGCCGCGGCGATCGCGAGCGCGCCGGTGCCGGTGCCGAGATCGAGGAGGCGTCGATCGGGGCGCGCGTGCGAGGCGAGCGCGTCTTGCAAGGGACCGTCGATCGGATCGTGCGTCCACGGCAGCTGGTCGAGCGGCGTGGTCGACCACAGCTGCTCCCACGCGGCGGCGTCGGCGGGGAGGCGTGGGCGCGGCACGACGTGCGCGAGCAGGTGCTTCGCGATGTCGATCACCGCGGACGGCGCGGCGGCCGGGCCGAACATCGGCGCGCGATCTTCGGGGCGATGCGCGACCTCGACTCCGAGCGAGCCGTGGACGATCCAGCGGCCGTGTGCGCGCAGCCTGTCGAGGTTGTCTTGCACCGGTGGCGCGCCGAGCATCGCGTCGTTCATCGACGGCGCGATCACGACCGGCGCGCGCGTCGCGGTGGCGATCGCCGACACCAGATCCGAGCAATCGCCGGCGGTGATGCGCGCGATCGTGGTCGCGCTGGCAGGCCACACGATCACGAGCTCGGCCCACTCGGCGAGGTTGATGTGCGGCACCGGTTGCGACTCGGTGCGATGCCACAGGCTGCGCCAGACCTGGTGGTGGGTGAGTGCGTCGAGCGCGGAAGCCGAGACGAACTTGCGAGCGCTGCGCGTCAGCGCGATCCGGACGTCGCAACCGAGCGCGTGGAGACCGCGCACCAGCACCGGCGCATCGACCGCGGCGACCGCGCCGGAGATGCCGAGCACGACGCGGCGGCCGGGGACCGCACGAGCCGTCGGAGCTGGTGCTGCGACCAGCACCTTCTCGCGCTCGAGTAGCGCGATCAGATCGTCGACCGGCCTGGCCGGCACCTCGCCACCGCTGCGCGCGGCGAGCTCCTCGAACAACGTCTCTCGCGTGGTCGGCCTGGCGTGGATCTCGAGCACTGCACGGACGAGCGCCGCGGAGGCATCGTCGAACCGCAGCGCGCCCGACGGACCGAGGATCGTCGTCGAGTCGTGGTGGTCGACGATCTTCACGATCGCGGCGCGGATGCGCGACGTCATCGGAACGACGATAGCCCGTATCGGGTGAGCGCGATCGCCACGCCGATCATAACGGCGGTGCGACCCTGTTCGATCGACGACGAACGGGTAGAGTAGGGCGCTTTGTCGGCATCGATTCGTCTGCCCTCCGGGGTGCGCGATTTTCTCCCGCGCGCCGCTGCCCGCCGGCTGTCGCTGGCGAGCCGGCTGTCGCGCGTGTTCGAGGCCTGGGGATATGCCCGGATCATCACGCCGGTGTTCGAGTGCGCCGACGTGCTCGAGCGCGGGCTCGGCGGCGACGCGCGCGCCGCGGCGATCCGGTTCGTCGAGCCCGGCACCGGCGAGGTGGTCGCGCTGCGGCCCGACATCACCGCGCAGGTCGCGCGCCTGGTGGCCACCCGGCTGTCCGATCACGAGGGGCCGGTGCGGCTGTGCTACGAGGGCGCGGTCTACCGGCTGAGCGGGCGGCTCGCCGACGAGATGGGGCAGCGCGAGATCATCCAGGCGGGCATCGAGCTGATCGACATGGCTGCACCTGCCGGCGATGCCGAGGTGCTCGCGGTGGCGGCGGCGGCGCTCGCATCGGCGTCGCTCACCGAGACCCGGCTCGATGTCGGCCACGTCGCGCCGCTGCGCTACGTGCTCGGCGCGGTGCCCGAGGCGATGCGCGATGACCTCGCACGCGCCCTCGCGAAGAAGGAGCGCGCGCGGCTCAAGGTACTCGCGGCGCAGTGCTCGCCGGAGCTCGCCCCGCTGGTCGAGGCGCTCGGCTCGCTGTGGGGCGCCGCCGGGCCGACGCTCGAGCGCGCGGTCGCACTGCCGTGGCCCGAGGAGGTGCGCAGCGCGCTCGATCAATTGCGCGTGGTGCTCGCACGGTTTCACGAGCTCGCCGATCCTCCGGCGCCGCAGATCACGATCGATCTCGGCGACGTTCGCGGCTTCGACTACTACACCGGCGTGCGCTTCGCCGGCTACGCGGGTGGTGCGCCCGACGCGGTGCTGCGCGGCGGTCGCTACGACTCGCTGATCGGTCTGTACGGCAGACCGGCTCGCGCGACCGGGTTCGCGATCGACGTCGAGGCCCTCGCGCAGGCACAGCGCGCGAGCGATCAACCGGTGCCGATGGCGCGCGGCGTGGCGGTGTTCGGCCGCGGTGCACCAGCGCTCGCGCGCGAGCTCCGCCTGCGTTCGATCCGCGCGGTGACCTGCGCCGAGCTGCCGAAGCAGAGCTGGCTCGCCAGCGCCGGGCTCGATGCCGCGGTGATGACCGATCGAGGAGAGGTCCTGCGCGCCGACGGCACGACGTCGGTGGTCGCGATCGATCCGGATGTGCTCGCAACGTTCCTGGGAGGTTCCTGATGTCCGTCGTGATCGTCGTCGGCGCCCAGTGGGGCGATGAAGGCAAGGGCAAGGTCGTCGATCTGTTCACCGAGCGCGCCGATACGGTGGTGCGCTACGGCGGCGGCGCGAACGCCGGCCACACGCTGGTCATCGACGGCAAGAAGCTGGTCACGCACCTGGTGCCGTCGGGCGTCTGTCATCCAGGCAAGAGCTGCGTGCTCGGCGATGGCATGGTGATCGATCCGCAGACGCTGCTCGAGGAGCTCGCCGATTGTCAGTCGCGCGGGCTGCTCCAGCAGGGCGAGCTGCTCGTCGGGCTCGGCGCCCACGTCATCCTGCCGTATCACAAGCTGCTCGATGGCCTGCGCGAGGATCACAGCGCGAAGCAGGGCAAGTCGATCGGCACCACCCGCCGCGGCATCGGCCCGGCGTACGAGGCAAAGGCGGCGCGCCGCGGCGTGCGCGTGCGCGATCTGTTCAAGCCGGCACGCCTCGAGCAGATCGTGCGCGCGAATGCCGACGAGCTGGGCCCGGTGTTCACCCACCTCGGTGGCGCGATCGAGGAGGACGACATCGCGAAGTGGATCGCCGATGCGATCGCCGCCGGCGAGCAGCTGCGCCCGCACACCGGGGATGCCGGCCGCCACGTCGCGAGAAAGATCGCCGAAGGCAAGCACGTGCTGTTCGAGGGCGCGCAGGGCTGCCTGCTCGACCTCGATCACGGCACGTATCCGTACGTGACGTCGAGCTCGACGATCGCCGCCGGGGCGTGTCAGAGCGCGGGCATCGGCCCGACGCACATCGATAGCGTCGTCGGCATCACCAAGGCGTACGCGACGCGCGTCGGCGAAGGACCGTTCCCGACCGAGCTGTCCGGCGATGCCGGCAATGCGCTGCGCGTCGCCGGCGGCGAGTTCGGTGCCACCACCGGGCGGCCGCGGCGCTGCGGCTGGCTCGATCTCCCCGCGCTGCGGATGGGCGTGCGGCTCTCCGGCATGCAGTCGCTCGCGCTCACCAAGCTCGACGTGCTCGCCGAGCTGCCGGAGGTGGCGGTGTGCGTCGCCTACAAGGTGGACGGCAAGGAGCTCGACGAGCCACCGATCGATCCCGACGACATCGCGCGCGCCGAGCCGGTCTATACGAAGTTTCCCGGCTGGGGAAAGCTGCCGGCCCAGGCGCGCGACGTCACGGATCTGCCCAAGACTGCGCGAGCCTACGTGGATACGATCGAGCGGATGGCCGGGGTGCCGTTCTGCCTGGTCTCCGTCGGGCCGGATCGCTCCGAGACTATCCGACTCCGCGATCCGTTCGCCTGAGACGTAACTCGCGCCGCCGACTGGCATTTGGGCCGCGCGGCTTGATACGATCATTTCTCCAAGGTGGGGACCTCCTAGGGGTCCTACGCCTCGAACCAGAGGGAATGAACGAGCATGAAGATCGTCTGCGACGCTTGTCAGGCCAAGTACTCGATCTCGGACGATAAGGTCCAAGGCAAGGTCTTCAAGATCCGCTGCAAGAAGTGCAGCAACATCATCGTCGTGCGCGGTGGAGCCGGCGCTGCCGAGGCCGCACCCGCACCGGCGCAAGAGAAGGACACGCGCGTCTACGACTACGGCTACGAGGGGAGCGGCGAGGCGCCGCCCGCCGGTGCCGACGACGCCGTGTGGCACGTCGTGATCAACTCGGATCAAGTCGGTCCGATGACGGCCGCCGAGGTCCAGCAGCGGTTCGCCGCCGGCGAGATCGATGCCGAGACCTACGCGTGGCGCGAGGGCTTCGCCGACTGGTTGCCGCTCTCGCAGGTCGATGCGTTCCAGGATCTGGTCGCGTCGGGCAACACCACCACCGCGGCGGCCGGCAACGGCAGCGGCGGCGTCGCCGCGATGTTCGGCGGGGGCGGTGGCGAGGAAGCGCGCACCGTCCAGAGCGATCCCGGCGATCTGTTCGCGGCCGCGAGCTCGCGCGGTGCGGCCGACAGCGACGACGGCGGCGATCTGTTCGGCAGCAAGCCGGTCACCACCAAGGAACAGGCGCAGGCGGCTTCGGCCAAGCTGCGTGGCGAGCGCAACGAGAACTCGGTGCTGTTCTCGCTCAACAACCTCGCGCAGCTCGCATCCGACAAGCCGGTGATGGCGTCGTCGTCGTCGGCGTCGGCGAGCTCGGCGTCGGCGGGGCACGCCACGGGCGCGGCCGGTGGCGAGGGCTCGGGTCTGATCGATATCCGCTCGATGGCGAGCGCGTATCTCGGCGGTGGCTCGGCCGCGGCCGGTGCCAAGCCGGCCACGTCGTCGGCGATCGGCTCGATCGATGATCTGCCGGTGTTCGGTGGCGGCGGCTTCTCGGAGCCCGCCGTGATCGTCCCCACCGCTCGCGCGCAGAGCAACAGCA
>JAEYYY010000541.1 GCA_023430775.1 Pseudomonadota bacterium
ACCACACAGCGCGCGGCGAGGGCGCGTCCGTCACCCGCGGCGAGGACGGGCTTCGCGCGACAGATCGCGGCGCCGAGCTGCGCGATGATCTCGTGCACGAACGCCCCCTCGCCGGCGGCGAAGTCGCAGATCCGCAGCGCGCACAGCTCGTCGACCGACCTGCCGTGCAGCAGCGGCTCGAGCGCGACGCGCACCATCGGTCCGGTGACCTCGGGCGGCGTGTAGACCACGCCGAGCGGGCGCTCGCGTGCGCGCGGGGCCGGCACTACTTCAGCGCTGCCAGCAGCTCGTCCATCGACGGATGATCGGCCGGGTTCTCGCCGACCTTGCGATACGAGATCGTGCCGCCCGGCTCGACGACGAACGTCGCAGGTCGCGCGATGCCCGAGCCGAAATCCTCGACGCCCCAGCCCGTGATCATCGTCAGCTCGGTGTCGCTGTAGAGCTCGAAGCCGAGGCCGAGCTTGTCGCGAAACGCGGTGGTCGCCGCCGGATCCTCGTTCGACACACCGACGACGACGGCCTTCGCCTCGTTGAAGTCACGATAGTGCGATTGCAGCTCGGCCATCTGCTTCTGGCAGTGCGGGCACCAGCCACCGCGATAGAACACGACGACGACCTTCTGATCCTTGTCCTTGTCCCACAGCGTCGCGAGATCGAAGGTGCTGCCATCGCGCTTCTTGACCACCGCCGGCGGCGCGACGGCGAGCGTGACATCGCGCTCCACCTCGGAGCGTCCCGCGCGCTTCGTTTGCTTGTTGGGGTTGAGCACCGGCGCCGGCGTACATGCCACCAGCACGGCGAGGACGAGCATCGATCCACGCACGACCGCAGTATATCGCTACCAGTCGCTCGACCCTGTCCGAGAGGCCCACATCGGTGCCTTGCGACCTACGAGGCCGGTCCCTCTATCCTGGTCGTGGTGCGAGGTCTGGTGGTGACTCTGGCGATGCTGACCGCGTGTGCGGTCGAGCCGCCGACAATCACGGCGGTGCCCGATCAGTCGCTCGGCCTGGCGTCGCTCGAGGTGCTCGATGATCCGATCGCGAGCATCGGCACGGAACCGGTCGCCAGCGACTCCGACGATCTGTGCGCGCTCGCCGAGGCCTTGCCCGCCGACGATCCGTGCTCGCTGGTCTGCGATCCCGTCGCGCTCGAGCAAGCGATGATCGACGCCGGTGTCCAGACCGGTCGGTGTTATCTGCTGTTCTGCCAGATGTCCGAGACCGTCCACGCAACCGTCGGCATCTGCCTCGAATAGCGCCGCTAGCAGACGGTGCTCGCCGAAAACAGAAAACCCGCCGAGTTCGTCGGCGGGTTTCCGTTCCGTGGAGCCTAGGGGGATCGAACCCCTGACCTCCAGAGTGCGATTCTGGCGCTCTCCCAGCTGAGCTAAGACCCCGGAAGGGAGTGCATGGGTACCAGCGAGGAACTGACCTGTCAACCTCACCCGCGTTCGCCGCGTGAAACCCCGCTGAGATCCGGGCTGTTAGCCTCCGAGATCGAGCGTGGCCAGGACCTTGTCGACCTCGCGGACGAGGTCGGAGACCGGCGGGCGAACGCCCCGGCGGACGAACGCGACGGTCTCGGTGATCACGGCGGGGTCGCGCAGGATCTTGCGGTGGCCGAGGCCCTCGGTGATCTCGAGGTGGGCGCCGGACCACGCGGCGGCGAGGGCATCACCGTGGCGGATCGGCACCTCGGTGTCCTCGCGATCGTGGATCACGAGCAGGCTGGCATCGCGGCGGGCGACCAGCGTCGAGAGCTGGAGCGCATCGAGGCCGAGGCCGGTGTGACGCGCGAGCGAGGCCTCGAGGGCGACGCGCTCGGAGTCGTCGAGCGACACCAGCTTCGCGAACCGTGCGACCGCGTCGTCGATCAGCACGTTCGGCGAGATCGCGACGTTGATCGGCGCATCGACACCGTTGCGGGCGTACGCGAGCAGCATCGCGGCGCTGCCGAACGAGTGCGAGATCGTGGCGTGCAGCGGACCGACGGCGGCGGCGACATCGGTGATCGCGTCGGCGTGGTCGGGCAGGTAGAGCCGGCTGCCGGGTGAATCACCGTGGCCGGGCGCATCGAAGGTGACCACCGACAGGCCGGCGGCGACGAGCGGCTCGATCAGGGCACCGAGCTGCGAGCCGCGACCCTCCCAGCCATGGACGAGCAGCACCGTCGGGCCGGCCCCGCCCCAGCGCCACGCCTTGACGGTGGTGCGCGCACCGTTCCAGCGCGGCGAGCGCAGCGAGACCTCGACGTCGAATGGCCGGCCGGTCGCGAGCACCGCCCGCTCGCGGGCAGGACGCTCGAAGCGGCGCGGCGACGTGAACAGCCGCTCGGCGAGACTGGCGCCGAGCCCGTCGGAGAACGCGTAGGCGGCCTGGAGGCCGGCGCGAACCCAGCGGAGCGTCGAGGCGCTCGGCCTGGAAGAAGAACGAACGGTCGTGCTATTTCTGGACGTGGTCGAGCTCAACATGTGAATCCCCCATTCAGGAAATGCGTCGCGAGCCCGGTGCGCGCGCGGCGGCGAGCAGCCGGTCGAAGGCGTCGTTGGTGCGGCTCCTGGTGCCGCGGTCGTGCAGGAACCGGCCGAACGTGTGTGCGGCCAGCATGATGCCGTAGAGCTCGAAGGCGAACTGTTTTGGATCGAGGTCCGAGCGGAAGTGGCCCTCGGTGATCGCGATCTGGGCGGCCGTGGTGAGGGCGTCGATCCAGTCCTTGCAGGCGCGGACCAGCGCGTCGCGCGGTGCTCCGGGCCGGTCATCGAGCTCGGCGCTCGCACCGACGAAGAAGCACCCGCCATCACGCTCGCCCCACGCCATCCAGTGCTCGTACAGCGCCCGCACGCGCGGCTCGCCACGCGGCTTGCCGAGGGCCGGGACCATGACTTCCTGGACGAACTGCCGCGCGGCCTCCTCGACCACCGCGACCTCGAGCGCCTCCTTGCTGCCGAAGTGAGCGAACAGCCCGCTCTTCGACAGCCCGGTGGCCTCGGCGAGGCGGCCGATCGTCAGCCCGGACACGCCGATCACGTTCGCGAGCTCGAAGGCTCGCGCCAGGATCGCCTGCCGGGTCTCGTCGCCCTTCGCCATGCCGCCAGAATAGAACGGTCGTGCTGTTTGTCAACGCGAGGATTTGCGGAGAATCGGAAATGCGAGCGATCGTTCGTGATTTCTTGCAGGGATCGACGTCCGCCGCCAGCATGTCCGCCGATGCCGCGCGAACGCCTCGACAAGATCCTCGTGGATCGAGGTCTCGTGGGCAGTCGCGAGCGGGCCCGCGCACTGATCATGCGTGGAGCGGTCCTGGTGCGCGGCCAGCCGGAGACCAAGCCCGGCACCCAGCTCGATCCCGGGGTCGAGATCGTCGTCCGCGAGGAGGATCATCCCTACGTCTCGCGCGGCGCGCTCAAGCTGGTGAAGGGCCTCGACACCTTCGCCATCGATCCCACCGGCAAGGTCTGCCTCGACATCGGCGCCTCGACCGGCGGCTTCACCGACGTGCTGCTTCGCCGCGGCGCCACCCGCGTCTACGCGATCGACGTCGGCTATGGCCAGCTCGCGTGGTCGATCCGCAGCGATCCGCGCGTCGTCACCATCGAGCGCGAGAACGTGCGAACGCTGCCGCTCGAGCGGGTTCCCGAGCCCGCCGACCTCGCGGTGATCGACGTCTCGTTCATCTCGCTGACGCTGGTTCTCCCCCGCGTCGCCGAGCTGCTTCGACCTCCCGGCGACAAGCCGATCGTCGCCCTCGTCAAGCCGCAGTTCGAGGTCGGTCGCGACCTGGTCGGCAAGGGCGGCGTGGTGCGTGATGAAGCAGCGCGGCTCGGGGCGATCGACAAGGTGCGCGCGTGGGCCGCGGAGAACGGCTTCTCCGCCGGCGAGCATGTGGAATCGCCGATCACCGGTCCGGCCGGCAACGTCGAGTACCTGCTCTTATTGAAGACGCCGACGTGACATCGAGCAAGCTTCGCACCGTCACGGCCGCGCAGCGCCGCCAGGAATTCCACGTCGCTGATCGACCGGAAGTAAGATTTTTCTCATGGCGAGGTCGATCGACTGGGCCGCGATCGAGAAGCTTCTCGTTCGCCAGGCCACGACGAAGCTCGCCCGGCTCGCGCGCGATCATCGCGATGCCGTGTTCTACGGTGCCGTGGTCGATGTCGAGCCCTACGATGGCTGCTCGGTGCGCCTGCTGCTCAACACCGAGGAGCACCTGACGGCAGACAACGGCGGCGAGCCGGTCGCGGCCGATGATCTCCACAGCCGGTTCCTGCCCGGCGCGTTCGCGCACTCGCTGAAGCTCAGCGACAACGACGACTTTCCCGCGGCCGCGATCGAGGCGCTCGTCGAGCGCGACCTCGAGGATCCCGATGCCGACGAGGACGATCCTGAGAGCACCACGTCGAAGCTGCTCGAGGTCGCGTGTCGCGTCGCGTTCGAGCTCGAGCACGGCGCGCTGCTCCAGCTGAAGCGGACGCCCGACTTCGCGATGGCGGTGACCCGCGATCCGCGCGAGCCCGGCGACTTCTCGGTCGCACGCTACGCGAAGTTCAAGCGCCAGGCGATGGCCGCGCGGCGCTCGAACCCGGCGCTGATCCCGAAGCCGAAGCCCGGCGTCTGATCAGCGGCGTCTCGCTCGCTGCTGCTTCGCGAGCTCGCCGATCGCCGCCTCGAGTGCGGGGCGCTTGTCGACGGGGATGCCGATCGCGTCGAAGGACCACGACTTCGCGATCAGCGCGGGGGCCTCTGCGATCTGCTCGTCCGTCGGGTTGTCTCGCATCGCGATCACCTCGAGCACGAGTGCTCGCATCTCCGGATCGAGCTTGTCGAACCAGTCTCGCTCCACGCTCATCGAGACGACGGTACCGCGAACGGCAAAGCGGCAGATCGCGCTTGACCGCCGGGGCTGCTGGCTTTATCACTTACGGAATGAACGTTCACTCCGCTAATCGCGGCAGCGGCCGGCGCGCGGGTGGACGCTCGGCGAAGACCAAGCCCGCGGCAGGACGGCGCAAGGCTTCGCGCTCGGTGCGCGAGTCCTCGTCGAGCGTGCCGGTGTCCAGCCGCCGGCGCGGGCGGCCGCGGGTGGATGACAAGCGCCGCCTGATCCTCGATGCCGCGCTCCGCGTGTTCGCCGAACGAGGCTTCCACGGAACGTCCGTTCCGGAAGTCGCCGAAGCTGCCAGGGTGGGGACCGGCACGCTGTACCGGTACTTCGCGAACAAGGAAGCGCTGGTCAACGAGGTCTATCGCGATGCCAAGCTGCGCCTGCGATCGGCGCTGCTCGACGGGCTCGGCGCGCCGAAGTCCGATCGTCTCGACGACGCCGAGCGGTGGTTTCACCAGCTCTGGCAGCGGCTCGGCTCGTTCGCCGCCGCAGAGCCGGAGGCGTTTCGCTTCCTCGAGATGCAGGATCACGTCGCATACCTCGATGCCGAGAGCCGGCAGATCGAGCTGTCGGTGATCGGGCCGCTGTTCATGGCCGGCAAGCAGATGCGCGACCGCGCCACCCCCAGCGTGGCGCCGACCGACATCCTGTTCGCGCTGCTCTGGGGCGCCTTCGTCGGCCTCATCAAGGCCGGTCGCCTCGGCTACCTCACCCTCGACGCCGCACGACTCGCGCAGGCCGGGCACGCCTGCTGGCGAATGATCTCTGGAGTTGATGAGCTCGAACGCTGAAAGGACCTGACGATGCAGACCACGCAGACTCGCACTTCTTCTTCCACCCACGGCTCGCGCCCGAACCTCACCCTCGACACGCTCGCCTCGCTCGAGCACGACGAGCTCGACGCGCTGTATCGCAATGCGACGGTGTCGACCACCATGCACGCCGCCGACGGCAAGCTGATCGGTCGCATGCTCGCCGTCCGCGGCCTGCCGCGCGGGATCGCGAGGTCGTTGCGCCGGTGGGCCGCCTCGACGTCGTTCGTGTGGGAAGGCAAGACCTTCCAGGCGCACGGCGAGACGCGCGGAGAGGGTCACAACCGCGTCTTCATCCCGCGCGCGCTCGGCCGGCAGAACCTGTTTCCGTTCGAGACCTCGTTCGGTCCGTCGGCGGTCGACGGCAGGCCGACCCTGATCCTGAACTACGACCTGCGCGCCAACCCGAGCTACATCCGCAAGATCCACGACGAGATTCGCGAGGTCTCGCCCGGCCTGTTCCTCGGCCCGGCGATGTGGAAGACGGAGACCAAGAAGGTCCACGTGCTGTGGTTCGCACTCGACTCGAGGCTGTCGTGACCCGAGGAGACGCGCGGACGGAACCCAGCCATCTGCTTCTCACCGGAGCTGCCGGTGCGATCGGCGGGGCGCTCGCGCGCCGGATGCGCGTCGACTGGCCGCAGTGCCGCCTCGCGCTGCTCGATCGTCCCGCGGTGCGCGAGCTCGTCGAGGAGCTCGCCGGCGAGCTCGGGAACGCCAGCGTGCACGGTATCGATCTGCGCGACCTCGCCGCCCTCGGTCGCGTGGTCGAGGACATCGCGAAGCACGCGCCGATCGACGGGCTCGTCAACTGCGCGGGCATCATGCGCGTGCAACAGCTACAGACCTGGCAGTGGAGCGAGGCGAGCGATCTGATGACGATCGATCTGATCGCGCCGCTGCGGCTGCAAGACCTCGTCGTGCGCGACATGGTCGAGCGCGGCCGCGGCGTGATCGTCAACATCGCGAGCATGGCCGGCAAGGTCCCGCTCAAGGGCTGCACGTATTACGGAGCGTCGAAGGCCGGGCTCGCGATGGCATCGGAGATCGCGCGCGCCGAGCTCGCGCCGTACGGCGTGCGCGTCGTGACCGTGTATCCGGGGCCGGTGAAGTCGGCGCTCGAGCAAGGTGCGCGCGATGCGTACGGCGGTGGCGGCTTGTTCGGACGGTTCGCACCGACCGGCGATCCCGACGAGCTCGCGCGTCGGATCACGAGCGCGATCGCCGGCGACGAGCCGCGTGTGATCTATCCGCGGCTCTACAACGTCGGCTGGTCGGCGACGAACCTGTCGAGCTGGATCACGACGAAGTACGGACCGCCGCCGGTCTCCTGATCGATCTGGGGCGGGCTGCGACGGGCTGCGACCGGTCCGAAAATCACCGAAATCGCCACTCGCGAGGCAACCCGCCTCGATCTCGCGACGCGAGCAACAGGCGTCACGTCGTCGTCGTTGCACCGCGTGAGCCGCCGTAGTAACTGCGCTGGATGCACAAGCTCGCGAAGCAAGCGATCGTCGTCGGTGCGCTCCTCCTTGGAGCGACCTGCGGCGGCGGTGGAGGAAAGGGAAACACCACGCCGATCGGACCGACTGGCGATCCCACGGGAAGCTCGATGGCGGGGCCCGACACGGCGAACACCGGAGCCACCACACCGGCGCCGTCGTCCGGCAAGAAGGCGGTACACCAGCCGCCGCTGATCGCGAGCCCGCTGCCGAACGATCCGGCGAAGGTGACGATCCATCGGCTGTCGAACGGCATGACCGTCTACATCAGCCCCGATGCGCAGGAGCCGAGCGTGGTCGCGCGCGTCGCGGTGCGCGCCGGTGGTGGTCAGGATCCGCAGCAGTCGACCGGCCTCGCGCACTACCTCGAGCACATGCTGTTCAAGGGCACGTCGAAGCTCGGCACGCTCGACTACGCGAAGGAGAAGCCGCACCTCGACAAGATCGAGAAGCTGTACGCCGAGCTGCGTCGCCCGGGCAGCAATCGCGCGCAGGTGCTGAAGGACATCGACGCCGAGACGCAGGCCGCCGCGGCGTTCGCGGTGCCCAACGAGCTCGACACGCTGTACTCGCGCATCGGCATCACCGGCCTCAACGCGTTCACCAACAACGACGCCACGGTCTATGTCACCGAGGTGCCGAAGAACCGGCTCGCCCAGTGGGCGAAGGTCGAGGCCACGCGTTACAGCGACCCGGTGTTCCGCCTGTTCTGGCCGGAGCTCGAGGCGGTCTACGAGGAGAAGAACCGCGGTCTCGATAATCCCGGTCGCCAGGTCTACGACACGTTCATGAAGAACATGTTCCCGAAGCACGGCTACGGCTGGAGCTCGGTGATCGGCGAGATCGAGCACCTCAAGAGCCCGGCGTACGGCGACATGCTCGCGTTCTTCCATCGCTACTACACGCCGGGGAACATGGCGATCCTGCTGTCGGGCGACGTCGATGCGTCGGTGATCCCGATCCTCGAGAAGGAGTTCGGCAACTTCAAGCGCCCGGCCGGCGATGCCGCCGACAACGGCGTGGTCACCAAGCCAAACGGCCGCACCGAAGTCAGCGTCAAGGTGCCTGCGGAGGAGGGCGTGACGCTCGGCTGGCCGCTGGTGTCGGCCTCGCATCCCGATCGCCTCGCGCTCGAGCTGATGGATCTGATCCTGCTCGACGGGCAGTCCGGCATGCTCGCTCGCGACCTGCTGCTGACGCAGAAGGTGGCGGACGCGGGCTGCAGCCCCACGTTCATGCGCGACGCCGGCTACTACCAGCTCTACGCCGACGCCCTCGACGGCCAGTCGCACGCCGAGCTCGAGAAGATGCTGCTCGGGCTGGTCGAGAAGCTGCAGCGCGGTGACTTCACCGATGCCGATGTCGCGGCCGCGATCCTGACCTACGAGATCCAGCAGCAGCAGGGCCTCGAGTCGAACCAGGGCCGCCTCGGTCAGATGCAGCAGTCGTTCCTCCTCGGCGAGTCGTGGCCCGATGTCGTCAGCAAGGTCGACCGCATGAAGAAGCTGACGAAGGCCGACATCCTCCGCGTCGCGAAGCAGTACCTGACGAAGGACATGCTCGTCCTCAAGAAGGTCAAGGGCAAGAACGAGACGGCGAAGATCGAGAAGCCGGGCATCACGCCGGTCAAGGTCGATCCGAGCCGGCAGAGCGCGTACGCGAAGTCGATCCTCGACATGGAGGTCAGCCCGATCGAGCCGGTCGCGATCGTCGAGGGTAAGGACTACGAGCGCGGCAAGCTCGCGACGGGCGATCTGGTCACCGTCAAGAACACCCGCAATGGGCTGTTCGCGCTGTCGTTCCAGTACGACTACGGCCGCGCCGACGACAAGCTCGCCTGCCTCGCACTCGAGACGCTGAAGTTCGCCGGTGCCGGCAAGCGCTCGACGCAGGAGGTCGCGCGCCATCTGCACGAGCTCGGCCTGTCGATCGATACCGGCTGCTCGAAGAACAACGCCTCGATCAGCATCTCCGGCATCGATCGCAACCTCGAGGCCGGCATGGCGCTGCTCAAGGAGTGGCTGGCCGAGCCGATGATCGACGACGCGATCGTCAAGGCGCGCGTCGCCACGAACCTCACCGAGCGCGCGAACGCCGTCGCGTCGCCGCAGGTCGTCACCCAGGCGGTCGCCGCCTTCGCGCGCGATGGCAACGAGAGCCAGTACCTCGTCGTGCCGAAGAACAAGGATCTCGAGAAGGCGACGCCGGCGATGGTCAAGAAGCTGCTCGCTCGCTACCTCGACATGAAGCACAAGACGGCGTACTTCGGCCCGCGCGGCAAGGACGCGGCGACCGCCATCGTCCTCGGCAAGGGCAGCATCGCCACCAAGCAGATCAAGCCGTACCGCTACCGTCCGGGCGGCACCGTGATCGCGCTCGATCAGGACACCAAGCAGATGCAGATCGCGATGACCTGGCCGCGTGGCCCGGGCAACGACAACGATCGCGCCGTCGGCACGCTGTTCAGCGAGTACGCCGGCATGCTGCTCTACCAGGAGGTCCGCGAGGCGCGCGGTCTCGCGTACACGGTGCGCGGCTGGTACTCGCCGAGCTTCCGCAAGCAGGACGACTCCGCGACGATGGCGTACGTCGGCACGCAGGCCGACAAGACGCACGACGCGATCGATGCCGTGCTCTCCACGCTCGCCATCAAGATCGACGATCAGCGGTTCGCCGTCGCCAAGGACACGATCGCGCAGAACCACCGCGTCGATCGGATCGCGCCGCGCTTCATCGCGAACACGGTGTTCTCGTGGCAGGAGCAGGGCGAGAAGGTCGACCCCCGCGACGCGCGCAACAAGCGCACGATGGCCGTCGACAAGGCCAAGCTCGAGAAGTGGATCAAGGACGCGCTCGCGAAGAAGGTCGTGGTCTCGATCTCGGGCCCGAAGAAGTCGCTCGACGAGAAGAAGCTCGGAAAGCTCGCCCCGATCAAGTGGGTGACCAAGGAGCAGGTGTTCGGCTACTGAGCGCTCGCATCGCTCGCCCGAGACGCCCACCACGATCCGGTGGGCGTCGCCCGTTTCGGCGTCGAAGCTGACACGCCCACGCGCTTCAGAGATCGCGGGCGAGCGAGACGAAGCGGCGATCCTGCGCGATGCCGGCGACCTTGTCGTAGAACGGCCGCGGGCCGATCCACGCCACCTCGCAGAACGCATGCTCGCGCCCGACATCGACGAGACACGCGAGCAGCAGCGCCTCGCCGAGACCCTTGCCGCGATGCGCGGGCCAGGTGCCTGTCGGCCCGAACCAGCCGAGGCCTCGGTTGTTGCCGTCGTGCGCCGCGAATGCGCAGTACGCGCCGTCGTACAGCGCGACGTGGACGCCGGCCGGTCGATGACCGAGCGCGCGCTCGAGCTCCCACGGCCACGCCCCGCCGAACTCGGTGCGCACGGCGTCGAGTAGCGCGGTCTCGTCGGGTAGCGCACGGCGCACCTCGTAGCCCTTCGTACCGGCGGCTGCTGCGAGCTCGGTCGCGCGCTTCTCGCTGACGCGTGGATTGCTGCGCACGGCGATCAGCACGTTCTCGCGCGTCTCGCCTCGCGTGTAGCCGCGCTTCTCGAGCCAGCCGATCGCGTACGTGTTGCGCTCGTCGACGCCGGGTGCGAGGTAGTTGCCCGGTTGATCGAGCACGCGCATCCGCGTCTCGCACGCGGTTCGCGCATGTGACTCGCAAGCCGCGAGCAGCGCTTCGCCGGCGCCCTTGCGTCTCGCACGCGGCACCACGGCGATCACGCGCAGCCACTTGCTCGACACAGCGGCGACACCGACCAGCTCCTCGCCATCCCACGCGCCGAACGCGATCGCGGGCGCCGTCGGTCCTGGCTCGAACAGCTTCTCTTCCGCCACCTCGGTCGCGCGATCGAACGCGCACGCATCGGCGAGCACCAGCTCGGCCTGCGCGAGGTGAGAACGAGCGAGCGGCGCGATGCGCATGGGCGAACGATAGACGCCGGAGGACGCGAGGGCCAACAAGCCACGCGCATGGTCTCGATCAGCCGATTTGCGGTTGTTCCAGAACGCTCGTGATCTTCACGCCCTGCAGGCCTGGTTCCTGTCCCCGAGCTGGAAGCTCGACGTCGGCGAGCCCGTCCGCCGCTTTGGCTCCAGGATGCTTGTGCAAGCAGGCACTCGTCGTCGTAGCTCGAGCGGCTCGTCATGAGTGCAGTCGGAGAACGCGCCGCAAGCTGGCTGCGCGCGTGGGACGCGACCACAGCGCCGCATCATGTGGAAGAGCCGCGTCCTCGTTGTCGAGGATCCGTCGTGATGCGTTCGCCAAGAACGCGCGATTCGCTGGACGTGATCGAGCAGATGACCCTCTTCATTCAGTTCGCTGACGGTGCCGGTGAAGAGCGACGTACGCGTTCACGGGGTGGAGTCCGGATCTCCTCCTCGACGGCAGGAGATCGACTTCGTAGCGCGGCGTGATCTACCGTATGGGTGAGCACGACGGACGCGGAGCGGATCGCTCGCCTGGAATCCCGGGTCGAGATGCTGCTCGCGAAGGTCGAACAGCAGTCTGAGCGAATCGCTGCGCTGGAGTCCGAGAACGCGCGGATTGCTGTGCTCGAGACCGAGAACGCCGAACTGCGGCGCAAGCTGAGCGAGAGCTCGTCGAACTCGAACAAGCCGCCGTCGTCGGACTCGCCCGCCGGTCGTGCCGCACGGCGCAGCGACACGCCAAGCGGCAAACCGCGCGGCGGTCAGCGTGGGCACAAAGGACACAAGCGCACGTTCCTGCCGGACGACAAGGTCCGCTCGGCTACGGACTGCTTCCCAAAGAGCTGCCGGCGTTGCGGTGACGATCTTCCGAAGCGCCGAGATGCTGATCCGATCCGACACCAAGTGATCGACGTGCCGAAGATCGAGCCGGTCGCAGACGACTACTGGCTGCATCGCGTGACCTGCCGGTGCGGCGAGACGACCTGCAGAGCGATCGTCGACGAAGACACTGTTTTACAATTTCGTCGCGCGAGGGGTGTGTGCGCGACGAGCGATTTCGTCGTCGAGGATTCGTCTGGCGTCGATTTCCGCGATCGGATCGAGCGCAAGCGAAGCGAGTCGGGGTCGGTGCGTTTTGGTGGCGCAGAGCGCGTCCAGCGAGGCCGAAAAACCGGGTGTAGAAGAGAGTAGAAGAGAGTAGGCGCGCGCGATGTGGTTCGTGCGCGTGCGTTCCGCAGCGCGGGTGCGCTGCTCGAGGTCGTGTCATGGCTGACGAGACGAACGAGACAACGGGATACGAGAAGAAGCAGGTCGGCGAGGCGGAGCTGGCGGCGTTGCGCGAGGCAGACTGGAAAGAGCTGCACTGGCGATTGCGATCGCTCGCGCAGCAGCGGGTCGCGCTCGAGGCGAAGGAGGTCGGTCT
>JAEYYY010000552.1 GCA_023430775.1 Pseudomonadota bacterium
CGACGACACCGGGCTCGCCGACGATGATCGGCGCCGCGACGGTGTCACCACGCAAGCTCGCGATCACATCGGCGAGCGACCACGGCAAGGCCGGCGCCCACGGCAGCGCGAACTTCACGATCACGACGAACCACACCGCGGCCTGCCACGACGGGCCGAGCTTGCGGCCGCGCGTCAGCACCAGCGCGATCGCGACCAGCAGGCTGCCGTGGACCGCCATCATGCCGAGCGTCTCCAGCAAGGTCTTCGCGCTCATCACTTGCGCTCCTTGCGGGTCGACATCGTCTTCTCCGCTTCGACGATCTTGCGCTCGATCGCGCGCAGCTCCTCGCGCGACAGCGATTCGTCCTCGACCAGGTTCAACACCAGCGAGTCGGCCTTGCCGTCGAACACCTCGCGCACGAAGTCGCGCAGGCGATCGCGCAGCACGCTCTCGCGGCGATGCGCCGCACGATAGAGGAACGGCTCGCGATCCTTGTCGACGACCACGGCGCCCTTGGTGGCCAGCCGGCCGAGGAGCGTCATCACCGTGGTGTAGGCGAGCTCCTGGCCGCGCCGCGCCAGCTCGGCGCGCACGTCGGCGACGGAGCCCTGCTCGATCGCCCACAGCGCCTTCATGACGCGGAGCTCGCCGGGAGACAGATCAGGAGTGCTCATGGTTACGACGACCTTCGTAGGATTACTACAACCGTAGTTTCAAAGGCAAGGGGCTCGTGACGACCAGTCATGAACCACGTGATCTTCGTCGCCATTCCTCGATCCGCCGACCTACCCAAGCGAGGGGTCTCTCGGGTGCGAGCAGCGGCAGGAACGCGAAGCCGAACAGCGGGTAAGGAAACCAGATGTTCATCAGCAGCACGACGCCGACGTGAAAGCCCCACACGCCGAGCGCCCACCAGCGGCCGACCCGGACGTGGACGAGGGCGAGCGGCGCACCGAGCTCGAGTGCGATCGACGTCACCGAGAACACCGCGAGCACGCTCGGGTGCTCGAGCAGCGTGGTGGCGAGCGGCGCGATCCGATCGCCGAACAGCAGCTTGCGGAGGTTGTCGATCGCGATGTGATTGCGCAGCGTCTCGCCGTCGAGCCAGTCGACGCCCGACAGCCGCAGCTTCGCGATGCCCGCGAGCAGGTAGGTACACGCCGCGAGCGCGATCATCAGCTTGAGCGGCCAGCCGTAGCCCGTCTCGCTCGTGCGTGGCTTGTTGCCGATCGCCCAGACATCCGCGGCCGGCGAGATCGACAGCGCGATCACGTGCAGCACGAGGAGGTTCTCGGTGTGGAACGGCATCCCCCACGAGTTGCGGTAGCAGAGCGTGAACGTCAGCGCGATCGCGGCGATCGGCGCGACCACCCGATAGGCCACGCCGAGGATGAACAGCGCGAGCAGCACGCTGGTCGCGATGCCGATCGCGAGCACCACGCTCGGCGGCAACGGCGTGTCGACGAGCCGCGCGAGCCCGTACGGCTTGAAGCCGCGCGGCAGCCCGGCGACGCGGTGGATCTCGACGAGCCGCGCGGTGACCCAGCCGAACGCGAACAGCCCGACGAGGATCCGGATCGCGGCAAGCCGCTCGGCCGGCGCCGGTGCGAAGAACCAGTCGGCGACGCGCTTCACTTCGGCCTCGCCTTCGGGTCGACCGCACAGCGCGTGAGGTCGCGCTCGGGCGCCAGCTTGTCGTGGAGCAGCACGTCGAGCGCGTCGTGCGTGGCGATCACGATCCGGATCGTGACCAGCTCGGTGTCGCCCGAGGCGCGCACGCGATCGGCGATCGCGCGACACAGCCTCGGGATCTCGCCCTTGGTGCCGGTCGCCTGCTCGACGATCCGGTACGCCTGGAGGACCTCACCGCTGCCGACCAGCCGCGGCGACAGCAAGCGCCGCTGGCCATCGCGGGTGATGCCGAGCGGGTACGCCATCCGGTGCGTGGTGGCGCGCACGCTCGCGAACATCGGATACGTCGAGAGCGGGAAGCCGTCGTCGTACGGGTTGGAGCGCAGCACGGGCGACAGCGTGGCGAGCACGAGCACGCAGCTCGCGACGGCAGCCATCACCCTGGGCACCCAGGGAGACTACTGCCGGAGCACGCGCCAGGCGGTCCGGGACTGCCCGATCTCGAAGTAGAACGAGAACGCGAACGTGATGTTGCCGTCCTTGCTGACCAGCCCGTCGGGTGGGTTCGGGAACGGCGCGGCGGCGTGGAACGAGCGCACCGCCTCGTCATCGAGCTCCTGCACGCCCGAGGGCGCGGTGACCACGATCTTGACGAGGTCGCCCTTCGGCCCGAGCACCACGCGCACCTCGGTGACGCGGGTCTTGAAGCCGTGGTGGGTGCCCTGCGGATCGGTGCGGCGCCACACCGTCTGCGGATCCCAGTTCTGCGCGACCTGGCGCTTCATGCGGTTGAAGAAGCTCGCGAACACCCAGCGCTTCGCGTTGAGCGCGGTCTCGTCGCCGTTCTCGACCTCCTCGAGGTGATCGACCGAGCCACCGCCGGCGATCCGCTCGAGCTGCTCGCGGCTCGGCTTGAGGTTCGGCACCGGCGGCGCGCCGCCACCTGCCCCGCCCTGGCCCTTGGTCAGCTGACCGGGATCGCGGCGCTGCTGCTCGACGGCACCATCGCCGCGGCGCGGGATGCCGCCGTTGGCGACGATCGGCTGGTTGTCGCCTTTGACACCCTTCCTCAGCGGATCCTGCGGCGCCTCGCTCGGCGACGGCGCACCGGGCGCGCGCATCGACAGCGTGCCCGGCACCTGCGGCGCCTTCATGTTCTTGCCCGGATCCATCTCGGGCTTCTTCGCGATCGCAGGCGGCTCCTCGGGCGGCTTGTCCTTGGGAGTCAGCTCCTCGGGCTTGCTCTTGGCCACCATCGGCTCGTTGCGCGCGCCGCGGGCGACCTTCTGCTTCTCGACCATCGTGTTGTGCTCGGCGAGGAAGCGCGCGTTGTCGGGCTCCTTCTCCGTGTTCGGCTTCGCCGTCTCGACGACCTGCTGCGGCCGCTTCGGCGGCGGCGGTGCGGGCGGAGGTGGTGGCGGTGGAGGCGGCGGCGGTTGCTGTTGCAGCTGCGGCAGCGGCGGCGGGGGCGGCTTCTGCTCCTGCTGCTTCAGCTCCTCGATCAGCGCTTCCGGATCGATCGGATCGACCTTCTCGATCTCGCGCGGCTGGAGCGTGGCCATCGCGACCGGCGCGATCGCTTGATCGCGGCTGCGGCACGACGACATGTCCATCCACATCAGCATCTGGAGATCGGCGACGCTGGCGCACTCCGCGGAGTCGCGGCCCCACGGCGTCAAGCACGTCGCAGCGCGCGCCGCGGCGGCGAGCAGCACGTCGCCTTCGCAGCTGGTGTCGAGATCGACGTACTCGAGCTCGGGCTCTGCCGTATCGGTGCCGACGAAGCGCGAGAGCCCGAAGTCGACGCCGTTGGCAGCGCCGAGCACGGTGCCGTGGATCGCAAATGCCGCCCCGATCGCGGCGAGCCAGATCGCGCGTGTCGGAACTCGATTGTTGCGGCGAGCAGCAGCGACCATGCGAGCCAGCTAGAGGTGAGTATATGAGACGCGCGAGACGACCGTCAGGTCGATTTCCTCGCGAGCTTGCTGCCTACATCCAGAAAGTCTCCAGGGGAATCACGGAGAATCACGCGGTTATCTTCCGACCGTCCAAAATTCGCGCAGGATCTCCTGCCGGGAAGCTCGGGAGTCGCCGGCGCGTAGCGGCCTCGTTATGTGATCCTGGATCGAGATCGCGGCGCTCGATGGCGGAGACCCCCAGAGACAAACGGCGCGGCCACGAGGCGCGCGCCGACACCATGCCCGCCGGTGTCACCGAGGCGAAGGCGTACTTCACGGAGTCGGACACGATGCCGATCCCGGAGGTGCCGGAGCCGTCGATCCCGAACGAGCGCCAGCGACCGTCGGGTGTGCTGCCGAGCGGCATGCACGAGCGCGGCAAGCTCGGGCGCTTCGACATCCTCGACGTGCTCGGCCAGGGCGGCATGGGCGTGGTGATCGCGGCGTACGATCCGCAGCTCGATCGCAAGGTCGCGATCAAGGTGCTGCGCACCCGCGGGCTGACCGGCAAGCGGCGCGAGAAGGAGACCGCACGGCTCCAGCGCGAGGCGCGGGCGATGGCGCAGCTGTCCCATCCGCACGTGGTCACCGTCTACGAGGCGGGCGTGATCGACGATCGCGTCTACATCGCGATGGAGTACATCGCCGGCCAGACGCTGCGCAGCTGGCTCGAGGACAAGCCGCGCACCGCCGACGACATCCTCGACGCGTACATCAAGGCCGGGCGCGGCCTCGCCGCCGGTCACCAGGCCGGCCTCGTCCACCGCGACTTCAAGCCCGACAACGTGCTGGTCGGCTTCGACGGCCGCGTGCGCGTGATCGACTTCGGGCTCGCCCGGCCGACGCGCGGCCACGACACGCCGGCGCCGAACGACGACAGCCGCGATAGCAGTGATGACCTCGGCGAGCAGACCTCGTCGCAACTGCACGCGCGGTTGACCACGGTCGGCTCGCTGTTCGGCACGCCGATCTACATGGCGCCCGAACAGCACCAGAAGCTCGAGCTCGACGCGCGCGCCGATCAGTTCGCGTTCTGCGTCGCGCTCTACGAGGCGCTGTACGGCAGCTTGCCGTTCAAGGCCGACTCCTATGTCGAGCTCGCGGCCGCGGTCAACGAAGGCAAGATCCGGCTCCCGCCGACCAAGCCCGACGTTCCGCTGCGCGTGGTCGAGGCGATCCTGCGCGGCTTGCAGCCGTCTCCCGATCAGCGCTTTCCGACGATGAACGAGCTGCTCGACGCGCTGTCGCCGCCGCCGGCGCACCGCGGCTGGGGCTGGCTGTCGCTGACGCTCGGCGGCATCGCGGCGATCGCGATCGGCGTCGTCGTCGTGCTGCTGGTGCGCGATAGCAGCGCCCCCGAAGCAGGGCCGCCGTGTCTCGACGGGCCGGAGCGCCTCGCGGGGGTGTGGGACGACGGCGTGCGCGCGCAGGTCAAGAGCGCGTTCCTCGCCAGCGGCCGCTCGCACCGCGAGAGCACGCTGCGCAAGGTCACCGTCGATCTCGATCGCTACGCGCAGAAGTGGATCAGCGCGCGGCGCCTGATCTGCGAGGCCACCAAGGTTCGCCACGAGCAATCGGAGGCCGCGTTCGATCTCCGGATGCAGTGCATCAGCGATCGCCTCGCCGGCCTCGGCGCACTGGGGCAGCTGTTCTCGAAGGCCGACACCGCCGTCGTCGACAAGGCGCTCGCGGCGACGCGCGGCCTCGGCGACAGCGAGGCCTGCGTCGGGTTGACCACGACGATCGCGCCGCCGACGGTCGACGAGGCGAGCAAGCTCGAGCGCCTGCGACCGGAGCTCGCCGCGGCGCGCGCCCAGAGTCACATCGGCCGCTACGATCGCGCGGCGGTGCTCGCGCAGCAGACGCTCGATCACGCGGCCGGTCTCGACTATCCGCAGTTCCTCGCCGAGGCGGAGAACCTGCGCGGCATCGCCCTGATCGGTGACAGCAAGCCGGCCGAGGCCGAGCGCGCGCTGCGCAAGGCCCTCGACGCGGCCGCGCGCGCGAAGAACGACCGCATGTTCGCCGCCACCTGGACGCAGCTGATCATGGCGATCGGCAGCGATCCGAAGCGCTACGACGAGGCGCTCGGGCTGGAGACGTTCGCGACCGCGGCGATCCAGCGCGCCGACAACGAGGCGACGTTGCGCGGCGAGCTCGCCTACGTGATCGGCAGCATCCAGTTCGCGAAGGGCGACTACCAGCGCGCGATCGAGAAGTTTCAGAGCGGGCTCGAGCTGCCGGCCGGCGCGCTCGACGAGCAGATGATCGCGCAGTTCCACAACGCGCTCGGCGGCGCCTACCTGCGCGCCGGCAACATCTTCGGGGCGCGCGAGGCGCTCCAGCGCGCGGTCACCGCGGCACGGGTGGCGTTCGGCCCGACGCATCCCGACGTCGCGATCCCGCTGTCCGGCCTCGGTGCGCTCGCGCAGGCGATGGCGGCGTGGGACGAGGCGATCGCGCACCACACCAAGGCGCTCGAGATCATCGAGGAGACGCGCGGTCCCGAGCACGAGCAGACGGGCCAGCTGGTCTACAGCCTCGGCGTCAGCCTCAACGGCAAGGAAGACTTCAAGGGCGCGCTGCCCTACTACCAGCGCGCCCTCGCGATCTTCGAGAAGCTGTCGCCGACGCATCCGTACGTCGGGTTGTCCCTCGTCGGCGTCGCCGACTGTCTCGAGGAGACCGGCGATCCGAAGCAAGGCGTGATCGCCGGCGAGCGCGCGCTGAAGCTGGTCGAGACCATGAAGGATCCGGTGCAGCTCGCGCTCGCGCGCTTCATCCTCGCCAAGGCGCTGTGGGCGGCGAATGTCGACAAGCCGCGCGCACGCAAGCTCGCCGAGCAGGCGCGCGACGGCTTCAAGGCCGGCGGCCTCGCCGCGCTCAACGGCCTCGCCGCCGTCGACAAGTGGTTCAAGAAGATCGACGCGAAGTGATCAGCAGGATCACCAGCAGGCCGAGCAGCCACGACGCGCCGCTGCCCGATCCCGAGCAGCAACCACCGTCGTCATCGGCGACGCACTGACCGTTCGGCGCGCAGGTGCCGCTGCCGCAGTCGGCGGCGGTCCGGCACTCGAACGTGCACTCGTTGACCGCGACATCGCAGAACTGTCCGGCCGGGCACGCGGCGTCGTCGACACACGCGGGTGGCGGAGGTGGAGGCTGCGCGCCTTCGAAGCAGACCTTGACCGTCGAGCCGCCGGCCGAGGCTTGATCGCAATGATGGCTCAGCGGGCAATCACTGTTGTCCTCGCACGCCTTCGAGCAGTAGCCCGCGGACAGATCGGCGACGGTGAACAGACAGAAGTCTTCACACTCGATGCGGTCGTAGTTGCACGGCGTGCCGATCGGATCCGGCGTGTCGGTGCACAGCCGGCCCTGCGCGTAGGTCTCGCAGGTCTCCTCCTCGGCGACATCGCAATCGGCGGCGGTGGCGCACTCGTTGCCGGCGACCGGATACTTCGAGGTCAGGCCGAGCTTGTCGTCGACCGACAGCGTGCGCTGGCTCTGCCACGGCTTCCAGGAGAAGTACATGGTGTCGATCGAGCGCGTGCTGTGATCGAGGCCGCTGAAGTGACCGATCTCGTGCGCCAGCACGGCCTGGAGGTCGAGCACGTTGCTGTTGATCGCGCTGCTCGCCGGACCGATCGCCCACGTGAAGTTCTCGCCGTTGACGGCGATGTCGGCGGTCTGCATGCCGGCGAGGACCTGGAGCGAGGTGGCGGCGGCCGCCTCCGAGCCGAAGCTCCAGCCGGTCTCGACGAACAGCATCACGTTGGTGTCGTCGTTGCTGTCGAGACCGAGCGTGGTCGTGCCGTCGTTCTGGAACGCCAGGCTCGCGGTCGGCACGGCTTGCCAGGTCGCGAACGCGGCATCGAAGGCGGCGATCACCTCGTCGGTCGCGAGGTCGTCGCTGCCGGCGTCGTTGATCAGGTAGCGGACCGGAATCTCGCTGGCCGGCCACACCATCGCGTTGAGGTTGAAGCGGCGTGGATCTCGCTCGGCTGCGATCGGATCGCGGACGAACGCCGCGCCGCGCTCGACCCACTTGCCCTGCGACCAGCCGTACACGCGATAGGTGCCGTCGCCGAGGGTCTTCAGGTACCAGCGCGCGCGCTCGCCGACGATCACCGCCGGCATGCCGAGCACGATCTGCGTCCGGTCGCCGAGGGTGCCGCCGGGTACGACGATCTCGACGGTCGCGGCAGGCTGGCCCTTGCGCGTGGCCTCGATCGCGATCGTCGCGTGCGTCTCGAGCCTGCGATGCACCGCGCTCCACCGCGTCTCGCTGGCGATGACGCGGCCCTCGACGATGCGATCCGCGCCGGCCTCGAGGGCTTGCGGCCCGAGCTCGATCACCGTCGACGCCAGCGCCGGGCTGGTGATCACGAGCAGCGCGAGGATCAGCCCGCGCATCGCCGCCGTCGCAGCAAGAGGCCGAGCAGGCCGGCACCGAACAGCGCGGCGAGCTCGGGATCGCGCGAGGTGCCGCAGCAACCGCCGCCATCATCGCCACCGCCGACGCACTGGCCGAGGCTGTTGCACGTGCCCTCGCCGCAATCGGGATCGGTGACGCACTCGAACGTACAGGTGCCGGCGGCGGTGTCGCAGAACTCGCCGGGTGGGCAGTCGGGGTTGGTCGTGCACGCGCCGCCCATCGGGTTGCCAGTGCCGCTGACGAACGCGCGGATCACCCAGTCGCCCTTGACGCCGGCGAGCGACGACGGCACCCACTGATCGCCCTGCGGCGACACGGCGAAGATGAAGTTCTTGCCGGACTGGCTCTGATCGGTATCCGCGGCGATCGAAGGCGAGCCATCGTGGACCACCTGGATGCCGACGCGAAACTTCGCCGGCAACGTCACGACCTCGTCGCTGATCACCAGCTCGTGCAGCGCCGACATCGAGCTCGTCAGCTGGTAGTCGCCGCGATACAGGACGTCGCCGGGGATCAGGGCGTCGGCGGTGTCGTCGTAGACGATGACGGTGACCGACTCGGTGTCGCCGTTCGCGCCCGGCTCGCCGAACAGCAGCTGGAGCTTGACGAGCTGGCGGCCGGCGTCCGGCGCGATGAACTGCGCTGCGCCGATCTCGCCGGTCACGAAGCCGCCCTGGAATGCGATCTGACCGCCGTCGGTGAAGCTGTCGTTCTTGAGCTCGACATCCGCCGCGGCAGTCGCGGCGAGCGCACAGATCAGGCCCGGCACGAGGCGCATGCCCGAGATCCTACGCCGGCGCCGTGGGGGTGTCATTGGCCTTCGAGCGCGAGGGCGTCGATGACGCGAAGCCGCGAGACGTCCCCCTCGATCGTGACCCAGTAGACGTCCGCGCCGCGCGCCGCGTACCCGGCGACGGGATCGACGAGCAGCTCCTCGGCGTTGCCACCGAACACCCGGAACTTGCCGCACATCACGACGGTATCGACGAGCAACAGCTCGCAGCTGTAGCTGCCGGGGACGAAGCCGGAGACGCCGTCGACGTTGCTCGCCAGGTCGCGGACCCGGATGCCCTCGCTGGTGCGGTACGCGATCCGGCCGCCTCGCATGGTCGGCGCATCGGCCATCTCGATCATGGTCAGCGGCATGTCGGTGCCGAGCTCGATCTGGATGACGGAGCCGGCGCCGACCGCATAGGCATGCCCGCCATCGACATCGAGGAGCTGCGGGCTCGAGCTCGCGTCCGGCGTGGCGATCCGCTCGGGGTTGCCATCGCCCCACGCGGCGATCAGCCCGAGGTCGCTGAAGTAGACGCCCGAGTCGTTGACGATGACGTGGCCTTCGAGCGCGCGGTGCGATTCGATCGCTCCACCGCCGCGCCGGCGCTTGATCACCGTGCCGGCGCCCTCGACCTCGACCCACGCGACCGTGTCACCGGCGGCCGCCAGCTCGAGCACCTCGCCGGCGACCGGCAGCTCGCCGATCTCGCTGCCATCGAGGCCGAGCTCGACCAGCGTATTGGCGTCGCTCTCGTGCAGGAACAGCGAGGTGTCGTTGACCGCGACGCGATCGACCGCACCGGGAATCTCGGCGATCGGCGGCGGCAACTCCGTCCTGTCCTCGCTGCCACCGCAGGCAGCCACCAGCGCGATCCAGCACATCGCCTTCATGGCGCGGAACCTACGCGAGCAGCCCGCCAGAAACCACCTTCACACCTCACTCGACGTCTTCGGCCATCGCGCGGCGACGATACCTCAGCTCGCCAGCTTCAACCGATACGTCGAGTTGCGGGTATCGATGACGGTGTCGTCGCCGTCGTTGGCGACGCGGGTCACCGGGCTGGTGGTCATCACCTTGCCGTTCTCCAGGAAGATGTGCAGCGACTCGCCGACGCTCGGCTTCGCCATCATCAGACCAGGCATCTTCTTGAGCTGGTCGTGAAACGCGTCGCTACCCTGGCGCGTGATCAAGACTCGTTGTGGTTGGTACATCTGATTGCCTCCGTTGATGGCTTCAACGTAGGTCCCCAGGCGCACCGGCCAATCGGGCAGATTCGGTGTGCGCGCTCGGCGATCGCCCTACGGCATGCGCGCAGGACGATTTCCGTGTAGCTTCCGCGATGGAAGCGCGTGCCGGACTGGTGCCGACCTCGGTCTTCAAAACCGATGAATCTACGCGCGAGCGATGGATTGGCGGGTTCGATTCCCGTGCGCTTCCGCCATATTAAGAGCGAATTCCAGATTCTGGCCTAACCGCACTCGCTTCGCTGCCCACCGATTGCCCACCAGCTTGGTGGGCTGCCCACCCGGTGCTGTCAGAGGCCACCGATACGATCGTCGCGATGGTCGAAAGGTCAATGCGCACCCTCTCCGGCGACCTCGGAAAGGAGGAACCCGGATGATCAAGCTACCAACGTGGCTCGTCGTCGTCGCGGGCGCGGTGCTTATCCTTCGCCTCGCGACGGAGCGACGGGTCTGCTGGTGTCCGCGCGGCGTCGGATGCATCTGCTCGACGCGCTGAC
>JAEYYY010000568.1 GCA_023430775.1 Pseudomonadota bacterium
TCCGTAAAATGGCCCGGGGGGGGTATTGGCGGTCGAGCAAACCCCGGGCCAGCTCACTTCAACTCCACCACGCTCCCCGCTCATCCGAAGCCTGAGCTGTGCGAGCGGGGTTTCGGGCCGCTTGAAACGAACGATGTACGCGGTCGCGAAGTCACCCATCGCCGGGTACTCGGCGCGCAGGGTGAGCATGGGGCGCTTGTCGCGCAAAATCTCGATCGGCTCGATCTCGCCACCCGCGGCGTCGAGCATGCGGACCTGCCAGCTGCTCTTCTTGCCGCGATCGAGGTTGTTCTCGCGCCGATCCCAGGTGGTGACCAGCAGCTCGAACTCGAGCGGCCCCGCGGCATCGGCCTGCGCCTGCGCGAGGCGCTGAGTGCGCGCATCGCCCGACAGCCCGCGCGCATCGGCATCCTTCTCGGCATGCGCGACGCGCCACGCGGAAGACTTGTAGACCGCGGCGAGCTGCAGCACCTGCTGATAGCCGCCGTCGAGCTTGGTCTGCCGCGTCCACTCGTTGGTCGTGCGCTGGTACGGCGTCTGGCCGACACACCCGAGCAACAGAACGAGGAGAACAGCCAGCTTCATAGGAAGTTGTTGCGATTGTAGAGCGTGGTGAGGGGCGTGGTCGGGAACAGCTCGGCAATGGCCTCGCGGCCACCTTCCATCCGGTCGACGAGCGCGAGCGCGTGGACCGGCACCAGCCCGGCCTCCTTCGACCGCTCGATCGCCTTGATCGTGGCGGCGCCGGTGGTCACGACGTCCTCGACGACGATCACCTCGGTGCCCGGCTGGAGGCCGGTGTGCTCGAGGAACTGGTTGGTGCCGTGCCCCTTCGATTCTTTACGAACGATGAAGGCGGCGAGCGGGCGGCCCTTCTGGAACGACAGCACAGATGTCGCGGTGGCGAGGGGATCAGCGCCGAGCGTGAGCCCGCCGACGGCCACCGCGTTCGGCGCCACCTCGCCGATCACCGCATGGAACAGCTCGCCGATCAGGCAGGCTCCTTCGGCATCCAGCGAGACCTGCTTGCAGTCGATGTAGAAGTTCGACTTCTTTCCCGACGACAACGTCACCTCGCGCTCCGCGAACGCCTTGGTGCGCAGGAGCTCGAGCAGCCGCGTGTACTGCGTGGAAAGCCGGCTCAGGCAGGCGAGTGCCGGTCGTGCATCTCGATCACCCATCGCGGCCACGCTACCACGGCAGGTCGCATTGACGGGTCTCAGATCACCCCCTAGAGTCCGGGAGCTCGTGCATCTCGTCGACGAACAGGACGCGGTTCCGATCCAGTCGGAGGCCGAGTTGCTCGAGTACTTCACGAGTGCGGGGAAGCCACGGTCGGCCTGGCGCGTCGGTAGCGAGCACGAGCTGATCGGCGTGTGGCCCGAGACCGGAACGGCGCCAACGTACACCGGCGATCGCGGCATCGGTGCCTTGCTCAACTGGTTCGTCGAGCACGGCGGCGCACCCGGCAAGCGCTGGAACGAGCGCGCGCCCGTGGTCGAGGACGGTCACATCATCGCGCTGGTGCGCGGCGACGCGCAGATCACGATCGAGCCCGGCGGTCAGTTCGAGCTCGCGTCGAGCCCGCTCGATGACGACCGCCAGCTGGTCCGCGATCTCGAGGAGTACATCGATGCGCTCGGCCGCGCGTCTCGCGATCTCGGCATCGCCTGGCTGTCCATCGGCCTGCGCCCGTTCGGCATCCGCGAGGACATCCCGTGGATGCCGAAGCAGCGCTACGCCGTGATGCGCCTGTACATGCCCACCGTCGGCACGCGCGGCCTCGACATGATGGTGCGCACCGCGACGGTGCAGGCGAACCTCGACTTCGAGGACGAAGCGGATGCCTCGGCGAAGCTCGAGTGCCTGTACTCGGTGACGTCGATCCTGACCGCGCTGTGGGCCGCATCGCCGATCGTCGACGAGCAGGTCAGCGGCTTCCAGAGCTACCGCGCCTGGATCTGGCGCGATACCGATAACGCGCGCGCCGGTCTCTTGCCCTTCGTGTTCGGCCGCAAGGACGTGTTCCACGCGTACACCGACTGGGCGCTCGACGTGCCGATGTACTTCCTCTATCGCGGCGGCTACAACCGGGTGCCGCGCGACTTGACGTTCCGCAAGTTCCTCCGCGAGGGCCACGCCGGTCAGCGCGCGACGGAAGCCGACTGGGCCCTCCATCTATCGACACTGTTCCCCGAGGGCCGGCTCAAGAAGTTCATCGAGGTGCGCGGCTGCGACTGCGGCTCGTTCGAGATGATCGCGGCGCTCGGCCCGATGATGCGCGGCCTGCTCTACGACGAGACCGCGCGCGCGGCTGCGACGGAGCTCACCGAGCGCCTCGACTTCGCCGCGCGGCAGCAGCTCGCGAACGAGGTCCCGCGGGTCGGCTTCGCCGCGAAGGCCGGCAAGCACTCGGTCGGCGAGCTCGCGAAGCAGCTGGTGGCGATCGCGAAGGATGGGCTGCGCCGGCTCGCACCCGCGGCGGAGTCCCTGCTCGACCCCGTCGAGGAGATCGCGAGCTCCGGCCGCACCCAGGCGGATCGCATCATCGAGATCTGGAACCAGCACGCCGGGGATCGCCGCGCCCTGATCAAGGCGCTAGCGCATCCCGGCCTGGCCGGGCTGGCCGGTTAGAGCCCGCAGCCCCGGACGCCGCTCTGGTAGCCACGGCGGAACGCGCTCGAGCGCTGCTCCGCCGAGCCGTGCGTCCAGGTCTCCGGTTGCACGCGACCCTGCGTCTTGCGCTGGATCGTGTCGTCGCCGATCTGGCGCGCGGCGTTGAGTGCCTCGTCGATGTCACCCATCTCGAGCAGGTCGCGCGCCGCCGCGTCCTTTGCCCACGCGCCGGCCAGGCAGTCTGCCTGTAGCTCGGTCTCGATCTGGTGAACCTCGCCGCGGCCGAGCAGACCGTTGAGGTTCTGCACGTGGTGCCCGACCTCGTGCGCGATCACGTACGCCTGCGCGAAGTCGCCCGGTGCACCGAAGCGCTCTCGCAGATCGTCGTAGAACGCGAGGTCGATGTAGACCTTCTTGTCGAGCGGGCAGTAGAACGGACCGACCGCCGCACTCGCCGAACCGCACGCCGAGTTGATCGCGTTGCGGAACACCTGCAGGCGCGTGGTCTGGTAGCGCGGCAGCTGCTTCGCGAACGACTCCTGCACGTCGTCGAGCACGAAGCCGACGAAGCGCACCGACTCGTCCTGCGATTGCGGGCTGGTCTGCTGCTGCGGCACCGCCGACTTCGTCGGGCTGAACACCCCGCTGCACATGTCGCCGCCGTACATCAGCGCGCCGATGATCACGATCGCGACCAGGATGCCTTTCCAGCCGAACCTGCCCGCGATCGCGAGCAAGCTGCCGAGGCCCATCATTCCCATCCCGCCACCGGCGGAACCGAACGACTCACCACGACGATCATCGACGTTGCTACTCGAATGGCCTCGGTCCCAGCGCATGGCTGTCGGGATTGCAAACACGTGGCCATCAGAAGACGCCCGAGCTACCAGCGCAGCGCGAGATCCGCAGGATCTCGGAACACGCCGACCGCACCCGAGAACGCTTCCGCCGCCCAGCCGCCACACGTCACACCGATCATCGCGATGCCGGCATCGCGCGCTGCGCGGAGATCGTACGGCGTGTCGCCGACCATCACCGCGCGCGAACGCTCACCGGAGATCTTCGCGAGCGCCGCTTCGACGATGTCCGGAGCCGGCTTCGACTCCTCGACATCGCTCGAGGTCGTGCGCCGCTCCACCAGATCCTTGACGTCGGCGATCTCGAGCAGGGGCTCGAGCTCCTCGGCCTTCGCGGCACTCGCGATCGCGAGCTCGCAGCCGCGTCGCTGGAGGTGCAGCACCAGCGTGCGAGCGCCGAGCATCGGCCGCACCCGACCGAGCCACTTCTCGCGGAACAGCTCCGAGCGCGCCTCGCCGATCCGCTCGTTCTCCTTGCTGCCGCGCGGGATGCCCGCGGCCTCCTCGATCAGGCGGTCGCCGCCCATCCCGATCATCCGCCGGACCCGCCCGTACGAGACCTCGTGGCCGTACTTCGCGAGGATCTCGACCCAGGCATGCGCGTGCGCGTCGTTGCTGTCCACCAGCGTACCGTCGACATCGAGCAACACCGAGCGATAGTCCATGCTCGACTGTGGCACGGCCCCCGCGAACGGCTCGTCACTCGTCGTCGTCGTCGAAGTCGATCAGCACGCCATCGTCGGTGTTCGCACGCGGTGCGCGACCGCGCGGGATCCGCGTCGACTTGCGCTTCGGATCCTGCCCCTGCGACGGCGGACGGATCGTCGCGCGCCCCGCCGTCGAGCCCGCGCGCGCGAGCTCGGTGGGCGCGTGTGGCACCGGCGCACCGGACGTCGACAGATCGTCGAGATCGACATCGAGCGCTTCGAGCGCGGACTCGAGATCGATCTCCTCGCTCGATGGATACGCCGGCACCGGCGCCTTCGCCCACTCGTTGCGATTGCTCACCTCGTCCCAGCCGACGTTCGGCGGCGGGCCATCGATCCGGAACGGCGGCGTCGCAGGAGCCGCGGTCGGTCGCCTGGTCTGCCGGGCCGTGCGCGGTTGCGCGATCGGAATGACATCGCTCTGATCGAAGCGTCCCGGCGGGATGAAACCCGGGGCGTACGAATCCTCGTCGGCGCCCGGTGCCGGTTGCTCGGCGAACGTGAAGCTGTGACTCGGATCCTCTTCCTCGGAGAACCCCGCGAGTGCGTGGCCCGCGCTCGCCGCCAGCGGATCCATCGGCGCCGGCACCGAGAAGCCGGAATCGTCGTCGCCGAGATCGAGCCGCATCGCGAAGTCGGACTCGCGCGGCGGCGGTAGCTCGAAGTCACCGTCGGCCGGCGGCGGCAGCGACAGCTCGGGGTCGACCGTCGCCGCCTCGTGGCGCGCGGACAGCTCGGACTCGCCCGACGACGTCAGCAGATCGGCATCGGCTTCATCGGCCTCGGCGAGGATCTCGAAGTCGTCGATCTCCTCGATCTCCTCGGGCTCGAGCTCGTCGGTCGGCTGCGGCATCGCGTTGCCGTACGCGTCGATCGCCTCGCCGGCGTACGCGACCTCGCCTTGCGGCTCGCCGGCGTACGCAGGCAACCCGGTCTCGTTGGTGAATGACTGCGCGCCCGGCGGCAGCTCGTCGGAGAAGCCGTCGCTGTAGGGATCGGGTTGCGGGTACGCCGGGTCCTGATACGCGGCGTGCGGTTCCTCGGCGTAGTCGTTCGCGACCGGCTCGTAGCCCGCGCGATCCATCGCATCGAAGCGATGGATGAAGTCCTGCTGGTACTCGGGTGGGAGTGGGTTCTGCGCGGGAGGTGGCGCGGCCTCCGCCGGCTCGCCCTCGTAGATCTCCGCCGGTGGTAGGCCGATCTTGCTGCGCAGGTAGTGGCCGCTCGCCTCGCCGATGCCGAGGTCGTCGTGCTCGCCCGCGCTCTCGACCTCCGCGAGGTGCGCGTCGAGCTTCTCGGCGAGCTCGGACTGCATCGCCGGCGTGGTCGCGAACGCGTGATCGTCGAATGCGGCCGCGAGCTGGCCGATCTGCGTGTGCTCGACCTCCTCGAAGTCCGACTCGCCGAGCTGATGGATCTCGTCGTCGATCTGCTCGGGATCGACCTCGTGCTCTTCCCCGAAGCCATCGTCGGCGGCATCGAGCGCCGCCACCGCCGCGTCCGGATCGGCGTAAGTGTCCGCGGCCTCGGGCGCCGCCGGCCGGCGATCGTCCCCGAGCGCGTCGAGCCGCGCCTCGTCGACCTGCGCTGCGTCGGCCCCTGCCCCGGCCAGCTTCGCGCCGTCGAGCTGCGCGCCGTCGAGCTGCGCGCCGTCGAGCTGCGCGTCGAGGCGGCTGTCGTCCGCCTCGCGCTCGCCGACCCGCGCCTCGCCGGCTTCCTCGACCTGCGCTGCGTCGAGCTTCGCTTCGTCGCTGCTGGCGTCGGCGCTGGCTGCGTCGAGGTTGCCGTCGCGGAGCTGTGCTCCGTCGAGCTTCGCTGCATCGAGCTTCGCTGCGTCGCTGCTGGCGTCGGCGCTGACCGCGTCGAGGTCCCCATCGCGCAGCCGTGCTCCGTCGAGCTTCGCTGCATCGAGCTTCGCTTCATCGCTGCTGGCGTCTGCGCTCGCTGCGTCGAGGTTCCCATCGCGCTGCTGTGCACCGTCGAGCTTCGCTTCGTCGCTGCTGGCGTCGGCGCTGGCTGCGTCGAGGTTCCCATCGCGCACCTGTGCATCGTCGAGCTTCGCCTCGCCGGAGCTCGCTTCCTCGACCTTCGCCGCGTCGAGCTTCGCTTGGTCGCTGCTGGCTGCATCGAGCTTCGCCTCGCCGCCTTCGTCGGCCTTCAGATCGACAACAGCCGGTGGCGGTGCCCAGCTCGTCGGTGCCGATGCACCGCGCCGCACGGCGACACCACCGAGCTGGCGCGCGAGCTCGGCGGAGGCGGCCTCGATTCCGATCTCGATCGGCGCCGCCTGCGAGTCGACCAGCGCTTCGAGCTCGCTGTCGAGATCGCCACCGGCCGCGAGCGCTCTCGCACGCGCCACCACCGCGGCGACATCGACGTCCTCGTCGAGCCCCGGCACCGTCACCGCCGCGATCGGTCCCGACGCGCGCTCGATCAGCTCCGACAAGCCCGGGCGCTTCTTGCGCGGCGGCTCCGGAGGCAGCGGCTCGATCTCGACGGCCTTCTGCACGGCGAGCGGTCCGCTCGCGCGACGCGGCGCGGTCAACAGGCCGGTGCTCGCCTCCGCGGGACCCGAATCGACCGCAGACACCGCAGCGGGAACCGGCGCGCTCGCGGCATCGCGCACCGCGGTATCGACGAAGTCTTGCCGCCGCGCCGCATCGAGATCCGCCGGCATCGGGATCCCGACCTCGGGCAAGCCGAGCTGCTTGCGACGCTCGAGCATGCGCAGGATCAGATCGCGACTCTCGCGCGTCACCCGCATCAGCTCGATCGCCATGCCGAACGACGCCTTCGGTTGCTCGGGATCCGGCGCCTTCGTCAGCTTGACGCGACCGAGTCCGAGCAGCACCGGCGTGTCGGTCGCCAGCCGGAGCTCGAACTTCACCTCGGCGCCGACCGGCTGCAGCGACTTCGTCGGCAGGAACA
>JAEYYY010000604.1 GCA_023430775.1 Pseudomonadota bacterium
TCTCAACCTCGCCGAAGCGCAGGGCCCCCCGTGCAAGCGCGCGCACGCGAGCGAGCGAGGCGACCTGCCGCTGGTCACCGGTCTCTCGCGCGCCGACTACAAGCGCGATCCGGCCGTCACGGCGCGCCGCGTGGTTGCCGCACTCGCCGTGCTCGCGCAGTGGCACGCCTCCGATCGGCTACCGATCAGCGAGCTTCGCTACGACCTGCACGGCGGCATCTCGCTGATCGCCCGCGAGCCCGCGATCGAGATCGAGCTCGGGTCGTCGCATGGCAAGCCGGGTGCGGACATCCCCACGCGCCTCGCGACGTTCGACGCGGTGTGGAACGAGCTGTCCACCGACGAGCGCACGCGCGCCCGCGTCATCCATCTCGATACCCGTCTCGACCACGTCACCGTGTCTTTCAAAAGCTGAGTACCCAAACATCATGGCCAAGCCCAAGACCAACGACATCATCGTCGGACTCGACATCGGCACCACCAAGATCGCGTGCATCGCGGGCGAGGTGACCGAGGACGGTGTCGACATCATCGGCATCGGAAGTGCGCCGTCGAAGGGCTTGCGCCGCGGCTACGTCGTCAACATCGACGCCACGGTGTCGGCGATCCAGCAGGCCGTCGACGAGGCGGAGAACATGGCGGGCTGCGAGATCACGACGGTGTACGCCGCGATCTCCGGCGCCCACGTGCGCGGCATCAACTCGAACGGTATCGTCGCGGTCAAGGACAAGGAGGTCCGCGACGCCGACATCGCGCGCGTCATCGATCAGGCGAAGGCCGTCCCGATCCCGATGGATCGCGAGGTGCTTCACGTGCTGCCGCAGCAGTACGTGGTCGACGATCAGGACGGCATTCGCGATCCGCTCGGCATGGCCGGCGTGCGGCTCGAGGCCAAGGTTCACATCGTGACCACCGCGGTCGCGTCGGCGCAGAACGTCATCAAGTGCGCGAACCGCTGCAACCTGCAGGTCGCCGACATCGTGCTCGAGTCGCTCGCGTCGTCGCAGGCCGTGCTCGAGGACGACGAGAAGGAGCTCGGCGTCGCCGTCATCGATATCGGCGGTGGCACGTGCGACATCATGGTCTACGCCGACGGCGCGATCGTGCACACGTCGGTGCTGCCGCTCGGCGGCGGCCACGTCACCAACGACATCGCCACCGTGCTGCGCACGCCGCTCGACTCGGCGGAGAAGATGAAGCGCAAGTACGGCTGCGCGTGGCGCGGCCTGGTCGACGCCGGCGACAAGATGGAAGTGCCGTCGGTCGGCGGCCGCGGTCCTCGCGTGATCCCGCGGATGGAGCTCGTCGAGGTGATCGAGCCGCGCGTCGAGGAGATCTTCGAGCACGTCAAGAAGGAGCTGTTGCGCTCCGGCTTCTACGACGGGCTCGCCGCGGGTGTCGTGCTCACCGGTGGCGCCACCGCGATGGAAGGCGTCACCGAGGTGGCCGAGCACGCGCTCAACCTGCCGGTGCGCCGCGGCGCTCCCACCAAGGTCGGTGGGCTCGTCGATGTCGTGCGCTCGCCGTCGTACTCGACGGGCGTCGGCCTGGTGATGTTCGGTGCCGATCAGGGCAAGACGGTCCAGCTGCCGCTGCGCGGCGACGATCGCCCCGGCATGTTCAAGCGCGCGTGGTCGCGGCTCGCCGAGATGTTCTGAGCCGATGTGAAAAATGCGCGGAGAGATCTCGCGCGCAACAAAACGACGGGCGCTCGATCACAAAAAGTTGCCCGCCACCAGGCCCCACTTTCATATGGGCTTACTCGGAGGGAAACTGCCATGGCACTCATCGAATTCGACGACGTCTCTCACGCCAAGATCCTGGTCATCGGTGTCGGTGGTGGCGGCGGTAACGCGGTCAACACGATGATCAGCGGCAACCTCGACGGCGTCGAGTTCGTGGTCGCCAACACCGACATGCAGGCCCTCGAGGCCAACATGGCGCCGCACAAGATCCAGCTCGGCAACGCGCTGACCAAGGGTCTCGGCGCGGGTGCGAACCCCGAGGTCGGCCGCCGCTCGGCGGAAGAGTCGATGCAGAGCATCGCGGATCTGATCAGCGGTGCCGACATGGTGTTCGTCACCGCCGGCATGGGCGGCGGCACGGGCACGGGCGCCGCGCCGGTGATCGCGCAGATCGCTCGCGACTGCGGTGCGCTGACGGTCGGCGTCGTCACCAAGCCGTTTGGCTTCGAAGGCAAGAAGCGCGGCAAGCAGGCGGTCGAAGGCATCGCTCGTCTCGAGCAAGCGGTCGACACCCTGATCGTGATCCCGAACAACCGGCTGCTCGCGCTCGTCGGCCAGCAGACCTCGATGGTCGAGGCATTCCGCAAGGCGGACTCGGTGCTGCTCAACGCGGTGCAGGGCATCTCGGACCTGATGACGGTCCCCGGCCTGATCAACGTCGACTTCGCCGACGTGCGCACGATCATGAAGGACATGGGCCGCGCGCTGATGGGAACCGGCGTCGGCACCGGCAAGCGCCGCGCGACGGAAGCGGCCGAGATGGCGATCAGCTCGCCGCTCCTCGAGGACGTCAACATCGAGGGCGCGACCGGCATCCTGATCAACATCACCGGCGGCCCGGACCTGACGCTGCACGAGGTCAACGAGGCGTCGTCGCTGATCCAGCAGGCAGCGCACGAGGACGCCAACATCATCTTCGGCTCGGTGATCGATCCGAACCTGTCCGAGGAAGTTCGCATCACCGTGATCGCTACGGGCTTCGATCGTGCCGCGAAGACCGAGACGATCGTCCCCGAGGTCAACACCCGGATGCCGGCGGCCTCGACGCCACCCACCACGCGGCGCGCGAGCAACCCGCAGATCTCGATCCCGTACGACGTGTCGACGCAGATCACCAAGGAGTACCCGCCGATGGTGCCGGCGCGTCGCACGGCCATGATCGTCGAGGAGCCGGAGATCGACGTCACCTTCGATGCACCGGCCGAGGAAGCGCAGGGCATCGAGCGCGCCCTCTCGGAGCTGTGCGAGCCGGTCCCGGCCGCCGATGCGAACAGCGCCTCGATCGCGTGGGCGTCGGGCTCGGGTCCTGCGCCGGCCTCCGGCGAGCCGCTGGTCCAGCCCGATCGCAAGCGCGCGCAGTCGCGGCCGTCGATGAAGGCCGTGCTCGCGGGCGAGATCGATACCGAGTCCGAGCTCGATGTCCCCACGTTCATCCGCCGTCACAGCGCGACGAACCACTAGCTTCGAGGACCACCAGGTCCTGAAATCGCGCCACCAGGCGCGCGACTTTCCCCCCTAGCGAGCCCCGGGAACCCGGGGGTCCGGTCGTTTAGGGGTGGTATAGCGTTCGGGTCGTGGCC
>JAEYYY010000627.1 GCA_023430775.1 Pseudomonadota bacterium
CCACTCCTCGCGATCCATGGTTTTCCGACGGCGAGCTGGGACTGGTGGCCGATCTGGCCGCAGCTGACCGCGCAGTACCGCGTGCTGACGCTCGACATGATCGGCTTCGGCTTCAGCGCGAAGCCCGTCGATTTCAGCTACTCGATCTTCAAGCAGGTCGATCTGTTCGAGGCGCTGCTCGAGCGCGAGGGCGTGACTCGCTATCGCCTGCTCGCCCACGACTACGGCGACACCGTCGCGCAGGAGCTGCTCGCGCGGCAGCACGCTGCGAAGGCGAAGATCGTCGCCTGCTGCCTGCTCAACGGCGGCATCTTCCCCGAGAGTCATCGCGCGCTGGTCACCCAGAAGCTGCTCGCGTCACCGATCGGCTCGCTGATCGCGCGCGTCTCCTCGTACAGGACGTTCGTGCGCTCGATGACGCGGATCTGGGGTGACAAGCCGGTGACCGACGCGGAGCTGCGCGCGATGTGGCAGCTGGCGAGCGGCGATCACGGCATGCGCGTGATGCCGAAGATCATCTCGTACATCGAGGAGCGCCGGGACAACCGCTCGCGCTGGGTCGGCGCGCTCGTCGACGCGAAGCTCCCCCTGCGCTTCATCAACGGCCTCGCCGATCCGATCAGCGGCGCCCACATGGCCGCGCGCTATCGCGAGCTGATCCCGAATCCCGATGTCGTCGAGCTGCCGGGCGTCGGCCACTATCCGCAGCTCGAGGCGCCGGAGGCCGTCGCCGAGGCGGTGCTCGCGCTGTTCAGAACTGGAAGTAGATGAACGGCACGATGTCGTGATGCGCGAGCTCGCGCAGCACGAGCGCGACGCCGGCGAGCAGGATGCCGCGCGCCCAGAACGGCATCTCGACGAAGCGATCGCGCAGCCAGCGGAAGCTGCCGTCGGCGAAGAAGTGACAGGTGAAGCCGACGACCAGCGCGGTCGTCACGATCTTGCCGAGGTTGGCGGTGCCGGTGTCGCCTTCCGCGATCTGCTTCAGCACCGCGAGCGCGGCGTCGAACGAGTCCGGCATGAAGCCGCAGCGGAAGAACACCCACGCGAGGCAGACGTAGTGGAAGACCAGGATCACGGCGACCGCGCGGCGCAGCACCGCGACCAGCCGGACGTCCCAGCGGTCGGTGCCGCTCTCGAGCACGTCGGCGGCGATGCCGATGCCCCACATCACGAGGCTCGTCGGGATCCACGTCCACGACTCGGCGTACTCGAGCTCGAACAGGAAGCCGATGCCGACCAGGCACATGCCGATCCGCAACAGCTCGACGGCGAGCGCCGTATCGAAGCCCTGCGAGCCGCGGAACATCGCGATCAGCGGCGATCCGGTGGACACCGGTCGCGGCCGCGCTTTTTCATCGCGGCCGAGCCACGCGGTCAGCACGGCCCAGATCGGCGTCACCGCGACCCACAACAGGATCAGCTGACTCCAGGTGTCGTCGAACCACAGCCCTGCCTTCAGGGCGCCGAGCCCGAGCATGGCGACGATCGCGCACGCGATCGCGAGCCGGATCGCGGCGGCGCTGTCCTTCGCGGAGCGCTGGAAGTAGCGCGTCACCGCGAGGCCGAAGCCGTGCAGCGCGCCCCACACGATGAACGCCCACGAGGCGCCGTGCCACAGGCCGCCGAGCAGCATCGTCGCAGCCAGGTTGAAGTACGTCCTCCACTCGGCGCCGCGGCTACCACCGAGCGTGATGTAGAGGTAGTCGCGCAGCCAGGTCGACAGCGAGATGTGCCAGCGCCGCCAGAACTCCTGGATGTTGGCGGAGCGATACGGGGTGCGGAAGTTCTCCGGCAGGTTGAAGCCGAGGATCTGCGCCGAGCCGATCGCGATGTCCGAGTAGGCCGAGAAGTCGAGATAGATCTGCAGCGCGTACGCGTAGACGCCGCACAGCACCTCGATCGACGAGAAGTGCGACGGATTGTCGAACACGCGATCGACGATCGCCAGCGCCAGCGCATCCGCGATCGCGATCTTCTTGAACAGCCCGACGACGACGCGGAACAACCCGTCGGTCGCCCTCTGCAGCTCGAGCGCCGGCGGCTTCGCCAGCTGCGGCAACAGGTCGTGCGCGCGCACGATCGGACCGGCGACCAGCTGCGGGAAGAACAGCACGAACGTCGCGAACTCGACGCCGGACCTGGTGGCCGGAATCTCTCGTCGATAGACGTCGATCGTGTACGACAGCGACTGGAACGTGTGGAACGAGATGCCCGCCGGGAGGATCAGGCGCAGCGGCTCGGCATCGGACTGCAGGACATCGATCAGGAAGAAGTCGTAGTACTTGAAGAAGAACAGGATCCCCAGGTTCGAGCACAGCGACACGATGACCAGCGCCTTGCGCTTGCGCTGATTCTCGGCGCGCTCGATCCAGAGCCCGAGGTAGTAATCGAGGACGATCGTGCCGAGCAGCAGGAACAGCAGGTAGCGATAGAGCCCCGGCATCGCCGCCGCCCACGCGTGATAGAAGAGCATCGACACGACGAACAGCACGACGACGCGGCCGAGCGGATTGCGCTCGCCGTGCGGGGTCGCGCCGATGCCGACGCCGAGGATCCCGAGGATCAACAGGTGCCCGTGCGCGATCAGGACGAACGTCAGCTGATCGAGCGCCGAGTGCGGCTTGATCCAGCTCGCGAGCCACCCGGGCCAGTACGGATCGATCGCGATCGGCGGCGGATCGGCCGGCGTCAGGTGCGCGCCGATCGCCGACCCGCCGATCGCCGCGATCACGACGACCATGCCGAGCGCGATCTTCCTCTGCCCTTCCTCCGAGGTGATCCAGTCGGCGTGACGGCGCCCGATCGCGATCGCGCCCGCGACCAGGGCGCCGCCGATCGCCCACTGACCGACCAGGGCCGACGACCACTCGCCGCCGGTCACCAGTCGCAACAGTGGGCCACCGATCGGATCCCACAGCGTGTCGGGATCCTTGGCGACGAGCATGAACACGATGTCGCCGAGCAGCAGCATCATCGCGTAGCGAGCCCACGCCCACGATCCCCAGCGCGCCAGGCCGTAGAGAAAGAACACCGCGATCAGGAAGACCGGGTAGTCGGGGGACGAGAACAGCATCTACTGCGGCTTCGGCGCCCGCGCGAGTGCCGCGCTCGGTGGAAGTTTCTCGGTCGCGCGCCACCGTGCGTAGTCGGCGAACAGCGCACTCGAGAGCTCGTCGGCCCAGCGCTGGTAGCCGAGGTCGGTCAGGTGGACGTGATCCTTGTAGGCCATCTTCGGCTCGCCGCTCACCCAGCCCGCCATCCGATCGGCGCCGCCCATCGCGGCGAACGTGTTGAAGAACGCGACCCGGTTGCGCAGCGCCGCCGCGTGCTGCATCGAGATGATCTCGCGCAGCACCGACGGCGTTCGCCACTGGCATTCCGGAATCACCTCGACGACCTCGTTCGGATCGGTCACCGGCTTCTTCTTCATCCGATCGCAGCTCCTGCCCGCCTCGCGCACGCCCATGTCCGGCGGTCCGAGGATCAAGATCGAGGCCGTCGGGGCGGCCGCGCGGATGCGCAGGATGGTGTCGTCGTAGTACTTCGCGATCGCCTCGAGATCGAGATCCGGATCATCCGCCTCGTTGGTGCCGTACTGCAGCACGACCAGCTTCGGATCGCGGGTCGCCAGCTGCTCGCCGATGATCGACCAGTCCCACGATCGCAAGCTGCCGAGGCGCCGGCCGACCACGCCGAGCGAATCGACGATCACCCCGGGCTGCGACCGCTCGAGCGCCACGCCATAGAGATCGACGTTGCCGCCACCCGCGTGCTCGAGCGTCAGCTTGTGTGGGCCGTCGGGCACCGCGATCACCTGGCGCGCCGGGTGCGGTGGCTCGATCGCCGTGGTCTTGGTGGTCAGCGTGTTCCACACGCCATCGTCGACGCGATAGCGGAGCGTGCCGCCGGTTGGCGACGCCTGATAGAGGATCTCGAACTGCCCGACCTTGGTGCCGGCCTGACAGTCGGCGCAGGTCTCGACCCACAGCTGGGCGCCCTTGCGCTCGCCGTACACGCGCAGTCCGGCGATGCCGTACGGCTCCGGATCGCGCACGCCGCCGACCGCGCTCTTCCACGCTCCGCTGGTCCCGTAGCGGACGTCGCGCTGGTAATAGTGGCGCGCCGGTGGCCGGCCCGCTGCGACCAGGCCGCGCCCGGCATCACCGAATCGCGCTTGCCAGGTGGTGCGCACGCGCGAGGTCATCGAATCACCCGCGGTGTGCGAATCGCCGAAGAACACGAGCAACACACGCCCGGAGGCCGGCGTTTGTTCCGTCGCCGCGAGTGCGCGGTACAGCTGATCGAGCGTGCCGCGCGGCGCGTCGAGGTGCCCTTGATCGACGCGCTGCTCGGGCGCATCCGGGTTCAGCGCGGCGGCGCCCGCATCCGCCACCGTCGGCGGCTGACGCGGCATCTCCGGCGGTTTCGCACGTTCGCCATCACAGCCGCCGCTTCCGCAGCCCGCCGCGAGGAGGATGCAGAGGCTAAGGGCCCGCATACCTCCCGAACCCGGTCATCAACGCTTCGTAGAGGGCATCGCCCATCTTCGCGGCACCCGCCGTGGTGAGGTGCTGGAAGTCGCTACCGACGTAGCGCTTCGCGAACCACTTCGAGGCGCTACCCTTGCCGCCCATCCAGTCGTAGGTCGAGAAGAACGCGCAGCCCGCGGCGGCGGCGGCCTTGCGCTGCGCCTCGACGAGCACCGGCATCACCGGCCGCGACGGATACCTGCCGTCCTTGCTCTCCGCCTGATCGGTGGGCGAGATGACGAGGCACGAGCCATCCGGCCTGCCCTTGCGCAGCATCTTCAGCACCGGCTCGTAGCGGCTCGCGTACTCCTTGGTGTCGCGATCGCCGGGCCCGAGCCACGCCGCCTCGTTGGCGCCGATCATGATCATCAGCAGGTCCGCCTTGCGGTGAGCGAGCTCGCCCGTGAAGTGCGCGGCGTCGTGGTTCTTGAAGCTCTTCACGTTGACGCTGACGATCCCGAAGTTGTCGACGACGATGCCCGCCGCGTTCTCGAGCGCGACGCCGAACGTGCGCACTTTTCCCTTGGCTTCGAACTCGAGCTTCTTCGTCGGGGGCAGCTTGGTGGACGCGTACGCCACGGCCTTGCCGTCGCCGGCCGTCTCGACCTTGATCACCTCGCTGCCGCCCGCGTTGATCGCGAGCGTGCCGCCCTTGGGCTGCGTCAGGTAGTAGAGCTCGGCGTTGGCGGCGCCGGTCTTGAGCTTGAACGTCGCGTTGCCACCGTAGGTCTCGGCGGTGCTGCCGCCGGCGCCGTACATCTTGTCGCCGATCGCGGTGGTCGAGATCGCGTACGGGATCCACCCCGATTGCGAGCGCTCGACCTGCTCGTGGTGACAGAACTTGTGCGGCGCGACCAGGTAGACGAAGCCGGGGCCACCATCGCCGAGCGTGCTCTGTAGCTTGCCGCGCAGCCGGCTCGGGATCGCGTCGGTCGCGATCACCGAGTCGCCGTACCACGACACCCGGATCGCCCGGCCGAGCTTGCCCTTCTTGCTGTCGCTGATCGCGCGATAGAAGCCGTCCATGCCCCAGCGCTTGCACGCCGTGGGCGTGCCCTCGAGGCAGACGTCCTCGAGCGCGCCGACGCGGCTGCGATCGCCGCGATCGGGGATCACCGTCGCCGGCTTGTCATCTGGATCGGGCTCGGCATCGGCGACCTGCACGGGCTTGGCCGCGAACGTCGGGCCGGCGGCGGTCGCGACATCGGGCTCGCGCTGCGTGGTCAGCCGATCGGCGATCGCATCGAGGTCACCATCGAAGTAGAGCAGCGCCGCGATCAACGCGCCGCCGAACGTGATCAGCGTGGGCGCGATGGTCCAGCTGCGATCGCTCCCCGACATGTTGCTCGAAGGTATGTGAACAGACGGCCGAGTCAAGGAACCTACCTCCTGATGGCGCGTCCGTCGCATTACCCGATTCTCATCGGAGGGATCCTGATGCGCTGTCCACTTTTGCTTCTACCGTCGTTCCAGCCGCCTACGCGCGAGCTGGTACCTTCCGCTCGGTGGCACAGCTCGAGCTCGAAGACACGGCGCCCGCGCCGGCCTCGCTGCCGACAGATCGCACCGCCACCGGTGGCCCTGCCCTCCTCGCGCC
>JAEYYY010000681.1 GCA_023430775.1 Pseudomonadota bacterium
CGCGACCGCGCAGCTGGTGCCGAGCGTTCACGATCTCGATAGCAAGCTGTACGCGGCCTCGCAGGTCGTCGATGAAGCGCGCCACGTCGACGTCTTCAACCGCTACACGCACAGCAAGATCGGGTTCTCTTACCCGGTCAATCCCCACCTCAAGACGCTGCTCGATCTGATCCTCAAGGACAGCCGCTGGGACATGAAGTTCCTCGGCATGCAGATCATGGTCGAGGGCCTCGCGCTCGCCGCGTTCGGCCTGATCCGCAGCCAGACCCAGGAGCCGCTGCTCAAGGAGCTGACCACCTACGTGATCGGCGACGAAGCGCGCCACGTCGCGTTCGGCATCCTGTCGCTGCGCGACTACTACCGCGAGCAGCCGGAGAGCATGAAGCGCGAGCGCGAGGACTTCGTGTTCGAGGCCGCGCGGCTGATGCGCGATCGCTTCCTGTTCCAGGAGGTGTGGGAGAAGACCGGCCTGCCGGTGAAGCAGTGCATGGAGATCGCGCTGAACAACCAGGCGCAGGTGATGTTCCGGCAGATGTTGTTCGCGAAGATCGTCCCGGCGATCAAGAAGATGGACCTGCTCTCCGATCGCCAGCGCCAGCGCTTCGCCGAGCTCGGCATCCTCCAGTTCGAGAACTGGGCCGACCCGTTCGCCGATCACGAGAACGCCTCGCCCAAGGGTGCGGTGTCGGCGCGCTTTGCGACCTAGGCCCGACCGCGCTAGGTTCGCCGTCATGCGCGTAGCCCTCGCACTCGGCCTCGTCCTCGCCGTCACCTCCTGCAAGAAGGAGGAAGCGAAGAAGGAGTCGACCCCACCGCCGAAGGCGACGCTCGACACCGGTACCGTCGCCACCGCCGACGACGGCTCGAAGGTGCGCACGATCCAGATCGAGGCCACGCGCGACGGCTACACGCCCGACAAGATTCCGGGCAAGCCGGGCGAGAAGCTCAAGCTGGTGTTCACGCGCCGCGAGTCGGGTGGCGAGTGCATGGCCGAGCTGAAGTCGCCCGACGGCAAGCTGCACCAGCTGCCGATCGACAAGCCGTACGAGATCCAGGTGACGGTGCCCGACGATGGCGAGGTTCGCTTCGCCTGCGGCATGGACATGTTCGCCGGCAAGATCGTGGCTCAGAAGGGCTGAGGTCGAACCAGGTTCGACCGATACAACGGTCGAACCTCACTTCACCCGGAAGTTCACCGAGAAGCACGCCGGCACCGCGGTGCCGTCTTGCTTGTACGGCGCATAGCGCCAGGCCTTCATCGACGACACCAGGTCGACCGTGGTGTGGCGCTCGAGCTTGGTGATGATGTCGATCGAGCTGACCGCCCCGGAGGTGTCGATGCAGACCTTGGCGGCGACCACCGGCGGCATGTTCTCCGGCTTCGACGCACCGAGCGTCGGCGTCTCGCCGGCGACGCGGCGGACGGCGTTCGGCGCGACCATCACCGGGCCCGAGTGCGGCACGGCGACGGGCTTGGCCTTGGGTGCCGGCGGTGGCAGGGGTGCCGGCGGAGCAGGGGGCTCGATCTTCGGCGCGATCGCGATCGGCGCGGTCTCGGTCTTCGCCTCGGGCGGCGGATCGACGGGCGGTGCACTATCCGTGGTCTCGACGGCGCGCTCGCTCGGATTGCCGACGATGCGCTGCCGGCGCTCGCGCTTCTTCTGCTCGCTGAACACCGGCCGGAACTCGTGGTCGGCGTCGGCCTCGGCGACCAGGTTCTGCCGCCACACCTCGACGCCGTTCTGGCGCAACGCGATCACGTGCGGACCGGCCTTGATCACGCGGGTCACCGGCGTGCGGTCGGAGATCATGCGGCCGTCGATGATCACCTCGAGGCCCTGCGGCTCGGAGTCGAGGATCAGCGTGGCCTGCGCGTTCATGTCGCGACCGATCTTGCGCGGCGCCTTCTCGAGCGTGACCAGCAGCGTCTGGGTCTCGTTCGGCGACAGCTCGATCGAGGTCACGCGCGGCTTGTAGCCGTTGCGACGCAGCTCGACCTTGTGGGCGCCGGGCGGCAACTCGAGCGACCACGGCGATCCCTCGTGCTGCGCGACGCCTTCGATCGAGATCGAGACATCATCCGGCTCGACGACGAAGCGCAGCGTGCCCTTCTGCGGCGCGGGCTCGGCCTGCTTCGCCGGCTCGGCATGCTTGGCCTCGACGCCCGTCTTCGCGGCGGGGCTGGTGTCGGCGACCTGCGTGGCGGCATGGTCTCCGCCGGTCAAGAACAGTGCGTACGCGGCACCGCCCGCCCCGACGATGACCAGCGCGAGGATCCAGATCCACGCGCGGCTGCGCACCGACTCGCGCGCGACGATCGCGTCGCCGATCGAGATCGGTTGCTGCGACGGTCGCGATTCGCGCGGCGTGCGTCTGGGCCGTGGCTGCGTCGCGAGCAGCTGATCGTCGACCATGTCGTCGAGGCTCTTGCGCTCCGGCGGCTCGCTCGGTCGCTCGGGCTCGACCTGGGCCACCGGCACCACCACCGCGGATGGCTGGGTATCGCGCGGCAGCGGCGGCTCGGAGATCTCCGACAGTGCGCGCGCGTGCGAGCGATCGACGCCGAGCACGCCGCTCGGAACGTCGAGCGTGTCGGGGCGCGCAGATACTCCCTTCGCCGTCGAGCGGCGCTCGCGGGGCGGAGGCACCGGCGTCTTCGGTGGCGCGGGCAACGGCAACGGCACGGCGGCGCTGCGATCGGTATCGCGCTTCGGCCGCAGCACGCCGTGCGACGGCTCCGGCGCCGGGATGTCGTCGTGGTCGTCGCCGTGCTGGTCGGGGTCGCGGACGTTTCGCCCGCTGCGCGACGCGGCGCTGAACTTGGCCGACACGTCCGGTACGTCGTCGAGCTCGATCGGCTTGCCGGCGGCTTCGTGCTCCTCGCCGCCACCCCACGCGATCTCGACCGCCTCGTCGTCCTCGCGCCGCGGCTTGGGCGTCGGCGTCAGGTGCGCCGCGGCCATGGTCGACAGCGAGCGCGCCGCGGCCTGGAGATCGAACGCACCCGAGCCGCTGCGATCCACGGTGCCCTGCGAGAAGCCGCCCGGAGTCTCGAGCGAGAACGCCCAGTCGAGCCAGGTCGCGATGTCGCGCGTGCTCGTCGCGAGCTTGAGCTTGCGCCGCAGATCGATCAGCGCCTCGCGCAGCGTCGCCGCGTCGAGGTAACGCTCGTCGGGATCGCGCGCGAGCAGCCCGAGCACGATGTCGTCGAGCTCCGGTGGACAGCTCTCGTTGAAGGTCGACGGCTTCGCGATGTCGCCCTTCTGCACCTTGAGCAGCGTCTCGTACTCGTTCTTGCGCGCGAACAGCGGCCGCGCGGTCAGTAGCTCGTGCGCGATCACGCCGACCGCCCACAGGTCGCTGCGCGCGTCGAGATCCTTGCCGCTGGTCACCGCCTCCGGTGCCATG
>JAEYYY010000776.1 GCA_023430775.1 Pseudomonadota bacterium
GGCGGGATGTGACCCGGCCGTGGCTCGTCTGGGCCGCGGCGCTCGGTGGTCTCGGTGCCACGGCGTCCGCCGCCGTCGGCGAGCGTGCCGCGGCAGCAGTGATGGAGGTGCTGGATGAGCGAGCCTGATCCCGGTTCCGCGGAACCTGCCAAGCCCGATTCCCTCGATGTCGCCGTCGCGACGAAACCTACCCGCACGGCCGACGAGGTAGATGCCGCGGCAAACTCCGCACGCACGAGCTCCGAGCCCACGTCCCCCGTCGATCCGGACGCCTTCGAAGATCCGATGGAGGAGCGCGATTATCAGGAAGCGGTGAAGCTCCTGCTCCATCCGCCGAAGGTCCAGCAGAAGACCGTCTTCCTGCTCGTCACGCTTGGCATCTTCGTCGCGTTCTCGATGATGCGCGGCTCGTCATCGATCCTCGATCTCGCGCTGCTCGTCGGCGTGCTCATGGTGCACGAGCTCGGTCACGCGATCGCGATGCGCGCGTTCGGCTACACCGATGTCCGCATCTTCTTCATCCCGCTGTTCGGTGCCGCCGCCTCGGGCCGCCGGGTCGGTGTCGCGCGCTGGAAGCAAGCGCTCGTCCTTCTCCTCGGCCCGCTGCCCGGCATCCTCGCGGGTCTCGTGCTCGGCTTCGTGGGCGTCGATGGCTGGGTCAACACGCTCGCGTTGATCCTGATCGTGGTCAACGCGCTGAACCTCTTGCCGATCGAGCCGCTCGACGGTGGCCAGCTGTTCTCGGTCCTCCTCTACTCGCGCAACCGCCACCTCGAGATCATCGTTCGCGCGATCACGGCGGTCGGCATCGTCGTGCTGTCGATCTTCTACGGTGAGTGGATCTTCGTCGTGATCGGCGTCTTCATGCTGCTCAACCTCGCCGCGCGCAAGCGCCAGCTCGCCGAGGCCGAGAAGCTGCGCCCGCTCGATCTCCCCGCCGATCCCGCCGCACTCTCCGATCAGCAGCGCCGCACGCTCTACCGTGCGATGTGGAGCAGCGTCCCCGCCGACACCGCGATCAAGTGGCGCGGCGCCCACAAGCTGCAGGCCCAGATGATGGAGGGCCTGCTCGATGCCGCCACCACGCGCGCGCCGTCGATCGGTGCCACCGCCGGCCTGCTTGCCACCTGGCTCGCCGGCTTCGTGTTCGCGGTCGTCGCGCTGTTCCTCGTCGTGCCGGCGCACTGGGAGGTCTACACGCACCCGACGGCGAAGTTCACCGTCGAGATGCCGGGCTCGATCACGGAGCAATCGTCGCCGGAGCAGTTCGTGATGTCGAAGGTGTGGTCCTCCGAGTACTACGTGACGTGGGCCGAGGCCGGCAACGCAGAGGCCTGGCTCGAAGGCACGCGCGAGCTGATGATCGGTCGCCATCAACTCGTGCGCGAGTACAAGTCCTCACCCACGGAGCGCCGGTTCGACATCCGTGATGGCGACACCATCCGGGCGTTCCGGCTCGTGGTGAAAGATGGCCGGGGCTACATCGTGATCGCGCAGCCCGGGGACTCCGCCGACGCGAAACGAATGCTCGATTCGTTCCGGACGAACTAAGATCACCTCATGAAGCGAACGGCACGAGCGAACGAAGCACGCGCTGTTCGGCGCTGGCTTGATGGACAAAAGCTGGCGGCAGCACGCAGTCGGAGAGCACTGACCGAGGCAGGACCGGATGTGGAGCAGGCAGTAGCGGAAGCGATCTCGGCGTCGAACGCACTTGCGGCAATGGGTGTGTGGCCCGGCCCGCGTGACCCGGGCAGCGAGGCCGGCGTGGAAGTCGTGCGCCAGCGGTGGGTGCAGATCCAGAAGCGGGCAATCCGTGATCGGACGCGCTGATCGCCGCCTCGAGCAAGCGCTTCATGCCTTGAGCTCGGCTCTAGAGGCGACCGGTGCCGCTTGGATGGTGATCGGTGGTATCGCCGTGATAGCCCGAGGTGTCCGGCGCTTCACGACGGACATCGACGCGGCCGTCCGTGGTGACGAGGTCGACATCCCTGCGGTCCTGCGGACGCTCGCGACGCAGAAGATCGTGCCGCGGATCGAGGACGCCGCGAAGTTCGCAAGCGAGAGCCTCGTCCTTCTCGTTCGCCATGCCCCGACCGGTGTCGACCTCGACGTTTCTCTCGCGTGGACGCCGTTCGAACATCAAGCGATCTCCAGCGCCACCGTCGCAGCCTTCGGATCCGTGGATGCTCCGATGGCAAAACCGGAGGACCTGGTCGTCTTCAAGGCGATCGCAGCACGCGGCAAGGACATCGACGACATCACGGCGCTGCTCGCGCTGTATCCGTTGCTGGACCTCGAGCAAATCCGAGCTCGAGCCCGGCAGCTTGCCGCTCTGGCGGAATCACCGGAGCTGAGCGAATCGGTGGAAAGAGCGCTGCAAGCCTTAAAACCCGTTCGAGTGTCGAGAGCAACGCGTTCCTCGCCGCGGCCACCAAAGCGGAAGGCCACCGGACCGAAATCCAAGAAACCGATAGCAGTCGGGAAAACGAAAGCGACGAAGAAGAGAGTGAAGTAGGGCCCTACTGGTTATCCGAATCGCACTTCGCGACCGCATCGAGGTCGCTGGCGGCAAGCGCGCACTCGACGCGCTCCTTCGCCGTCTTCTGCTGGCAGGCCTCGAGGAAGTCGGGCCACCGCGCCTCGGCCACCGCAGCCTTCTGCTTGCCGAGATCCACCTTCTGCGATTCGGCCTGGGCGTTGGTGCCGGCCTTCTTGAACTCGAGATCGACGAGGTGATCCAGGAGCTGCTTGCACTGATCTTCCGAGGCGGAACTTCCGCAACCTGCGGCAAGCACGGAGACAAGGAGCAACCGCTTCATGGAGCCATCGTATCACCGGCCCGCAGGTGGCGGCATTTCAGAGCCAACGAGTGATTTCCCCAGGCACAATCGACGCGCATGACCGCCCCGGAAAGCTCACCTTCGAGCTGATCGACGCGCTTTTCGAGCGTAGCCCGCCCATGTATCGCTCGCTCGAAAACGAGCTTGCGGCGGTCTTGCGAGGTGATAAGGGCAATGCCGAAAGCATGGCGCCGCCCGATGCGCCTTACACGGCAGAGTTCGTCGCACAGGCTCGAAAGGCTGGCTTGTCCGTCCGCCGACGTCGTCTCCAGTTCCGTGAGCTCGGAGAAGTCGAACAAGTTTGCGCGACGCGACCAAACGAGGAGTGGCGCGCAGAGGTTCTCGAGTGGATGTGGCAAGCGCTGCAGTCCTTCGTCGCGATGCGCTCGAGCTGTTGCCGTCGGGTTTCACCATCGGGCGTGGTGCTCTCGAGCGAGCTACCCTGCACGGGTTCTTGAACGGGGAACCACATCGGACTCTCGTTGGAGAATGCAACGCAGCGAATCACGAGCGCCTCGCGAGCAGCCTGCTTTCGCCGATCGATTTCTGGGATGGTCTCCGATGGTCAGCGCTGCCGAGAGCTAGCCAATGACAATGGATCGATCGAATGCGTGACGCTCGATGACGAAACCTGACGCGAGCCTTCTCGACGATGTCGTCGGAAGTAGAGTGCGTGATGCGCTGCAGCTGGCCTCGGAGGCGCTGATCGCAGCGAACGTTCGGCATGTCGTTGTCGGAGGGCTTGCTGTCTGCGCGAACGGACACCAGCGAAATGCGAACCGTATTGAACTTCTCGTCGGCGAAGAGGCGTTCGTTCGTTGCGGGAAGGTTGTTTCGTGGCGCGCTGGAGTGCCTTTCGAGGTCGATGGCATCGCGATCGAGCTGGTGTTTCCTGCGCAAGATGAGCCATTTCTCGAGACCGCATTGTCCGCACCGCCGGGCTCGTTCATCGACGCAGCTCAGCTCGTGTACTTGAAATTGAAAGCGTCACGCATGCAAGACCGCGCGGATGTGGTCGCGCTGATCAAGTCCAGCCTGGATGTCGAGGCATGTCGCGCATACCTCGCAACCAACGCTCCAGCACTCGTCTCGCGCTTCAACGAGCTGGTAGCGATCGCTACTTCCGAGATGGAACAAGGAAACCGGCCACCGCACCGGTGAACCGACGGAATGGAGAGGCTTTCCGCCGCCGCTGCCCCACGGGAGGGAGGTTCCAGTGACGTGTAGCAACGGCGGCGGCGCCTCAAAAATGGCGAGGCTCCTACCGTCGTCAACTCGTTTTGATTTGAGTTGTGGGACGCGCAAAGCAATCCGACGGCGGCGGAGCCTCATGAACTAGGTGGGAGCTCGTGAACGCCAGTCGATACGCGCGTCGCTCCAGGCGACGTACTTCCACTGGCGGATGTAGCGCAGCGGATCCATCTGCTCGTAGTCATCGGTGCGGTTGCACCTCCAGAGCTCGAACCGCAACGGGTCGAGCGGTCCAGACTCCGACGTACTGACGTAGCCGAGGATGTCGCCGGCAGAGACCTTCGTTTCGTGCCGCGGGAAGCGGTCGCTGGGTGTCACGAACATGTGATCGACTCGCGAGTAGACGGTCGCCCAGCCATTGCGATGATCGATCACGATGGTGTGACCGTCGCTGTGCTGTCGCGCGTACACCACGAACCCCTCGCTGACCGCGAACACCGGAGTCAATTTCGGGATCAGATAGAGCGTCGTGCTGCGAGTCGTCGCACGAATGCGATTTCCTCCGGGCCGCGGAAAGCGCTCGTAGGCGAGCTCGATGGCGAGATCGGTGTGGTCGAACACCAGAAGGACGGGCGGTCGATCGTCGAGCACCGGCAACGGCACGACTGGAGGTGTGCGGATTAGCTCCGGATCTCCTCGTGGGATCGCAAGCGAGCTGAAAAGGGCACGATTCATCATTGGCGTTCCTCCTCGGAATCGGCGACGAGACAAACGGCGGGGTCGTCCGAACGCGGAGCCGATCGATGTGGCTCGCGCCCGCGCGGTCTGATGTCGCGATAGAAGTCTTCGAACCAGCCCTCCATATCGCGTTGGAGGGCACGTCGTTCACGAAGTCGTCTGGCGGAAGGTCTCCTCATACCTTCTTCCAGCGTCGAGACGGCCGGATGGGCCGCTCACCGGGATCGCTCGAGGTCGAGATGTTGTGGTTCGCGCAGGCACGAGGCCTCACGAGGCTGCGGTATTGCGCGAGCCGCGCGAGAGTGAGGCGTTGGAGACGTTTGGCCCACGCTCGATCCTTCTCGGTCGGCGTTCCGTGGTCCGCCGCGTACTGCGCGAGCACCTCGAACAACGCATCGAGCAGGTCTACCGGCTCATCGTCGTCGGCGTCCGTCATGACTCCTCCTGGATGAGGCGGAGCTCGTCGGGGAGGTGAGCCAGCAGCCGCATGAGCCGCTTTCTCACGGCTCGATACTTTGCTCTGCTGAAGCCTGTGAAGATGAGGACGTCGCCGGCAACGAGCTGAAGCCTTCGATAGGCGGCGAGAAGCTGGAGTACCTCGTCATCTCCGGCAGCGAGTTGCTGCAGATTCGCGAACACCTTGCTCACGATGTCTCCGAACTCGAGGCGCTCGGACTCGGGCGGAAGCGAAGTCGCGATCAGGAACTTTGCAGTGGCGGACGCTCCGAGGTCCGCGTCCTCATCGCTGCGGTCTTCGATGCTGTCGTGGTGATACTTGACGCCGTGATCGTGGTCGTGTCGCGAACGAGATTGGATCGCATCCATCACGTGGTTTTTGAGGCACACCCTGTCCGGGTCCCACTTGATGCGGCCGATCACGGTGTCGGCCAGCACGTTCGCGATCAGCTCGTCTGCGTAGCGATCGTCGACCTTTCGAGCTCGCTCGACATACCGTTTGCGTCGGTGCGCATATTGACGGATGGATCTAAGGACGCGAGGGGGCTCGAGCTGACGCTTGAGCTCGGCGATGCCTTGTTCGGAGAGAGGAGTGGGGAGCGGACGTTTGGTTGGTTCCTTCATGCCCCCCTCCAGCGCGAAGGTCGAAATCGCCGACACGGATCGAAAGAAATCTGTAGATCCCTGCTCAACCTCGCGAACGCTCGTCGACGGCCTTCGCGCTCGCCCGCCCACGTAGCTAGGCGCGTGGGGTCAGCGGACTGACGCGGTCGAAAAAATTCGAGCGATGAACACGCGGCGCGGCCCAAACGCGCTCGCCGCCGCTGGAACTCTTATAGGAGCGAAGCGTCGTGCATTGGGCAGGCGACTCCGATCCCGGCGGCTCATCGAGACGCCTCCACCAACCGATCGGAGCGAACCATGAAGCCGTCACGACTTATTTTGATTGCGGTCGTCAAAGCGTCCTTCGCCGCGTGCGGCGCGGAGCGCGTTCCCGTCGATGAACAACGGTGCTCGGAGTTGCGCCGGCACCTCGTCGAGCTCCAGCTGAACGATGTCCACATCGCAACTGGGGTCAACATCGAAGCTCATCGAGAGGCGCTCAACGCAGCGCTCGGCGATGACTTCGTTCCGAGCTGCCTGTCAAAGCTCGACGAGGTGCAGGTCACCTGCTTGCTGTCGGCCCTCGATCAAGAGGCGGCGCAAGCCTGCGTTCCCAAATCCACAGAAGCGTCGCGGCCAACGCCCGCGCGGAAGGAGTGAGTCATGTCTCGCAGAAACACAACGATCCACGCACGCGCAATCGCGACGCTCATGGTCGGGATTGCGATCTTTCAGTTCGGGCGCGCTTCCGGCAGTCCGACGGACATCTTCACTTCCGCAGCGCCGGTGATCGGAGCAGATCCACCGAAGGCAGCGGAGCTCCGCGCGGGTGATGCGTCGGTCTCCACCCAGACCGGCGCGCTGCAATACAACTACCCGATCCAGGTGCCGCCCGGACGAAACGGGATGGCGCCATCGCTGGCATTGACCTACTCGTCGCAAGCACCGATCTACGGCGGCATTGCTGCAGGATGGTCCCTGTCGTTGGGCATGATTCGGCAGGACACTTCGCACGGCCGCATCGGTCCGGGAACCCTCGATCGTTTCGTGGTCGGTGAATCGAGACTTGTCGAGGTCACCGAGCCACACGCGGCCGATGTGTCGAAGACCTATCGCATCGCGAACGGCGACACGAGCTACACGCGATACGAGCGGCTCGTTCCAGGCGCCACCGCTCGATGGCGAGCTCGAGCAACAGACGGCTCGATCAGCTTGTTCGGGGAGAGCGCGTTCACGGGTGGCTGCACCAATGTTGCGGATGGGTTCGCTCCATTGACGCGCACGATCGACGTGTTCGGCAACGAGGTCGCCTACTTCTACGAGCAGATGATCGACAAGGAATGCCGGATCCAGCGCATCGAGTGGGGACAGAACTCGAACGCCGGCATGCCGCATTCGTTCGCGAAGGTCGCCTTCACCTGGCAGGCAGGCACCCAGTGCAATGGCGCCACCGAGTTCCATGTCGGCGGGCAACATGACTACCGCACGGGCAAGCTGATCCGAACCGGCGCGAGCAGGCTGACGACCATCACCGCGACAGCGTTCTCGCCAGGAGCATCAAACTCACCGGTGCACACGCGCACCATCACACTGGCTTACGACTTGGCCGACG
>JAEYYY010000827.1 GCA_023430775.1 Pseudomonadota bacterium
AGGGGCTGCGCGGGCGCGCGGTGATCGCCGGCGAGCTGTCGACATCGTCGGCGTGGTTCCTGAGCCTCGCACCGCTACTCGGCACGCTGTCGGGGTTGCTCGCGAACGTGATCGTCGAGCGCGCGAATCGCGCCCGCTACCGGCAGACGCTGATCATCGAGACGCAGCGCAAGACGATCGATCGCGAGCGTGCGCGCGCCGATGTCGCCGAGCGGTCGCGCGAGCTGTCCGAGGCGTTGACCAAGCTCACCGAGGCCGGGCCGCAGCGGCTGTCGCCGGGCGATCTGATCGAGGACAAGTTCCGCATCGTCCGCGCGCTCGGCCGCGGCGGCATGGGCGAGGTCCACGAGGTCGAGCAGATCGCCGACGGCAAGCACCTCGCACTGAAGGTGCTGAGCGGCAAGATCGATCGCGACGGCCTGCTGCGGTTCGCGCGCGAGGCGAAGATCGCGGCCGCGATCGATCACCCGAACGTCGTCGATGTCGTCGAGGTCGGCGTCGCACCCGCCGGCATGTATCTCGCGATGGAGCTGGTCGCCGGCTCGACGCTCGCGCATGCCAAGGAGCGCTACGGCGAGGTCGCGTGGGCGCTGCCGATCCTCCGGCAGGTCGCGGCCGCGCTCGCGGCGATGCACGGTCGCGGCGTGGTCCATCGCGATCTCAAGCCGGCGAACGTGCTGCTCGATGGCAACGTCCCGAAGCTCACCGACTTCGGCATCGCCACGCTCGGCGAGGCGAAGGCCGGCCCGATCGACGCGCACGGCGACACCATGGCGACCGGCGGCGATCTCGGCCTGACCCAGACCGGCGCGATCCTCGGCACGCCGCTCTACATGGCGCCCGAGCTCAGCATGGGATCGCGCGATCCGAAACCTGCCGTCGATATCTGGGCGTTCGGGGTGATGGCCTACGAGCTGCTCACCGGGTCGTTGCCGTTCGCCGAGGCGCCCGTGCTGGCGCGTCTGGCGGGCCGGATCGCCTCGCCATCGCGCGCGCTCGACATCGAGATCGATGACGCACTCAAGGCGATCATCGCGCGCTGCCTGTCGCCCGACCCCGAAGCGCGACCGACCGCGAGCGAGCTCGTCGACGCGTTCGCTACCGCAGCACCGGGGTCGTGAAGCCGGGCTCGGGCTTCGCGAACAGCCAGCCCTGCATCAGCGTGATCCCGCAGTCGAGCACCGCGGCGCGCTCCGCTTGCGTCTCGACACCCTCGGCCACCACGCGCCCGCCGAGCTCGCGCACCAGCGTGGCCATCGCTCCGACGACGCGCCGCTTCGTGGCGTGACGCTCGATGTCGCGGACGAGCGACATGTCGAGCTTGACGATCTCGGGCTCGAGCGAGGCGAGCGCACCGAGGGCGGCATAGCCGGCTCCCAGGTCGTCGACGGCGATCTGGTAGCCGAGCTCGCGCAGCTCCTTGACGCGCGTGGCTCCGGCGACGGCGTCGAGCCCGATCCGCTCGGTGATCTCGAAGACCACGCGGTGCGCGTACGGCATCAGCGGACCGTCGGTGCGATAGAGCTCGGGATCGGTGAGCTCGAGGCCGTGGACGTTGACGAACAGCAGCGCATCGAGTGGCGCGCGGACCGCATCGCGCCCCACCGCGGCACGCACGGCACGGCCGAGATCGTGGATGCGACCGAGCCGCTCGGCGGCACCGATCAACACGTCCGGGCGCTTGAGCGTCGGCTCGTCGGTACGCATCAGCGCCTCGTAGGCGAAGACTCTTCCCGTCGACACGTCGACGATCGGCTGGAACGCCATCCACAGCAGCTCGATCGCACGGTCGACCCGCTGGCTCAGCTCGCCGGCCTCGGGCCCGAGCACCTGCTCGGCGAACAGTGCGGCACGTCGCCGCATCCGGGCCACGCCATGGCGTCGCGCCGCCCGCGCCACCGAGGTGGCGAGCGTCTCCTGATCGAACGGCTTGGCGAGGTACGACACCGCGCCGGTATCGATCGCACGGACCGCACCGTCGAGCGACGGGTCACCGGTCATCAGCAGCACGGGGAGCTCGTCGTCGTGGCGCCGGATCGACTCGATCAGGTCGAAGCCCGTCGAGCCGGGCATGTGAACATCGGAGACCACGCAGTCGAACAGCTCGCGGCCGTCGCGCATCGCGGCGATCGCCTCCGGGACGTTCTCGGCGACGACCACCGCCCAGCCCTCCCCCTCGAGCTGGCGGCGCACGGCGCGACGCATCGACGCATCGTCGTCGACGACCAGAACTCGTCCGAGTGTGCCTTTGACGTTCAAGAGGATTACCCTCCGCCTCCCTGCTCTCCCTACGTTCCTTGGTAGTATATCGATCGGCGATGGCGTCGACCGGCAAGGAACACGAAGTTCGTCCTGTTTCTGGCGGGGACCCCCGGCGGGTGGCCGACATCGCGCTCGCAGCCGCGGTGCGGTCGCAGGCCGACGCGGTCTACCTCGAGCCGCTGCCCCTGTCCGAGACCTACGCGATGACGATCGAGCGCGGCGCGACCGTGCTCGCCACCGTGCCGCTCGACGCCCAGCTCGGCACGGCGGTGATCGCGCGGCTGGCGTTCATCGCCGATCTCGATCTCGCCGCCGCCCACGCGATGAGCGGTGTGGTGCCGGTGCGGGCGGGGAACCGCGAGGCGGAGGTCGTGATCACCGTTCGCCCGGGCACCGAGCTGCGCGCGGATCTGATGCTCGCCCGCCCGCGCGGCGCTGCGAAGCCCTCCGATCAACCGGTCGCGATCGGGCCCACGCCGGGCGATGTCATCGGCCAGTACAAGGTGCTCGAGTTCCTCGGCGAGGGTGGCATGGGTACGGTGTTCTCCGTCGAGCACGTCGCGCTCGGTCGCCAGTACGCCCTGAAGGTCCTGCGCACGCGTGTGATCGAGCGCGATCCCACCGCGGCGCAGCGCTTCCTCCGCGAGGCGCGCACCGCCGCCCGCGTGCGCCATCCGAACATCGTCGACGTGTTCGACTTCGGCCACCTTCCCGATGGCCGGCCGTACTTCGTGATGGAGCTGCTCGAGGGCGAGAGCCTGGCGGATCGGGTGTCGCGCGGACCGCTGCCGCCGGCGGAGGTCGTCACGATCGCGCGCCAGCTCGGCGAAGCACTGGCGGCCGCGCACGATCGCGGTGTCATCCACGCCGACGTCACGCCGTCGAACGCGCTGGTGGTGAAGACCGAAGATCCGAGCGTCGTCCACGTCAAGCTCGTCGATTTCGGTCTCGCCGAGCTCGCCGGTGAAGGCATGCGCGACGAGAACCCCGAGTTCGTCCTCGGCACGCCCGCGTACATCTCGCCCGAGCAGCTGCGCGGTCTCGCCGCGACGGATCGCTCCGATCAGTACGGCCTCGGTGCGGTGCTCTACGAGATGATCACCGGCCACCCGCCGTACGAGCACGAGGATCTCCGCAAGCTGTGCATGATGCACATCCAGGCGCCGATCCCGCTGGTCGAGAGCCCGCACGGCCCGATGCCGCCGAAGCTCGCCGACCTCGTCACCACCTGCTTGCAGAAGACTCCGCAGGCAAGATTCCCCGGCATCCGTGCGCTGCTCGCCGCTCTCGACGAGATCGAGCGTGTCACCGATCGCCGCGGCTGGAGGCGCTGGCTGTCGTCATGACCACTCCGAAGCTGCCACTGGTGATCTGCGTCGACGACGACGAGGCGATGCTCGGCACCGTCGTGCGTTGCTTGAAGCGCGAGCAGATCGAGATCCGCTCCACGCTGTCGGCAAGTCAGGCGCTGTCGTGGATCTCGTCGGATGAAGTCGCGGTGCTGGTCTCCGACTACGACATGCCGGAGATGACCGGCGCCCAGCTCGCCGGCCACGCGCGGCGCGTTCGCCCCGAGACGGTGCGCATCCTGCTGACCGGTCAGCGCACGCTCGAGACCGCGATCGACGGCATCAACCAGGGCGAGATCTTCCGCTTCCTCAACAAGCCGTTCGACAACGAGCAACTGCGCGCCGCGGTCAACGCCGGTGTCGCGCGCAATCGCGAGCTGCTCGCGATGTCCGGCGATCGCGAACGCCGCCAGCGCCGCGAGGCGTTGCGCGCCGCGCTCGAGGCGGAGTACCCGGGGATCTCGACGGTCGACCGCCGGCCCGGCGATCCTTACGAGGTGCCCGCGGATCCGTGGAGCGAGGCCAGGGACCTCGAGATGCCGGGGCTGACCGCGAAGCTGGAGACCCAGTGACCGAGCCGTTGCTCGGTCATCTCGATGATGCCGAGCGACCCTGCGAACGGCATCCGGTCGACCTCGAAGCGCTGCTGCTGCTGGCCGCGATCGGCTCGCGCACGCAGAGCTTCAATCACGACGTCGCGTCCAAGATCCAGGGCCTGATGATGGCGGTCGACGAGATCACCGAGCTCGCGAGCACGCCGGATCTGAAGCTCGCCGCCGATACGGCGCACGCCGCGCTCGCCGAGCTCAACCAGCTGCTCCAGCAGAACCGCGCGATCACCAAGCCGCCGGTGGTCACCCGGATCGCGCTCCAGGATCTCGTGTCGAAGGCGGCCCAGCGCGTCGGCGTGACGCTGCGCGGAGCCAAGGCCATGCACGAGGTCGAGGTCGCGGTGCCGCTGATGACGCAGGCCCTCGCGCTCGCGTTCGATGTCGCGGCGGGGACCGATCGCCGGCGCACGATGGAGCTCGGCGTGGCGACCTCGGGGAGCTCGATCGTGCTGACGTTCCCGCTCGCGGCCACCGCGCTGCCGGCGGGCGATCAGCTCGCGATCGCGTCGTGGATCGTCGCGCGCGATCGCGGTCGACTGCAGTGCAGCGACAAGGCGATCACGATCCAGCTGCCGCTCGGTTAGCGAACGAGGGTGCGCTCGGCGGCGGTGAGCGCGTAGGCGTCGAGCACGGCGTCGTCGATCGCGCGCTCGACATCTTCGCCTGCGAGTTGCCGCTCGACGAGCGCCTCGATCGCCGCGCGCGCGGCAGGCGAGGGCGTCGCGATCGGCAGCGCACGGATGTAGCCGAGCTTCGGCCGCACCGAACCGTTGAGCGCCGGCGGGAACCGCTGCTTCGCGTACCAGCCGTAGAGCGAGCTGTTGAGCACGGCGAGCAGGTAACGGTCCTGCGTCGGCAGCATCCACACCGTGGTGTCGGGCACCACGCCGCCGGGAAGCAGCGCGCACGCCGGCCCGGTCTGGATGTCCTGATAGACCAGCCGCGGCTCGCTCGATGCGGCGAGCGCACCGACGGGATCCTGCAGCTCGTACCACCGGTAGTTGCCCGGTTTGCGCCCGGGCCAGTCACCGCGATGATCCGCGGGCCGCGGCGCGAGCTCGGCGCGGAACTGCGAGAGGTGCGCGGCGACCGAGGGATGCGTCTCGAGGTCGGTGCCGCGATCGACGAGGAGGACGAAGCGATCCGGATCCAAGCAGCGCCAGCGTCGAACATCGCGACCCTTGACGAACGGGCGGATCAGCGAATCGTCGAGGCGCGCGCGCGTCGCGCCGTCGATCACGAACGCGCGATTGCAGCCGGTGACCACGCCACGAGCAGGGCGGTCGACGATCGCGCCGAGCGACGGCCACGCGGCCTCGAGGCGCTCGATCAGTGCGCGCGCCTCCGGCTCGTCGATGTGCCACGGCTCGTCGCCGATCGCGATCGCCACGCCACGCTCGCGGAGCGCGCCGTCGACGTCGCCACCGGTGGCGCGATGGCCGCGCGTCTCGGTGTTGCCCTCTCGCGTGCCCCAGGTGATGCACGGGAACGCATCGGCCTCGGCGAACAGCGACAGTCGCGATAGATCGACGACACCCTCGACGCTGCGCTGCGCCGCGAGGAACCGGCGCAGCTCGCGACCGTACTCGACGGTGAGCCACTTGTTCGGCGTGATCACGCAGTAGCGACCACCCGGGCGCAGCACGCGATGCGCGAGCTCGAGGAAGTAGACGTACAGATCGGCGACGCCACCTCCGGTCGCGAAGCTGTCGAGGACCTGCTTGTCGGCGCGCCACTCCTGGCGGACGTATGGCGGGTTGCCGACGACGGCATCGAAGCCACCGCGCGCGAAGACGTCGGGGAACGCCGCCGCCCAGTCGACTGTCAGCGCATCGGCGACGCGCAGGTTCGGACAACCGGTGGCGTCGCGCGCGATCGCGAGGGCGCGCTCGTCGATGTCGACACCGACCACACAGCG
>JAEYYY010000830.1 GCA_023430775.1 Pseudomonadota bacterium
GTCTGGTGGGCTCGGTGTTGTGTATATCACACAGGTAGACGCCCGGCGCCAGGCCGGCGATCTCGTGCGACGCGGTTCCGTCCTCGGCGGTGGTGATCTTGGCCTTGCCGATCTGTTCCGCGCGCGACGGATCGGCGCCGCGCTTGATCGTTAGGTCGATCGTGCCGTTCGGGAGCGGCTGGTAGTCGCGGCCGGTGAGCCGCGCCTGGATGCGGACCGGCGCATCGGGTGCGTACTGGACGGCATCGCTATCGACGTGGAGGTTGCGGAGATCGGGATCCTGGATCAGCCAGCGCATCGCGTTCTCCCAGAACTTCGTGTACTGGCGGCCGTCGTCGCCGGGCTGGGCGGCCGCCACGAAGCCCCAGCGCCACAGCGTGTCGGTGGTCGCCGCCAGCGTCCGGCCCTTGCCGTAGTCACCGACGACGATCACCGGCATCGGCTTGCCGGCCTTGGTCTTGAGGCGTGGATGCGTCGCCAGCACCGTGGCATCGGACTTCGCTCCCTTGACGATGTTGACGCCCTCGAGCTGCGGCAGTTGCTTCCACACCGCCGCGTTGTCGGAGGCGGAGTAGCGCAGCGCGGTCACCGGATGTTGCGTGCCGGCTTCGGTCAGCTGGGGCGCGAACCGCTTGGTGTCGATGATCGCGCCGGAGTCGAATGGTCCGTAGAGCTCGACCGGGAGCGCCGACGCCACGGGCGTGCCGTAGTAGCCGCCCGACGAGAACGAGGCCGAACCGCCGAGCATCGCGAGACCGCCGCCGCCGTCGACGTAGCTGCGAATGTTCTCGAGGTAGTCGCCGATGCCGTACGGCAGGTACTCGAAGTCCTGCAGCACGATCAGATCGAACGACGGCAGCTGGTGCTCGAACAGCTCGCGGGTCGGGAACGGGATCAGCGACATCTCGTCGTTGGGGACCAGCGAGATCGAGTCCTGCGTGCGCAGGATGAAGAAGCTGATCAGGTCGACGTTCGGGTTGCTCTTCAGCATCTGCCGCAGCGCGCGGACATCCCAGCCCGGCTGACCGGCGACCTGCAGCACGCGGATCTTGTCGCGGATGACGCGCACCACGAAGCTGTTCGTGTTGTTGGTGGTCACCGCTTCGCCGTCGGCGACCGGCACGCTGATCTCGTAGACGTAGCGACCGACGCGCGGCGGCGTGACCTCGAACGTCACCGTGACGTCGTGATCGCCCGCCGGCAGATCGACCAGCTTCTGGCGCAGCGGCTGGCCATCGGTCGACAGCGTCACCGGCACCTGGCGCGCGGGCATCCCGGTGGTGCGGATCACCGCATCGATCCGGACCACGGTCCGGACGAAGGCGAACTCGTCGGCGAGGACGTGGGCGACGGCGACATCCTTGATGCCCTTGCGTGCGGCCCACACCGGGTGGACGCGGGGCGCGAGGCTGCGCAGGAAGTCGTTGAGTGCGCCCTCGCCGGCATCCTCGGCGAGAAACCCGGTGCCGGCACCGTCGGAGATCAAGATGATGCCGGCGAGGTCGCGGCCCTCGTAGCGGCTGCGCACCTGATCGAGGGCCTTGCGGATCAGCGTCGCCTTGCCGGTGGCGTTCGCATTCGCGAGCCCCGCGAGCGACGTCGCGGACAGCGTCTCGCCGAACGTGTAGTAGTCGATCTTGTGATCGCGCTCCCAGGCGGCGAGTCGCTTCGAGGATCTGGCGAGCACCTGCCGCGCGCGCTCGATCCGCGTCGGACCCGCGGGATCCTCGGACAACCCCATCGACTTCGAATCGTCGATCACGATCGCGATCCGGTTCGGCTCGCGCGCCACCTGCCGCAGCTCGACGGCGGGCTCGAGAAACACGACGAGTGCGGCGACCGCAGCACCGGCGCGCAGGCCGATCATCGACGCGCGCCGCCAGCCGCGTGCTCCGCGCGAGGCGCGCCACGCGAGCAGCGTGATCGCGATGACCGCGATGCCACCGAGCATCAACCCGAGCCGGCCCCACGGCGCCAGCATCACCCACCGATACTCGTTGAAGTCGGTCGCGCTCGGTGCGGCGAGCCACACCGTCAACGCGACCAGGGCCTCGGCGATCAGGGCGCCGATCGTGAGCAGTGCACCGACCCCGAGCGCCGTCGAGATCCTGCCGTGGCCGCGCTTGATCGCGATGATCGTCGCGACCACGAGGATCACCACGGCGGCGATCAACCCGTAGCGCACGTAGCTCGAGAACAGGACGATGTTCACGACGCGCTCACTTCTTCAGTGGTGGCCGCGGCGGCGTGGCGGCGCCGTCGTCGGGCTTCCAGCGCCGGCGCTTCATGATGAACGGCACGTGCACCTGATCGGCCTTGTAGTCGAGGCACAGCGCGTACATCACGAAGTTGATGCCCATCCGGTACGCGAGATCGCGCTGCCGCTCGCCGCCGGGCTCGCACGGGAAATCGAAGTTGCCGAAGTCGTCGCGCGCCCACGCGCCGCCGAGATCGTTGGCGACGTAGGCGACGACGATCCGACCATCGCGGATCACCGCTTCCATCGCCGGAGCGATCGCGAGCCGGCCGAGCGGCCGGTCGAGCAGATAGAACGACTTGTAGACCACGTGATCGGACGGCACGATCTCGAGCGTCTTGTCGGAGCCCGGCGACTTCTGGAAGATCGCCGCGATCAGCTTGCGCACCGAGCCGTCGAACGCGCCGTCGGTGGTGCCCTCGGCAGAATCGATCAACAAGAAGCCGCCGAACGTCAGGAAGCGCCGCAGCGCCTCGATGCCGGCCTGGCTCGGCAGCTCGAGCTCGCGATCGCCGGCGAGGTAGAGGAACGGCGTCTCGTGCAGCTTGTCGCTGGTCGGGGTCACCAGCGCGGGCTCGAGCTCGACCTGGATCGAGGTCTTCTTCGCGATCTCCCAGCCGATCCGGCGCAGCGCGTTCGGCCGCGGCCCGGGCTGCGGCCGGCCCGAGAGCGTCAGCGATCCGAAGCGAAACTTCGACGACGGACCGATCGCATCGGCGCGGCGCGGTAGTGCAGACGCGGCGGCGGCCGCGAGGCCACCTGCGAGCAGTCCGCGCCGGGTCAACGACATCCCCGGAACGTAGCACCGCGCCGGCGCGAGGGCTGTGTTAGCGTGGCCCCGACCATGCGGATCTGGCTGGGGATTGCACCGCTTTTGCTACCCGCGACGGCCGTCGCGGAGGTCGCGCCCGAGCCAGCTCCTCCGCCGGAGCCGAAGCCGGTCCCGGCCTCCGTTCGGCTCTCGCACCACAAGCAGTTCGAGGTCTCGCTGCGGCTGGTCGAGGGGCTGCGCGCGATCGCGCCCTACGGCAGCGACGCGTACTGCGGCGACACCGATGCCACCCGCGCGAACCAGTTCGCGGCGGTCTGCACGGGTCGCACGCCGTTCTCGATCGATCTCGAGCTCGGCTACGGCGTGGCGCCGAAGATCGACGCGTTCCTCGAGCTCCGCCTCGGCCTCGAGTCCGATTTCGGCTCGTCGCCGAGCGACGTCGAGGGGACGCGGCAGTTTCACATCTCGCCGGGCGCCCGGTTCTTCTTCGCGGACGCGGGCAGCAGCAAGCTGTTCACGACGGCGCAGATCGTGCTCGACACCTCGGGGTACCGCAACGTCGCCGGTGGCGACCTGTCGGCGGATTTCGGGGTCCGCAACATGAACGGCCTGTGGTTCGACCTCGACAAGGCGTATGGCTTCTACATCTTCGTCGGCGAGACCGCGACGTTCGCGCGCTGGTTCCGGCTCGAGCTCGAGGCCGGCATCGGCGTGCAGGGTCGCTACCGATAGGCGCGCTCGTGCATCACACCGGGCGTGACAGCCTTGTCGACTGACTATTTCTCCGAGGTCGCCGCGCGCTACGCCGCGTATCGCCCGACCTATCCACCGGCGCTCGTCGAGCATCTGCGCGAGGTCACACGCGGCGACACGGCGTGGGACATCGGCTGCGGTAGCGGTCAGCTGACGATCGCGCTCGCCGCGAAGTTCGATCGCGTGATCGCGACCGATCCGGCGAAGGCCCAGCTCGCCGAGGCGCCGGCGCACCCGCACGTCGAGTATCGCGAGTGCCCCGCCGAGGACAGCGGGCTCGTCGCTGGCTCGATCGATCTCGCCGTCGCCGCGCAGGCCGCACACTGGTTCGACTGGCCGCGGTTCGTGCGCGAGATCGAGCGGGTGACCCACGATGGCTCGATCGTCGCGCTCGTCGGGTATGGAAACTCCGAGGTCGACGGCGAGGCAGGTCGCGCGATCACCGAGTTCATGGAGGGCGTCGCCGGACCGTACTGGCCCGCCGGTCGCGCCCACATCATCAATGGCTATCGCGATCTCGTGATGCCGTGGGCGGCACTCGAGCCGCCTGCGATCCAGATGGCGGTCGAGTGGACGCGCGACGAGTTTCTCGGCTACGCGTCGTCGTGGTCGGCGACGACCAGGCTGCTCAGGGCACGCGGCCCTGCCGAGCTCGCCGCGTTCTCCGCCAGGCTCGCGACGCTGTGGCCCGACGGCGAGCGCCGGCGCGTGCGCTGGCCGTTGTTGTTCAAGCTGTGGCGGCGTTGATCACCTGATGACGGTCGAGCCGTGCGCGCACAGCCGCACCGTCCTCGACAGCGTGCCGTACGCTTCGTCCTCGCGCGCCATCGCGAATCGCGCGTCGAAGCACACCTGTTCCGGCCCGGGCGTCGGCATCTGCACTGCGATCTCGCGACCGGCCACGCCGACCTCGCGTCCCGTCGTGGTCATCAGGGGCGTGCCGGCGGGGATCCGCCATCCGGTCACCGGCTGAGCCGGTGGAGGCGGGGGCGGATACGGCCGCGGCTTCTCCATGATGCGCAGCGTGTTGCTGGGCGCCTGCACCGTCATCTCGAGGCAGCGCGCGGCCAGCTTGATCAGCGCGACGTCGGTCCGCTTGTCGAGCACCGCGCCGAACCACGTCGAGCGCACCACGAAGCCGTCGTCGCCGAGCTTGACGTTCGCGTTGCGGCTGATCAGCGCGACCTTGTCCTTCGGCTCCTCCGGATCGGAGATCTTGCCGGTCTTGTAGAGGTAGCCGACCGACGAGTGCGGGATCGGGAGCCGGATCTTGTCATTGCGCAGCGCGACCACGTAGTCGCCGCTCTTCGTCGGTGCCACCGGCATGCCGATGCCGAGCTTGATCCGCGTCCCGTCGGACCACTGCATCGCGTACGGCTTGACCAGCACCGGTGCGAGATCCTCGCGGCGCACGAACATCCGCAGTCCCTCGAGGCGATTGTCGACGTCGAGCCGTCGCCACGAGCAATCGGCGCGATTGGGCGCGGCGATCTCGACGAAGTTCTTGAGCGAAGAGTCGACGATCCGCACCGCCATCGCCTGCCCGACGTTGTCGCGGCGCCGGCTGAACACGTTGAAGCGCACCGTCGCGCTGGTCTCGTACGGCTCGAGATAGATCGTCGCGTCTTCCCAGATCATCGCGTCGCCGCGCAGATCGGCGGCATCGAGGCCGGGGATGTCGAGCTCGTCGTCGGCTCGCACCACGGCCGGCGCCAGTAACAGCACGATCGCCAGGGCACGCACTGCGATCGATTGTGCTACGGAAACAGGTCGTCGACCACGGCAAGTGCACGGACGACGAGGCGCGGCGCCGAGCCATCGGCCTGCTCCTCGAACTTGAGGTCCTCGACGACAAACCACAGGCGCTTACCGGCTGCCACCAGGTTGGCCCCGGGAACATTCGCAGGCACGTCGAGCCACCACTTCGACATGTCCCACCGGATGCCACCCTCGTGCGCCTCGAGCTTGGCGCGCAGCAGGTAACGGCGCGACGTATCGAGCGAGGTCTTCCCGTAGCCGCCGTCGCGGCGCAGCGCGAGGTCGGAGATGTGGAGCGGGTTCCACTTCGCGATCTCGTCGACCCGCGGCGGCCGCGACACCGGCACCATCGCCGACAGCGTGGCGAGCGGCTTCTGCCAGCCGGGTGGCAGGTCGTAGAGATCCGACATCTGGTCGACGCACAGCACGACCCACTGGCCGACTCGCGCGTCCATCACGCCCACGGTGTTTTCCCAGTGGTCGGCGGTGAACCGATAGGTGCCGCGGAAGCCCTTCACCTCGTAGAGCGGCGCATGATGCGAGCGGTTGCCGAGCTTCAACACGCCGAGCTCGCGGCGCGTGACCTTGCCCCAGTCGGCCACGCCGTGGCGACCCGGCTCCGGACCTGGCTTGGCCGCATCGACGGGGATCCGGCAGAACGCGTCGAGCACGGCGACCGCGCGTGACTTGTCGTACGGGTAGCGCGCGAGATAGGCCTCGAGGGCGCCGGGTGGAGCCTTCTGTGCAGCGGGATCGGGAGGAGTCGCCGGATCGGGAGGCGGCGTCGGTGTCGGCGTCGGCGTCGGTGTCGGTGGTCCGGGAATGCGGTTCGACTTGGTGACCGCGAGCTCGGTCTTCGCGACGACCGGTTTCGGTGGCGTGGCGATCTTGGCGACGGCGGGTTTCGAGGTCTCGGGCTTTGGAGCGTCCGCGACTGACTTCGCGCCGCTGCCGTCTCCGACGATCGCGGCGCTGCCCTCTGCGAGTGGCGTTGCGATCGGCGGCGCGGGCGTCTGCGGTGCAACCGGCGGCGGAGGAGGAGGCGCTGCCGCGATCGGGGGCGCCGCGGGCTCCGATGGCGTCGCGAGCTTCCACACGATGACCGTCGCCGCCACGGCGACCGCGGCTGCGCCACCGGCGACGGCGAACATCACGCCCCGGCCTCCGCGCTTCGTCGCGGCGGGCTTCACCGCCTCCATCAGCTCGCGCATCGAGCCGTAGCGATCGCGAGGCGCAGCTTGCATCGCCTTCGCGAGCGCCTGGGCAAGTGGCTTGCCGAGCGCGGGATGCGGCTTGGGTCCGGCGATGATCGCCTCGAGGCGCACGATCGGGATCGCGGGGAACGGCCGCACGCCGGCGAGCAGCTCCCACGCCATCACCGCCCACGCGAACTGATCGACGCGCGCGTCGAGCGTGCCGCCCGTCAGCTGCTCGGGTGCGAGATACGCCGGCGTGCCGACGATCGCGTTGGTCGCGGTCTTGAGCGGATCGATGGCCGCCGTGGCGCCCGACGGATCGACGGGGAGATCGAGGCGCGCGAGACCGAAGTCGGTGACGACCGGCCGGTATTCATCGCGGGCTCCGGCCGCGGTCGCGCTGGCTCGCGTGACGAGCACGTTCTCGGGCTTGATGTCGCGATGGATGAGGCCGGCGCCGTGTGCGGCGGCGATGCCCTCGCCCGCTCCGAGCAGCACCGCCATGATCTGGTCCGGATCCTTGTTGGTGGCCCAGTCGCGCAGCGTGGTGCCGTCGATCAGCTCCATCGCGACCCACACGTCGCCTTCCGGGTTATCCGGCGCCGGCTCCGTCCCGACGTCGTAGACGTGACAGACGTTGGGGTGGCTCAGCCGCGCCAGGCTCTGCGCTTCACGCACGAGGCGCGCGCGACCGGCGGCATCGGCAGCCGCGCGGTGCACCACCTTGATCGCGACCGGGCGATCGAGCTGCGGATCCCACGCCGCATAGACGATGCCCATGCCGCCCATGCCGAGCACGCGATCGACGCGATAGCGACCGAGCCGGTTGCCGATCCGCGGAGCGGCATCGGGAGCCGCTTGCTGGTTGTCGTTGGTGCCCTTCGCCAGCGACGCCATGCTGCTGCGGCACGACACGCACGCGCCGACGTGCGATTCGATCGCCGCTGCCTGATCGTCCGACAGGATCCCCGAGGCGAATCCGCGCAGCTGCTCGACCGGAGGGCACCCCACCATGCGCCGGAAATCTAATCGATCGGCTCGCCCCCGGCATTGGGATTCTTCGCAAGCCCGGGGCTGCTACAGTGGCCGCTCGGTGTACCGGCTCCTCGCGCTCGATCTCGATGGCACGCTCCTTCGCAAGGACCACACCGTCGACCCGCGCGATATCGGTGCGATCAAGGAGCTGCGGCGCGCCGGCGTCACGATCACGATCTGCACGGGTCGCCTGCAATCGGGGTCGCTGGGTGCCGCCGCCGCCTGCGACATCACCGGCCCGATCGCCTGCATGGAGGGCAGTCACCTCGTCGAGCTGGCCACCAACACCACGCTCGCCCATCACCCGATGACCGGCGACGCGATCGAGACGCTGCGCTCGGCGATCACCGACAACGGCCTCGCGAGCTTCGTGTTCGATGCCTCGGGCATCCATCACGATCAGGCCGGCGAGCCGTACGCGAAGTACGTCGCCACCTGGTCGCCCAACCTGCGCGTCGTCGAGGATCACCACCTGGCGTGGCAGACGCTGCCGCTCGCCACCGTCGCGATCGGCGAGCCCGAGGCCGTCGCCGCGGCGCTCGCTCGCGTCCCCGCGCACGGCGGCATGTTCAACGTCAGCTTCGCGGTCAGCGCGGTCCCCGGCAAGCACGCGATGCTGGTGCGCGCGCTCGGTCCGAGCAAGGGCACCGCGCTCGCGGAGCTGTGCAAGCTCGTCGGCTGCCCGCTGTCCGAGGCGGTCGCGATCGGCGACTGGGTCAACGACGTGCCGATGTTCGAGGTCGCGGGTCGCTCGTTCGCGATGGGCAGCGCACCCGATGCCGTGCGCGACAAGGCGAGCGATTCGCTGACCGCGATCGCCGGCGAGGGCGGCGGCATCGCCGAGGCGATCAAGCGCGCCTGGGGTTAGAACCTGAGGCCGAGCTCGGGACCGTAGAGCGCCGGGCCGACATTGAAGTCGAGGATCCGGAACGACGCCTGGATCGGGCCCGAGCGCAGGCCGACCCGCGCCGAGTGCGCGCGGATGTCGTCCTCGAAGATCATCTCGTGGATCTCCGCGGTCAGCATCGAGTGCCGGGTGAGCCGGTGCTCGACGCGAACGCCGCCGACCGCACCGGCGACCGAGCTATCCATCTCCGGATCGCCCTGCGTCCTGACGCCGACGAGGCCGAATTCGAGAAAGGCCTGGGTGGGTCCGCGATCGTCGATCCGGACACCACCGATCAGCGACGGCAGCGTGACCTTGATCCTCGAATCGTCGGGCTGCCGCTCGTAGTAGCGCGTGAGCTGCCCGCCGAGCCGGAACAGACCATCGCGCAGCGCGACCTCGGCGGTCCACGAGCCATCCGAGTCGACGACCTTCTGCGCGCCGAGATAGACCTCGAGCCGCGCCTCGCCGCCGTCGTAGCGCGAGGGCGGCAACGGCTTGGCCAGCGCTGCCGCGGTGGTCGCGGTCTCTCCGACGGGACGCGACACCAGGATCACCTCGACCGGTCGATCATCCTCCGGCCGTGGCTCGCTACCGCCGCCACGACTACCGCCGCCACTACTGCTATCGCGGATTCCTCCACTGACCTGACCGAGGCGCCCGCCTCCGCTGTTTCCACCACCATGCCCTCCACTCCCTCCGTTCTCGCCGGCCGCGGCCTCGGTGACTGGAAGGAGGAGGAGGGAGAGCAGCAACGGTGCTAGACGGCGCATGTTGCCCGCCCGAGCATTTCGTATGCCGCGGCGAACTGCGCGACATGCATGTCCCCGTCGGATCCGCCCCCTCCACTCGCTGCAGAATCCGCAGCGATGTGTGAGTTTGCTGCGTCACCCCGGGCGATGATGGTGGGGTTCCCGTGGCGCGCTCCAAGAAGGACTACTTCAAGAACCGCCCGAAGCGCCCGAAGAAGATCGAGGGTCCGGAGAACGCGTTCGGGCTCGCGCGCAAGTTCACGCTCGCGCCGATCGCCCACGGCAGCGGCGAGCTCGACGGTCCGCACCTGCTCGAGCCGGCGTGGGATGGCCATCGCGTGCTCGCGACCCGGGTCGGCGAGTCGATCCGGCTCGCGGCCGCCGACTTTCGCGACTGGACCCACGCGTTCCCCGCACCGGTACGTGCGCTCGGCCGCCTCGCGGCGCGATCGCTCGCCATCGATGGCGTGGTGTGCGTGTTCGACGACCGCGGCGCTCCGTCATTTGTCGATCTGCGCTCGAAGGTCGCCGCGACGCAGCTGGTGCCGAGCGCGGTCATGATCTGCTGGGATCTGCTGTCGATCGACGACGAGGATCTCCGGACCAGGCCGCTCGCCGAGCGCCGGGCGCGGCTGGCGAAGCTGCTCGACGGGGCCGGCGGCTCGCTGATGGTGTCGCAGGCGCTCGATGGCTCGATCGAGCGGGTGCTGGCCGCGGTCAAGGCAGCCGGCATCCGCGGCGTCGTCGCGCGGTCGCTGGCCGGCGAGTACACGTCGCGGTGGCACGCCTTCTCGTGCAGCGAGGCCCCCGTCGACTGGCATCGCAGCCTGTCGCCACCGCCGCCGCTGTCGAACGCCGACAAGGTGCTGTACCCGCGCGATGGCATCGCGAAGAAGGATCTGGTCGCGTTCTATCGCGACATCGCGCCGGTGCTGATCCCGTACCTGATGGATCGCCCGGTCGTGATCCAGCGCTGGCCCGACGGCATCGACGAGTTCGACTGGTACCAGCACCGGATGCCGCCGCGCGCCCCCGATTATCTGCGCGCGGCCTGGGTCGACGGCGTACGCCGGATCGTGATCGAGAACGCCGACGCGCTGCTGTGGATGGTCAACCAGGCGGGCCTCACCTATCACGTGTTCGCGTCGCGGCTCGGCAGCCTGCCATCGCCCGACTACGCGATGATCGATCT
>JAEYYY010000833.1 GCA_023430775.1 Pseudomonadota bacterium
CCCCACACCAGGGCCTCCTCGAGCAGCGTCTTCGTCGAGCCCGCGAGGTTGGCCGAGTTCGGGATCTGGAAGCCGACGCCGACCGCGACCGCGATCACGAGGAGCGCGGCCGACCACCGCGTCGCGAGCAGATCGCGGATCGCGAGATAGGCGACGAGCCTCACCGGTTCCGCCACAGCACGAAGCGGAGGACGAGCCAGCCGATCGTGCAGCACACCAGCGACAGCGCGATGTTGACGACGTGGACGATCCACAGCGCGTCGAACATGCCGGCGGCCGGTCCGTACGGCTCGTGGACGAGCATGACGTTGAGCTTCGGATCGGCGATCAGATAGGCGAGCACCATCGCGAACGGATGGAGGAGCCACGCGGGCAGCAGGATGCTGCTCGGCAGCGGCTTGGGCCACAGCGCCCACAGGCTCGAGCCGAGCGGGATGATGTGGAGCAGCGTCGAGGTCAGCGAGTTCTCGCCGGTGACGAACAGATCGATCATCCAGGCCGGGATGCCCTGGCCGGCGTGGAACACCATGCCGATCGCGATCAGCTTCGGGTTGTCGAACGCCATGCCGATCGCGATCACGAGCGACGCGACGTGGCACGCCCACAGGATCTGCGACGGCGCCCAGGTCAGCGCGTGCGCGACCAGGAGGGCACCGATCGTCACCGCGATGACGAGGCGGACGAGCGCGGGGCGGCCGGTCACCAGGTGGCTCCGACGAGGGCGATCGCGGCGGGGACGAAGATCGCGAGGCGAATGGTCTCGAAGACGCGGGCGGTGGGGCGGCGATCGAGGAGGCCACCGATGCCGATGATGGTGAGGATCACCAGGGTGCCGCCGAGTGCGGCGGGCCAGCCGTGGAGGCCGAAGACGTAGGCGGAGAAGAAGACGAGGAGGGTGAGCTGGAGGAGGATGTAGAGGCGGGTTCTCGAGGAGAGTTTCGGACCGTTCGCGTTCACGTCGACGTTCACGTTTGCGTTCAACAGCTCACCCCAGCCCGTCCACTGCGCCAGCGCGCCGTCGTAGGTGATCCGGCTCCGATCCAGCCCGAAGACCGGGGGATCCGCGGGGTCGGGGGCTGCGTAGGTCCCGAACAGCCGATCCCACACCGTGAACATCGCCGAGAAGTTCTTGTTCACGTACTGCGCGTTGCGCGCGTGGTGAAGCGCGTGGGTCTGCGGCGTCACCAGGATGCCGAAGCTCGGAAAGCTGTACGCGCGCGAGTGCGTGAACAGCGCGTACAGCGTCAGCGTGACCATGACGAGGAAGAACTGTGCGGTCGGGACGATCAGCGGGAGCGCGGCATAGAACGGAAACGCGTAGGTATCCGACAGCCACGCGTGGCGCATGCCGACCGTCAGGTTCATCTCGGTCGGCGTGTGGTGGACGTTGTGAACGGCCCACAGGATCGAGGAGCGGTGCTCGAGGCGATGGCGCCAGTAGTTCCCGAGATCGCCGAGCACGAGCGCGAGGAAGAACGGCGTCCACCACGACGACCACTCGACGAGGCCGAACGTGGTGTGCGCCCAGTCGTAGAGCGCGACCAGCAGCGGGCCGACGACCATGCCGACGACGATCGCGCCGAGGCCGGTGGTGATGTTCGAGACGCTGCCGGCGAACGTCGGCGTCGGGAATCCCCGGGCACGCGCGAGCAGGCTCTCGCCACCGAACAGCACGATGTAGAGAGGAATCCCGATCGCGTAGTAGGCGGTGGCGTCCACGCAGCGCCGAGCCTAGCAGCACGCCGCGAGGGAGATCACCACGTTAGGACGCCAGGGATGGGGTCGTTGCGCCTGTCAGACCCTATGAGTATGGTCCGCCATGCTCGACGACGGCCTTCGCGAAGCGCTCACCTTCGACGATGTGTTGCTGGTGCCGGGATTCTCCGAGGTGATCCCGAAAGACGTCGATGTCGCCACGCGACTGACGCCCGCCATCCCGCTGCGGATGCCACTGGTGTCCTCGGCGATGGACACGGTGACCGAAGCCGCCACCGCGATTCGCATGGCGCGCGAAGGCGGCCTCGGCTTCATCCACAAGAACCTGTCGATCGAGGAGCAAGCGCTCGAGGTCACGCGGGTCAAGAAGGCGCAGTCGGGCATCGTCGTCGATCCGCTGACGATCGCGCCGTCGCGCACGCTCGAGGAGGCGCTCGCGATCATGCGCCATCACCGGATCAGCGGCCTGCCGGTCGTCGATGCGGAGAAGCGGCCGGTCGGCATCCTCACCAACCGCGATGTCCGGTTCGAGAAGCGGCTGACGCTCCAGGTCGGCGAGCTGATGACCAAGAACCCGGTCACGGTGAAGGACGGCACGAGCTCCACGCTCGATGAAGCGAAGGAGCTGCTGCACAAGCACCGCATCGAGAAGCTGCTGGTCGTCGATAGCGCCGGCAAGCTGAAGGGCCTGATCACGATCCGCGATATCGAGCAGGCGGAGATGAACCCCACCGCCGCCACCGACGATATGGGTCGGTTGCGCGTCGGTGCGGCGGTCGGCGTCGGCGCCGATCGCGATGCCCGGATCGAGGCGCTGCTCGCCGCCGGTTGCGACGTGATCTGCATCGATACGGCGCACGGGCACTCGAGCGGCGTGCTCCAGGCGTGCAAGGACGTCCGCAAGAAGTTCCCCAAGCTCCAGCTGGTCGCCGGCAACGTCGCCACCGGCGAGGCCACCCGCGCGTTGATCGAGACCGGCGTCAACGCCGTCAAGGTCGGCGTCGGGCCCGGTTCGATCTGCACCACGCGGATCGTCGCCGGCGTCGGCGTGCCGCAGCTGACGGCGATCGCCGATGCGGTGAGCGCGGCGAAGGGCTCCGGCGTCGCGATCATCGCCGACGGCGGCATCAAGTACTCGGGCGATGTCGCCAAGGCGCTCGCCGCCGGCGCCGATACCGTGATGATCGGCTCGCTGTTCGCCGGCACCGACGAGGCGCCGGGCGAGGTCATCCTCTATCAAGGCCGGTCGTACAAGTCGTATCGCGGCATGGGCTCGATCGGCGCGATGAAGGAAGGCTCGAAGGATCGGTACTTCCAGGCGCATGTCGACGTCGAGACGCCCCAGAAGCTGGTCCCCGAGGGCATCGAGGGCCGCGTTCCTTACAAGGGCCCGCTGCGCGAGTCGATCTATCAGCTGGTCGGCGGCCTGCGCGCGTCGATGGGGTACCTCGGCTGCGCCACGATCAGCGAGCTGCACGCCAAGGCGAAGTTCGTGAAGATCTCGTCGAGCGGCCTCCGCGAGAGCCACGTCCACGACGTGATCATCACCAAGGAAGCCCCGAACTACCGGGTGGAATAACTCCATGAAGCATCAGCTCGTCGTCATCCTCGATTTCGGATCGCAGTACACGCAGCTGATCGCGCGCCGGATCCGCGAGCAGTCGGTGTACTGCGAGATCCATCCGTACACGATCGCCAGCGATCCCGAGCTCCAGAAGCTGCGCGCGCTCGAGCCGATCGCGATCGTGCTGTCGGGTGGCCCGTCGTCGGTGTACGACGACGGCGCCCCCACCATCCCGAAGAGCATCTACGAGCTCGGCGTGCCGCTGCTCGGCATCTGCTACGGCGCGCAGATCACCGCGCGGCTGCTCGGCGGCGATGTCCGGCCGGCCGATCGCCGCGAGTACGGCCGCGCCGAGGTCCGCGTGCTGAAGAACGAGGGTGTGTTCAAGTCCACGGTCGCGTCCGATCAGCTCGCGGTGTGGGCGTCGCACGGCGATCACGTCGAGGCGATTCCGCCGGGCTTCGTGCACACCGCGGAGAGCGATAACTGCAAGTTCTCGGGCTTCGCGAACCACGCGAAGAAGATCCACTGCGTGCAGTTCCACCCCGAGGTCGTGCACACGCCGCGCGGCGCGGAGCTGCTCGGCAACTTCCTGTTCGGTGTCGTCGGTGCCAAGGGCGACTGGTCGATGGCGTCGTTCGTCGACGAGGCGGTGGAGCGCATCCGCGCGCAGGTCGGCGCCGATGGCCGCGTCATCTGTGGCCTCTCGGGCGGCGTCGATTCGAGCGTCGCGGCGGCGCTGATCCATCGCGCGATCGGCGACCGGCTGACGTGCATCTTCGTCGATAACGGCGTGCTGCGAAAAGGCGAGCGCGAGTACGTGGCCTCGATCTTCCGCGATCACTTCCACGTCGATCTGCGCGTCATCGATGCCGAGAAGCGCTTCCTCGACAAGCTCGCCGATGTCACCGACCCCGAGAAGAAGCGCAAGATCATCGGCTACGAGTTCATCGCCGTATTCGAGGAGCAGGCGAAGAACATCCAGGGCGCGCGTTTCCTCGCGCAGGGCACGCTGTATCCCGATGTCATCGAGAGCGTGTCGCTCAAGGGGCCGTCGCACGTGATCAAGAGCCACCACAACGTCGGTGGCTTGCCGGAGCGCATGCAGCTGTCGCTGGTCGAGCCGCTGCGCGAGCTGTTCAAGGACGAGGTCCGCGTGCTCGGCGCCCAGCTCGGCCTGCCGCACCACATGGTGTCGCGCCAGCCGTTCCCCGGTCCGGGGCTCGCGGTGCGCTGCCTCGGCGCGCTGACCAAGGCGCGGCTCGACGTCTTGCGCAACGCGGATGCGATCATCGACGAGGAGATCCGGGCGGCGGGGCTGTACGAGTCGATCTGGCAGTCGTTCGGCGTGCTGTTGCCGGTCCGCTCGGTCGGCGTCATGGGCGACGCCCGCACGTACGAGGAGGCGCTCGCCTTGCGCGCGGTGCACTCGCGCGACGGCATGACGGCGGACTGGGTGCAGCTGCCGTACGACGTGCTCGGTCGGATCAGCTCGCGCGTGATCAACGAGGTGCGCGGCATCAACCGTGTGGTCTACGACATCACGTCGAAGCCGCCCGGCACGATCGAGTGGGAGTAGAGACGGCAGCCTAGACGTTGACGGTGACGCAAGTGATGAGGGCTCTCGGTTTCGCGTTCGCGTTTGCGCTCGCGACTCCTGCGTTCGCGGAGACCGACTGGGCGCGAGGTCTCGTCACCGCCGAGGGGCTCGGCCTCGCCGATCGCCACGCCCCCACGCCCGCGGTTGCGCGCGAGCCGGCGCGCCGGATGGCCGAGAGCGCCGCACGCAAGCAGCTCGCCGCGCAGCTGCCGGCGCTGCCGCTGGCGACGGGCGGCACCCTGAAGGCAAAGCTCGGCGACAAGCAGCTCGCGGCGCAGATCGCGGAGGCCGTCGAGGCCGCGATCACGCTCGAGGCGATCCCGCACACCGATGGCTCGTGGAACGTGACGCTTGCCGTACCCATCGAGGCGGTGCGGGTGGCGCTCGCTGGCCCGCGTAAGCCGACCGCGGCCGACGAGGATCCTGCCGTGATCGTCGTCGAGAGCGTCAAGGCGAAGCCGGCGATCGGCTACACCGTCGGAGGGATCGCTGCGCCCACGGTATGGAGCAAGGACGTGCCGGAGTGGGCCAAGGACGCACCGCGGGTCAAGGCCAAGGGCACCCGGCCCGGCGCGATCGATCTTGCGGCGCCGTCCGCGCCGCAGGGCGGGCCGGCCACGCTGTTCGTGCTCCTCGTGAAGTGAGGCACGTCCGTCGATCTGACGGCGGCCCGCCCGGCCGGGCTCTGCTAGGCTCGTCAGCGCATGAGCGCGGACACCTGGACCGGGAGAGTGATCGACAACCGGTACGTCGTCGAAGCGATGCTCGGGCAGGGCGGCATGGGCGTGGTCTTGAAGGCGCGCCACAAGTTCACGGGCGCCGAGGTCGCGCTCAAGATGCTGAAGCCCGACATGCTCGTGAACGAGCAGGCCAAGGAGCGGTTCCTCGGCGAGGCACGCACGCCGACCTCGATCGGCCACCCCGGCATCGTCCAGGTGATGGATGCGGGCACCACGCCGGAGGGCGAGCTCTACATCGCGATGGAGCTGCTGGTCGGCAAGACGCTGCGCCAGGCGATGTATCCGCCGATGCCGCCGCAGATCGCGCGCCGCATCCTGCTCGAGCTGCTCGACGCACTCGGTGCGGCGCACACGCGCGGAATCATCCACCGTGACCTCAAGCCCGAGAACGTGTTCCTCGTCGGTGCCGCCGGCACGGTGAAGCTGCTCGACTTCGGCATCGCCAAGGTGGTGCAGCTCGGTCGCACGCAGGCCGGCATGATGCTCGGCACGCTCAGCTACATGGCGCCGGAGCAGCTATCGGATGCGAGCAGCGTCGATCCACGCGCCGATCTGTGGGCGGTCGGCGTGATGGTCTACGAGATGGTGACCGGCAAGCTGCCGTTCCGCGGCACCCAGCTCGCCGAGATCATGACGGCACTGGCGACCCAGGAGCCCGATCCGATCAAGGCGTACGTGCCGCAGGCGACGCCGGCGATGGAGCAGTTCTTCGCCAAGGCGCTCAGCAAGGATCGCAACAATCGCTATGCGTCCGCGCAGGACATGGCGATGGGTGTGTCGTCGATGCTGCTCGAAGGCACCGCGCCGATCGGGTCGACGCTGACGGGCCTCGGCCCGAAGAGCAACGTGATGACGGCCGCCGACAGCGGGCCGCAGATTCCGAGCCGCCAGTTCGGTGCGCCGAGCCCGGCCGTCAGCACCGCGCAGCCGGTGACCAGCCCGACGCCGGCGCCGTTCGCACCGCACGTGCCGCCGCCATCGAATCCGACGCCGGCCCCGATGACGCCGAGCGCGCCACCGTTCACCGCGCCGCCTGCCATGCCGACCGGCAACCAGTGGGCGCAGGGCCACGGCTTCGTCAACGACCTTCCGGAGAAGAAGAAGGGCGGCGGCTTCGACAAGACATCGTGGATCGTGATCGGCGGCGTCGTCGTCGCGATGGCGATCGTGATCGTGGTCTACACGATGAAGAGCAATTCGGTGAAGCAGGGCTTCGAGGACTGCTCGACCACCTGCGAGACGCTCGCGAAGTGCAGCTCGGAGATCGACGACGCGCTGTGCACCATCAAGTGCGGCATCGAGCCCAAGACCGAGACCTGCGTCGAGGAGAGCGGCGGCTCGTGCGAGGTGTTCGCGGCGTGTATCCAGCGCGTCGGCGGCAAGATGCCGAACAGCCAGTTCGAGCCGAGCGATACCGACAACGGTCTCGAGCTCGAGCCCGCGAGCCCGTGACGGTCTCGTAGAAACGCGCCTGATCTCGCGGTTATTGCGATGCAGAGCGCGGGTCGCGTGCGCTAGGCTCCAGGCACATGCGTGCTGTTGTGATCGCGATCCTGCTCGTGCTCGCCGTCGGGAGCGCGCGCGCCGAGGACATCGCGGGCTACCAGGTCGACGGCGATGCCGATGCCGGTGGCGCGGACCCGCGGGTCGCCGCCCTCGACGAGGCATTCGGTCGCGCGGTCGCGATGGCGCTCGCCGACGTCCTCGATGCGGCCACGCGCAAGACGCACAAGCAGGTGCTCGACAAGGAGATCCTCGGCCGCGCCCGGTTGTGGGTGGCCGGCTTCAAGGTCGACAAGGACGACACCATCGATGGCCGCAGGCAACTGACGGCCACGGTGCGTGTCGATCGCGACAAGATGCGCGCGCGCCTCGACCAGCTCGACATCGCAGCCGCGGGCGGCAGCGGCCCGGATGCCGCGGTCGGCGCTCGCACCGGCGTGATCCTCCTGCGGGTCACCGAGACCGGTGGCATGCGCAGCAGCTTCGGCGCCGGCTCGGAGAAGGAAGTCCCCGGGCTCGGCGCGCTGTCGTCGGCGCTCCGCGGTAGCGGCATCACGATCAAGCGCGCCAGCGCGAGCGGCACCACGGCGCGGCCCACCGGCGATCTGCCGCTCGACGACGAGGATGCCGAGGCGATCGCGGTCGATTCCAGGTCCGAGCTGGCGGTGATCGCCGGCGTCACGGTCAGCGCGGCGGTCGCGGTGCGAGGCGTCGCAACGCCGGCGTCGCTGGTCACCGCCCACGTTCGAGTGGTCAGCCGCAGCAGAAAGCTGGTCGGGCAGGGCGTCGCGTCGGTCGCCAGCCGCGGCACCGATGCCTCGGCGACCCAGGCGGCGATCGATCGCGCGCTGCTCGGTGCCGTCGGTGATGCGATGCCGTCGCCGGCCGACACCGCGATCGCGGGTCCCAAGGGCTTCACCGGCGACGACACGCCGATCGCCGAGCCCGGCGTGGTGCTGATCCGGATGCCGGCGAAGACGCCGTTCGCACTGGTCGCCGCGGAGCTCAAGTATCTGTCGGGTGCCAGGGGCATCAGCCGCGCGGCGCTCCACCGGGTGTCGCCCGGTGGCTGGGTGATCGGCGTGACCACGTCGGAGTCGGTGCAGAAGATCGCGTCGATCGCGAAGAAGGCGCCGACCAGCGATACCAGCGTGCAGGTCAAGATCGTCGGCGAGCTCGTCGAGCTGGCGATCGCGGGAGGCCGGTGATGACCTGGAAGGCCAAGCTTCGCGTCGTGCTGTTCGCGCTGGTGATCGCGATCGGCAACGGCTGCGGCGGCCGCAACGGCCCGACGCAGGCGCCGCGCGAGAACGCCGTGGTCGTGCTCAAGGCCAACGTGCGCGATGCCCAGCTCTACGTCGATGGTCGGTTCATTGGCCCGCTCGACGCGATCGGCGGCGGTGTCGCCGTGGCGCCGGGGATCCACCGGTTCGAGCTCCGCCACGAGGAGTACTTCTCCACGTACCTCGAGCTCGAGCTGGCGAAGGCAGAGCGCAGGAAGCTCTCCGTCGAGCTCGCTCCCGTCCTGCCCTGAATCGCAGGCTGGCGAGGGCGCTGGCTCGGCTCGCCGAGGACGCGTACGCTGCGCAGGTGCTGATCTCGAAGACCTACTGGGGCGGCATGCCGTTCTGGTTTCGCCGGCCGCCCGAGCACGCGGCCGTAGAGTCGCTGGTGCTGCGCGCGCACGATCTGCGGCAGCTGCGCGCGCTCTACTGGACGAGCACGGCACGGCCAGCGCCGAAGATCGGCGTCGTCGTGATCCATCCGCGCGTCGACTTCACGCAGCACTACGCGATCCCGCGCCTCGTCGACGCCGGCTTCGGCGTGCTCGCCGCGCAGACCCGCCATGCCGGCAACGACACGATGGCGGAGCACGAGGAGATGGTCCTCGACGTCGGCGCGTGCGTGCGCCACCTCAAGGAGAAGCGCGGCGTCGACAAGGTCGTCCTGTTCGGCAACTGCGGTGGCGGCTCGCTGTCGGCGTTCTATCAGGCGCAAGCGCAGGCCGCGCCCGCGGATCGCTTGAAGACCTCGCCTGGCGGCTTCCCGACATTCTTCGACGGCGCGACGCTGCCGGCCGCCGACGCGGTGATCTACACGGCGCCGCATCGCGGCCAGGGCAACGTCATGCTCGCCGCGATCGATCCGTCGGTGACCGACGAGCGCGATCCGATGTCCTGCGATCCCGCGCTCGACATGTACGACCCGGCCAACGGCTTCGCGGCGCCGCCGGCCCCGTCGAAGTACTCGCCCGAGTTCCTCGCGACCTACCGCGAAGCGCAGCGCGCCCGCGTCGCGCGGCTCGATGCCTACGCCCGAGAGCAGATCGAGCTCTCGAAGACGGCGACCGACCCGCGGCGCAAGGCACACGAGCCGGTGATGGTCGTCTACCGAACGATGGCGAACCCGGCGTTCGTCGATCGCACGATCGATCCATCCGGCCGCGACTACGGCTCGCTGCTGTCCGAGCGCCCCGACCTGATGAACTACGCCGCGCTCGGCCTCGCTCGCACCTGCACGCCGCGCGCGTGGCTATCGACGTGGTCGGGACTGTCGTCGAACGCCGATCTGGTCAAGAACGTCGCCAGGATCACGACGCCGACGCTGCTCGTCCACGCCGGCCGCGATCGCGAGATCTTTCCGTCCGACATCGAGGCGATCGGCAACGCCATGGCGTCGACCGACAAGCGCGTCGAGACCATCGCCGACGCGCGCCATTACTTCGAGCCCGAGCTCGGCGCGAAGGAAGCACCGCACGTCGAGGCCTGCATGGACCTCGTCGTTCCCTGGATCCAGGAGCGCTTCGCGTGACCGCGCGCCACCCGACGACGAGCACCTGGACGTTTCCGCCCGCCGATCGCCCGGCGCTCGCGGCCGGCCGCGAGCGCCCCCCCCTCACCGAGCTCGCCGCC
>JAEYYY010000029.1 GCA_023430775.1 Pseudomonadota bacterium
CGCTGTGGGTCGACCTGTTCGGCATCCCCGCCACCGGCACGTTCCGCTCCGAGAAGGAGAACGTCGACGAGGACATCCTCAGCCTGGCGGGCGTCGAGATCGATCTGATGGAGCCGATCGATCCCGAGAAGAAGCCGAAGGTGCACGAGCCGCGGCTCAATCACCTCGGGCTGTGGATCGATGACCTGCCGGCCGCGGTCGCGTACCTGACCGAGAAGGGGCTGCAATTCACGCCCGGCGGGATCCGCAAGGGCGCCGCCGGTCACGACGTCTGCTTCATTCACCCGCGCTCGGCGGAGGGCGTGCTGATCGAGCTGGTGCAAGCACCGCCCGAGGTGATCTCGAAGCTAGGCTGATCGACTGTCGGCTTTCCAGCGCAGGTAACGCGCGAAGCCGAGCAGCTCGCGGAGTGCCGCAGGCGGCAGCTGGCGCGCCTCGGTGAGCACCGCCGCGACGATCGGCTCGGGGCGCTCGTCGGGGCTGCAGCGCCGGAAGTCCCAGCGGCCGCGGCCCCAGAAGCCATCGATCCGGTGGTTGTTGACCACGGTGCCGACCCACGGCGAGGAATCGCCCGGGTTGATGATGTTGACGTAGCGGCCGACGATCTTGTTGCCGCGCCGGGTGCCCTCGAACAGGAACGTGCCGGCGTCGCGATACAGGATGAAGACCTTGTCGCCCTGGAGCTGGATGGTGGCGACGCCCTGCTGCCAGTCGGCGTTGCCCTGGCGCCAGCGGCTGCTCCACGCGCCCTCGAGACCGTCGGCCTCGGTGGCGATCGTCACCCAGGCCATCGCGTTCTCGTCGTGGTCGAGGTCGGCGCTCGGCACGCGTTCCGCGAACGCCTCGACGTCGGGTCCGGTGGGATCGTGGACGTCGGGAACGGAGAACGGGTTGCGCATGTCGGAATCCTAGCTTCAAATGCCGACCTCGTGATCGACTACGACCCCCATCGCTGGTGGAGCCACTTCTTCGACATCGAAGGGTCGCTGGTCAGGGAGATCGCGTACCGGGTCGGCGCGTGTGCGCTCGCCGCCGCGGCGGCATCAGTCGCATACCACTATCACGCGGATGTGGCGATCGGAGGCATGCCCCACGCGCTGATCGGCTCGGCACTCAGCCTTCTCCTGGTGTTTCGCACCAACTCGGCAAACGATCGCTACATCGAGGGCCGGCGGCTGTGGGGCGCTATCGTCAACTCGTCGCGCAACATCCGCCGCAAGTCGAGGAACGTGTTCGCGGCCGAGCCCGAGACGATCGACAAGGTCGTCGAGTGGACGATCGCCTTCTGCTGGGCCACCCGCGCCCGGTTGATCGATCAGAAGAACCTAGGACCGGAGTCCAGGCTGCCTGCCGAGCTGCAGGCGCAGATGCTCGCGGCCGGGCACCCGCCCACGTTCGCGGCCCATCAGCTGACGAAGATCTTCCTCGATGCCAAGCAGCGCGGCGTGATCAGCGACATCCAGCTGCAGATGCTCGATCAGGACGTCCAGGCGCTGATCGATCTGATCGGTGGCTGCGAGCGCATCCTGTCGACGCCGCTGCCGTACGCCTACGCGGTCCACCTGCGGCGCGCGCTGGTCCTCTACTGCGGCACGCTGCCGTTCGCGATCGTCGACAACTTCCACGAGTGGACGGTGCTGGTGGCGACGATGATGGGGTACATCCTGATCGGCATCGAGGAGATCGGGACCGAGATCGAGAACCCGTTCGGGACCAGCCACAACGATCTACCGCTCGACAAGATCTGCGGGAACTTGTCGACCCAGCTCCGGGACGCTAGCAACGCGCCGTGACCTCGCGGCTCGCCATCCTGGTACTGCTGCCCTTCGCCGGCAGCATCATCACGGCAGTCCTGCCGACGCGTGCGCGCACCGTGCTCGCGGGGATCGCGGCGGTGGTCTCGGCCGCCGCGGCGGGCTGGCTGATCAGCCTCTATCCGCAGGTCCGCGACGGCGGCGTGATCCGCGAGACCATCGAGTGGGTCCCTTCGCTCGGTCTCGACGTGACCTTCCGCATCGACGGCTTCGCGTGGATGTTCGGCCTGCTCGTCACCGTGATCGGTGCGCTGGTCTCGCTCTACGCGCGCTACTACATGTCGCCCGAGGATCCGGTCGCCCGGTTCTACGCCTACTTCCTCGCGTTCATGGGCGCGATGCTCGGCGTCGTCACCTCGGGCAATCTGATCCAGCTCGTCGTGTTCTGGGAGCTGACGAGCCTGGTCTCGTTTCTGCTCATCGGCTACTGGCATCACCGGCGCGACGCGCAACGCGGTGCCCGGATGGCGCTGATCGTCACCGGCGGGGGAGGGCTCGCGTTGCTCGGCGGCGTCATCCTGCTCGGCCAGATCGTCGGCAGCTACGACCTCGATGTCGTGCTCGCCGCCGGCGATCAGATCCGCGCCCACGCGCTGTATCCGCTCGTCCTGGTGCTGATCCTGCTCGGCGCGTTCACCAAGAGCGCGCAGTTCCCGTTTCACTTCTGGCTGCCCCAGGCGATGGCGGCACCGACGCCGGTCTCCGCGTTCCTGCACTCGGCGACCATGGTCAAGGCCGGCGTGTTCCTGCTCGCGCGGCTGTGGCCGGTGCTGTCGGGGACCGATCTGTGGTTCTGGCTCGTCGGCGGCGCGGGCATCGCGACCCTGCTGATCGGTGCGTACCTCGCGATGTTCCAGCACGACCTCAAGCGCGTGCTCGCGTACTCGACCGTCAGCCACCTCGGCCTGATCACGCTGCTGTTCGGCCTCGACAGTCCGCTGGCCGCCGTCGCCGCGGTGTTTCACATCATGAACCACGCCACCTTCAAGGCCTCGCTGTTCATGGCCGCCGGCGTCATCGATCACGAGACCGGCACGCGCGACATCCGGCGGCTCAGCGGCCTGATCCGCGCGATGCCGCGCACCGGCGTGCTCGCGATGGTGGCGAGCGCGGCGATGGCCGGCGTGCCGCTGCTCAACGGCTTCCTGTCCAAGGAGATGTTCTTCGCCGAGACCGTGTTCATGGATTCGCATCCGTCGGTCGAGGTCGCGCTCCCCGTGATCGCGACGCTCGCCGCGATCTTCGCCGTCGTCTACTCGCTGCGGTTCGGCTACGACGTGTTCTTCGGGCCGGCGGCGACCGATCTGCCGCGCGTGCCCGAGGAGGCGCCACGCTGGATGCGGGTCCCGATCGCGGTCCTCGTGCTGGGCTGCCTCGTCGTCGGCATCGTGCCGGCGCTGTCGATCGGCTGGGCTCTCGACACCGCGGCGCGGCCCGTCGTCGGCGGCGCGCTCCCCGCCTACAGCCTCGCGCTGTGGCACGGCGTCAACCTGCCGCTCGCGATGAGCGCGGTGGCGATCGCGTTAGGCATCGCGATGTACCTGTGGCTGCGCCGCCAGCACAAGCGCGGCTTGCTGCTGAAGGCGCCGCTGCTCGCGCGGTTCGAGGGTCGTCGCCTGTTCGAGAGCGCGCTGATCGCCGCCACCCGCGGCTCGCGCCGGGCGCTGCGCTTCCTCGGCACGCGCCGCCTGCAGACGCAGGTGTTCGCGATCATCGCGGTCGCGCTGGTGCTCGGAGGCCTCGCCGCGCGCGAGGTTCCGCTCGAGTGGGGTGATCGAGAGCGGCTGCCCACCTCGCCGGCGTTCGTGCTGCTGTGGGTGATCGGTGCCACCTGTTCGATCGCCGCCGCGGTGCTCGCGAAGTTTCACCGACTCGTCGCGATCACGCTGATGGGTGGCGCAGGGCTCGCCACCTGTCTGACGTTCGCGTGGTTCTCGGCGCCCGACCTCGCGCTCACCCAGATCGTCGTCGAGGTGGTGACCACCGCGCTGTTCCTCCTCGGCCTGCGGTGGTTGCCGATGCGCGTCAAGACGTTCCACAAGGTGACGCTGCGCGATCGCGCTCGCCGCACCCGCGACCTGCTCCTCGCGGTGGGGGCCGGCGGCGGCCTCGCGGCGCTGTCGTACGCGATGCTGACCCGCCCGGCACCACAGAGCAACATCTCGCCGTTCTTCCTCGAGCACGCACTGCCCGACGGTGGTGGCACCAACGTCGTCAACGTCATGCTCGTCGACTTCCGCGCGTTCGACACGATCGGCGAGATCACGGTGCTCGGCACCGTCGCGCTCACCGTCTACGCGCTGCTGCGCCGGTTCCGGCCACCGGCCGAGAGCCTCGGCCAACCCGAGCAGCAGCTGATCTCGCAGCTGATCGGCTCCGATCTCGTCAAGCCGCGCCTCACCAACGACGCCGGGCGCGGCTACCTGATGGTGCCGTCGATGATCGCTCGCCTGCTGCTGCCGGTCTCGCTCGTCGTCGGGCTGCACTTCCTGCTGCGTGGCCACAACGAGCCCGGCGGAGGCTTCGTCGCCGGCCTCGTCGTCTCGATCACCATGCTCGCCCAGTACGTGGTCACCGGCACGCGGTGGACGGAGCGGTTCGCGCGCCTCAACCCGCCGCGCTGGATCGCCGTCGGGCTGCTGCTCGCGGCGACCACCGGGCTCGTCGCGGTGGCCTTCGATTATCCGTTCCTCACCACGCACACCGCGCACGCGACGCTGCCGGTGATCGGCGAGATGCACGTGCCGAGCGCGACGTTCTTCGACCTCGGCGTGTTCTCCGTCGTCGTCGGCGCGACGCTGGTCATCCTCACCGCGCTCGCTCACCAGTCGGTGCGCGCCGACCTGCGGTTGACCCGCCAGGCCGAACCGCCGAAAGCGAGCGACTGATGGAGCTCGTCCTCGCCTGCGTGATCGGAGTGCTCGGCGGATCGGGCGTCTGGCTCGTGCTCCGGCCGCGCACGTTCCAGGTGATCATGGGACTCGCGCTGCTGTCGTACGCGGTGAACCTGTTCATCTTCAGCATCGGCAGCGTGTTCATCGACAAGCCGCCGCTGATCAAGGAGGGCGTCCCCGCCGACCTCGAGCACTACACCGATCCGATGCCGCAGTCGCTCGTGCTGACGGCGATCGTGATCGGCTTCGCCACCACCGCGCTGTTCCTCGTCCTGCTGCTCGCATCGCGAGGCCTCAGCGGCACCGACCACGTCGATGCCAAGGAGGACGACGCGTGAACCACCTCGTGATCGTCCCGATCGTGCTGCCGCTCGTCACCGCGGCGGTGCTGGTGATGTTCGGCGAGCACCGCCGGCGCCTCAAGTCGATCATCAACGTGACGGCCACGTCGGCGGGCCTCGTCGTCGCGTTGACGCTGTTGTTCCACGTCGACGCCGGCGGGACGAACGTCTACCTGGCGGCGAACTGGCGAGCGCCGATCGGCATCGTGCTGGTCGCCGATCGGCTGTCGGTGCTGATGCTGGTGCTGACGAGCGTGATCGCGCTGTGCGCGGCGCTCTATGCCGAGGCGGCGTGGTCGCGGGTCGGTGTCTACTTCCACGCGCTGTTCCAGATCCAGCTGATGGGGCTGTCCGGCGCGTTCCTCACCGGCGATCTGTTCAACCTGTTCGTGTTCTTCGAGGTCATGCTGTCGGCGTCGTACGGCCTGCACCTCCACGGCTCGGGGCTGCCGCGCGTGCGCACCGGCCTCCACTACATCGCGGTCAACCTGCTCGCCTCGTCGCTGTTCCTGATCGGGCTCGCGGTGCTCTACGGCGTGCTCGGCACGCTGACGATGGCGGACATCGCCGATCAGCTCGGGCACGTGCCCGAGCAGGATCGCGGCCTGTTGCACGCCGGCGCGGCCATCCTCGCGCTCGCGTTCTTGATCAAGGCCGCGGTGTGGCCGCTCAACGCCTGGCTGGTGCCGGCGTACGGCGCGACGAGCGCACCGGTCGCCGCCCTGTTCGCGGTGATGACGAAGGTCGGCGTCTACACGTTGCTCCGGCTGTGGACGCTGCTGTTCTCCGAGGCTGCCGGGCCCTCGCTGCACTTCGGCCAGTCGTTCCTCCTCTACGGCGGCCTGGTCACGCTGGCGATCGGTGCGGTCGGCCTGATGACGTCGATGCGTCTCGATCGCATTCCGGGCTTCGCGATCATCGTGTCGTCGGGAACGCTGCTGGCAGCGGTCGGTATGGGCACGGTGTCGGTGACGTCCGCGGCGCTCTACTACCTGCTGAGCGCCACGCTCGGCGTCAGCGCGCTGTTCCTGCTGGTCGAGCTCGTCGAGCGCATCGGCACCAGCCGCGAGCAACAGTTCCACGACGTCGTGCCGAGCGAGGACACCAACCTCGACGACGCGCAGATGCCGCTGGTCGGCCGCGTGTTCCCGGTCTCGATCGCGCTGCTCGGTGTCGCCTTCATGACGTGCGCGCTGCTGGTCGCCGGGCTGCCGCCGCTCTCGGGCTTCCTCGCGAAGCTCGGGCTGCTCCAGGCCATCACCGACGAGATGACCACCGCGTCGTGGCTGATGCTGGCGCTCCTCTTGCTCTCGGGCTTCGCGACGATGATCACGCTCGCGCGCGCGGGGATCCGGGCGCTGTGGGCGACCGGTCGACGAACGGCCCCCGAGGTCAAGGGTGCCGAGGTGGTCGCCGTCACCGGGCTCCTCGGCGCGTGTGTCGTGCTGACGATCTTCGCCGAGCCGGTCACTCGCTACCTGCGCGACACCGCCGCCGGCTTGCACGAGACGCACACGTATATCCGCGACGTGATGACCACCAAGCCGGTTGGCAGGGAGTCGCCATGAGCGTGCTGGTGCCCGCGCCGTTGACGTCGCTCGCCCTGTTCGCGGTGTGGCTCGCACTCGCGCGCTCCGCGAGCCCGGGCCATCTCGTGCTCGCGACGCTCATCGCGCTCGGGATTCCGCTGTTGACCGCGCGGCTGCGGCCGATGCGCGTCCAGGTCCGGCGGCCGCTGGTCGTCGTGCGCTTCATCGTCATCGTCTGTCTCGATGTCGTGCGCTCGAGCTTCGAGGTCGCGTGGGGCACCCTCCGCTGGCGGCGCAGGAGGCCGGACTCGCGGTTCGTGGTGATCCCGCTCGAGCTCCACGACCCCGTGGGTCTCGCCGCGCTCGCGATCGTCACCACGGTGGTTCCCGGTACGGTGTGGTCCGAGCTCGCGTTCGATCGCACCGCGATGCTGCTGCACGTCTGGGACGTCGGCGACGAGCAGGTCTTCGTCGCCCGCTTCAAGGCTCGCTACGAGAAGCCTCTCAAGGAGATCTTCGAATGACCGGGCTGTTACCTGTCGCCATCTCGATCGCACTCGGCTGCTACGCGCTGGCGTCGCTCCTCGTCCTGGTCCGCCTGGTCCGCGGCCCGCGCGCGCAGGATCGCGTGTTCGCGCTCGATCTGCTCTACCTGCACGCGATGCTGGTGTTGCTCGCGCTCGGCATCCGCCAGCAGAGCGACATCTACTTCGATGCCGCGCTGCTGATCGGGTTGTTCAGCTTCGTCAGCTCGACGGCGATGGCGAAGTTCATCCTGCGCGGGGAGGTGATCGAATGACCGAGGTTCCGTTGTGGGTCGAGGCGATCGTCGCGGCGCTGCTCGTGGCGAGCGGCATCTTCGTCGTGATCTCGGCGATCGGCTTCTTGGCGCTGCGGGACTTCTTCGCCCGCATGCACCCGCCGGCGATCGCCTACACGTTCGGTGGCTGGACGGTGACGCTCGCCAGCGTCGTCTACTTCTCGGCCGTCGAGGCGCGGCCGGTGGTGCACTTCTTGTTGCTCCCCATCCTGCTGGCACTCACCGTGCCGGTGACCACCGTGCTGCTGTCGAGAACGGCGCTGTTTCGCCGCCGCGGTGTGGCCGAGACCGGCACGCCACCGCCGCTCGGCTCGTGATCACTTCGCTTCGCGGACGAACAGCGCGTCGCCGGGCAGCTCCGCGAGGATCTGCTTGGCGACGCTGCCGATGAAGAACTCGAAGATGCGACCGCGCCCACGCGTGCCGATCACCACGAGATCGAAGTCACCGTTGCCGGCGGCACCGCGCAGTAATTGCGCCGGGTCGCCGTGCTCGATGCGCGACACGACGCGAGCCCGCGCCTCGGCGGGCAGCTGCGTGCTCGCGAGCCAGTCCTGGTAGTTGGTCTCCGCGACCTGCCGCGATTGCGCCAGCGCGGCACCGGAGTCGGACGTGCCGTACACCCGGTTGAACGCGTGGAACGCGGTGATCTTGGTGGGGAAGGTCGAGGTCGCGAGCGCGAGGGTCTGCGTCGACACCGGGCTGAGGTCGACCGCGACGGCGACGTGCTGGTATGGCCTGCGCGCCCGTTCGGTCACGATCAGGAGCGGCGCTTCGACGGCGCGCACCAGGCGTTCGACGGTGGCCCCGAGGGCGAATCGCCCGAGCCGCTCGACGCGAGCCACCCCGACGATCACGAGCGTGGCCTCCATCTCGCGCGCCACGCGCACGATCACCTCGGCCGGATCTCCTTGCTCGATCCGGATCTGTGCCTTCTCCGCACAGTCTCCGAGGTCGTGCAGGAGTCGCTGACGGACCAGGCCTGCGAGCGACGGGAGTGGCTGCGTCGGCGGATAGAAGCGATTGCCGGCGACCGGCTCGAGGACGTGCAGCACGACGAGCTGGGAGCCTTCGCTCGCGGCCACCATCATCGCGCGATCGAGCGCGCGATCGCTGCGCGCGCTCAGGTCCGTGGCAAGCAAGATTCGATCATAGAGCGCCATGATTACACCAGGGCCTTTCTGGTCGAGCTTACATGCACGATCGGCACCTGCGCGCCTGGCTGATGCAGCTCGACGACGCGGATCTGCTTGGTGCCGTTCGGGACCTGCCACGAGATGGTCTGGCCGACGCGCAGACCGAGCAGCGCGCTGCCGATCGGTGCGAGCACGGAGATCCGGCCGTGTGCGGCGTCGGCATCCTGGGGATACACGATCGTCACCGTGCGGCGCGCGAGCGTCTCGCAATCCTCGTAGACAACCTCGCTGTTCATCGTCACGACGTCGGCAGGCACGTCGCCCTGGCCGACGATGACCGCACGATGCAGCTCCGTCGACAGCTTCTCGGCCGCGGGGGTGTCGTGGAGGTCGAGCAACGACAGCAGGCGGAGCTGGTCGGTGTCGCCGATGATGAGAGTAGGTTCGAGGTTCTGCATGACATTTCTCCGCAGGAAATGCCGCCGCCCGTGACCGGGTCGGCGGTCACGGGTGAGTCGGCCAGGAGTGAGAGCACTCAGCCGACGAACGCTGCCGCGCACGTCGACGCCGCGCGCGAATGCGCACGGCGAACTATGACGGCACGAGAGCTCATGGTGTCGGAAGCGTAAGTCACCGATCCGGGTTGTCAACCTCACCCGGTCTGCATGAACCTCCGAGCCGTGACCAAACACCTCCTCACCGGCCACGCTCGATTTCGCAGCGAGTACTTCTCCGAAGAAGCCGAATTCCTGCGGATTCTCGCCCGCGAAGGCCAGAACCCGAGCGCGCTCTACATCGGCTGCTCCGATTCGCGCGTCGTGCCCGAGCTCCTCACCACGTCTCGCCCCGGAGAGCTGTTCGTGGTGCGCAACATCGCGAACGTGGTGCCGCTGTTCGAGCACTCGGATGCTTCGGTCGGAGCCGCGATCGAGTATGCGGTCGCGGTGCTCGAGGTCGACCACGTGATCGTGTGCGGTCACGATCTGTGCGGCGGCGTCAAGGCGGCGCTCGACGGCGTCGACAAGCTGACGGCGCACCCGAGCCTTCACGAATGGGTGAGGCTGATCGAGCCGGCCGCGAAGACCGCCCGCGAGATCGAGAAGGATCCGAAGCAGCTGCTGCGCACCGCGGTCGAGGAGAACGTCCTCGACTCGATGGAAAACCTGATCTCGTACCCGGCGGTGGCGAAGGCACTCGCGGCTCACAAGATCGCACTGCACGGCTGGGTCTACGACATCGATGCCGGTGCGCTGCGCGTCTACGACGTCGCCACGGAAGAGTTCTCGCTGGCCGGCGACCTCGCGCGCTAGATCTTTTCCGTCCGCCCCTCGCTTCGCTGATCTGCCGGTGCTCGCCTGCGGCTCGCATCGGCGGGCTTCGCTCGGTGCGGGCT
>JAEYYY010000088.1 GCA_023430775.1 Pseudomonadota bacterium
GGCTCGGCACGATCAAGCGAGAGGCGGGAAGCCGCCGGATCGCGATCGAGGCCAGCGTGGCCGGCCGCGACCTCGGCTCGACGGCGCGCGAGGTCCACGAGACGTTGACCAGGGAGCTGAAGCGACCGGCCGGGTACTTCATCGATGTCGGCGGCAAGGTCGAGACCCAGGCGCGCGCGCAGCGATCGCTGTACTTCGCGGTGGGCATCGCGGTGCTCGCGGTGTTCCTGCTGCTCTACATCGCGCTCGGCTCGATCGCGGAGACGCTGGTGATCCTCGCGACGCTCCCCGATGCGTTCGTCGGCGGCATCGTCGCCTTGTGGCTCGCCGGCGAGACCTGGAGCGTGTCGTCGCTGGTCGGCCTGATCGGCCTGTTCGGGATCGCCGTCCAGAACGGCCTCGTCCTGGTGACCCAGACCCGCAGCCTGGTGGCCGAGGGTCGCGACTTCGAGACCGCGCTCCGCGAGGCCAGCATCGGACGGCTCCGACCGAAGATCATGACCGCGGCCACCGCGATCCTCGGCTTGCTGCCGCTGCTCGTGCTGCGGCTCCACGGCACCGAGATCGAGCGGCCGCTGGCGATCGTGATGATCGGCGGCCTGGTCACCTCGACGCTGTTCACGCTGCTGGCGCTACCGACGTTCTACGAGCTGGTGCATCGCATCCAGCAGCGCCTTCGTCGTCACTGACAGGTGAGGCCGCAGCCCTGCGTGCTGCCGAAGGACACCGCACAGTCGATCACCCGGCGCGGGAACGCGATCCGGGTGCAGCGATCGCGATCGCTGGGATCGGCAGCGACGTAGGTGCAGCTGCCGCCCGGGCCCTCGATCGTGCATGTCCCGCTGTCGCCGCACGAGGACGACCGTGGCGCTTCGCATGCGCCCGGATGTAGCAGGGCTCCCCGGCGATCTGTCCTACACAAAACCGGCAATGCTCCTACACCACCGGGGGCGGCCGCGCGATAGGTTCGGCGCGTGAGAGTCCTCGCAGTTTCCGCCGTGCTTTCCCTCGCTCTCCTCGCCTGCTCCTCGAAGAAGGAAGCGCCGTCCACCGGCAGCTCCGAACCACCGAAGGGCAGCGCCACCGAACCGCCGAAGACCGGCTCCGACACGGGCTCGGGCTCCGCCGGGTCCGCGGACGGCTCCGGTTCCGACGCCGGCTCCGCCGCAGGGTCGGGCTCCGATGCCGGCTCGGCCGCCGCCGGGTCCGGCTCGGGCTCGAGCGCCGATGGCGGTGGCTCCGCCGCCGACGGGAAGTGGGAGTTCGACAAGCTCACGCACGACGAGAAGATCGACTTCATGAAGAAGAAGGTCGTGCCGACCATGAAGCCGCTGTTCCAGAAGTTCGATGCGAAGGAGTTCGCGAACTTCGGCTGCAAGACCTGCCACGGCAAGGATCCGCAGAAGGCGAAGTACAAGATGCCGAGCCCCGACATCGACAAGCTGGACTTCAAGGCGCTCGAGGCGGGCAAGCAGGAGCCCGAGACGGCGAAGTGGATGGCCGAGGTGGTCAAGCCGGAGATGGCGAAGCTGCTCCAGATGCCGGAGTACTCGGACAAGAATCCGGACGGCTTCGGCTGCCTGCACTGCCACACCGAGAAGAAGTGATCACGCGCCGCTGACGTTGCGCTGCAACGCGCGGCCGACCTCACCGCGCGGGCGATCCGCGAGCCGCGCGATGCCCGCCTCGATCACGAGCAGGTGCTTCCACCGCAGCACCTTGTCCTCGCCGGTCAGCCGTGGCGTGGTGCTCGGCGATCTGCGCGACAGGAAGTCGTGCCACGCCGGGAGCACGTCGGCCTCGGTCGCGTTGCTCGCGATCGCCGAGGCGAGATAGCGCAGCAGCTTGCGCGCGTCGTCCTTGAAGAACTGACCGGGCTTGAACTTCGGCAGCTTCCTGGCATCGACGAGCTCGACGAATGTCTCGACGGCGCCGACGACGAGCGAGAACAGCGCGTCCTCCCAGTCGCGCGCCACGATCCAGCGCGCCGGCCGCAGTGTCATCAGATCGGTGAACCGTCGCGCGGTGCCTTCTGACTCGACGCCGAGCCACGCGGCGACCGCCGGATCGACGAGACGAGCCCAGTCTTCAGGCAGGGGCAGCCGCGCGACGAAGGCGCGGATCACGAGATCGTCGACGGCGATTCGATCCTTCTCGAGGTGACGCCCCCAACCTTCCGGTCGCCCCGCGGCGTGCTTGCCGAGGAGTGCGGTGATCGCCTCCTCGTCGGACAGCTCGGGTGCGAAGCGCTCGAAGATCTTGACCCGCGGATCCTCGCCGTCCGCCGGTGCGGCGATGCCGCGGACGACCTCGATCTCGATGTCCTCGCCCTCGAGCCAGCGCCGGGTCGCCGAGACCGGATCCTCGGCGCGCACGATGTCGCGCACGAACAGCTGGGTGGCGAGCACCGCGGCGCGCGGATCCATGCCCTGCCCGCCCAGCGAGAACCGCTCGCGCAGCGCGGTCATCGCGGCGAGCGCGTGGGTCGCCGGCAGCTTGGCGCGGGCGATCGCGGCGAGGTGGCGCGCGAGCCTGGGGACGTCGAAGCCGTGCGTCTTGTTGATCGTGACGCGCGTCGGCAGTGCGCCGCCGGTGCAGTCGCCGACCAGATCCCACTCGCCCTCGAGTGCCGCGAGCAGCGCCAGCGCTCCCTTGCTCGCGAAGTCGTGCCGGTGGTCCCAGCCCTCGAGAATCCGATCCGCGATCAGCCGCAGCGCGGTCTTGCGATCGCGCGGCCGCGCCGGCAGTCCGAGCGCCTCGCGTGCACCGTGGGTGAGGAGCCCGGCGAGCGTGCTCGCGCCGTCATCGGGATACCTGGTCTCGATGTCGGGCCAGCGCATGCAGCCGGCATGCTATCCGATGCCGTCGCCGCGATGGTTCGACGAGCCGGCGGCTAACGCTTCTTCGCCGGTTTCTTCGCCGGCTTCTTGCTCGCGTACTTCGTCAGCATGTCGAGCCTCTTGCCGGCGGCACAGTCGGCGATCAGCTGAGCGAGCCGGCGGTCCTGCGTGGCCTGCTGCTTCGCGCTGGTCACCCAGTGCCGCGTCACCCTCTGATACGAGGGCGCCTGCTGCGTGTACCAGGTGTACGCCTTCTTGTTCGACTCGAACTCCGCCTGCTGCGCGGCCGAGAACTTCGCCTCCTCGAACCGCTCGAACGAGTACACGGCGGTCTTGTTGTCGCTGCGCAGCGCGAACGCCGCCTCACCTGCCGGCATCATCTTGCCGGCCGCTCGCAGCTCGGCCACCTTCGCGACGTTGATCGCGCTCCAGATGCTGGTCGGCTTTCGCGGCGTGAACCGGATCGTGTAGGCCTCCTCGCCGAGGCTCTGGCGCTTGCCGTCGATCCAGCCGAAGCACAGCGCCTCGTCCACCGACTGCGGCCAGGTGATGCTGGGCTTTCCCGTCGAGGTCTTGTAGAAGCCGACCAGCAGCTCGGTCCGTGTCGCGTGGTTCTTCTCGAGCCACGCGCGCCACGCCTCCGGGGTCGCGAAGTACGTTGGCTTCATCGTCTAGCTTCCCTCGCTCGCGCCGTGATGTACCGCGTGCAGCTCATCGTGCACCAGCCGTCTGGTCGCGCATACTACCCGAGATGCGCATCGTCCTCGCCCTGGTCGCCCTCGCGCCGCTCCTCCTCGTCACCGACAATGCGGACGCCTGCAGCTGCGTGCCGCGCTCGTTCGCCCATCACGCGAAGACCGAGAAGCGCGTCGTGCTGGCGCGGGCCGGCAAGCCGATCAAGAACGGCGACGCGCTGAAGCAAACGTTCACCGTGCTCGCCGCGTTCAAGGGCCCGGGCGGCACGTTCACGCTCGATCGCCGCGCCACGCCGCCGTGCAAGGCGGACTACGCCGAGAACGAATTCGCGATCCTGTTCACCTCGGACGATCAGCTCGATCCGTGTCACGGCAACCTCCCGATCATCTCCGTCGCGGCGGACCTGCCGGCGATCCTGGCGGCCACGAACACCAAGACCAAGGACGCCGGCGCCCCGGTGGTCGACGTCGCGTTGCGCGAGCTCACCCGCTACCTGCACGATCGCCCGCAGATCGCGGTGCGCTACGCGCCGCTTGCAGGTCAGTCGATCACGATCGACAAGTCGAAGCTGACGTTCGCCAAGACCGCCGCACCGCGCGACCTCACGATCACCACGGCCCTCGCCGGCGATGCCGTGGCCTTCGTCAAGGGCACCTACGGTGTCGAGGGCGTGCGGTTCGTCGTCGTCCTCTACCTCGATGGCAAGACGTGGCGAGTCGCCCACGCCTCGGTCGTCGAGACTTAGCTCATCGAGTAGAAGAACCTCTCGCTACGATCTTGCCGTTGCTCACCGTGTAGAGCGCGGCCTCTTCGAGAGTCGTCATGTCGTTGCCTCCTGGTTGGCGACGACCATGGCGCCGACGAACACTCAGATCAACGCGCGCCCGGTGAAACGCTGACCACGACCTGTCAGGTTTGTGCGACGGCGGGATCGAGCGTGCCGCGACGCTCGATCACCGGGCTCGGCTCGACCTTCGCGCGCAGCATCGGCGCATACGCGGCGCGATAGCTCCACGCCGCCACCAGCTCGAGCGCGAGGAACGCGATCGCGATCGGCATGCCCGCGGGTGCGAGGAGCGCGTGGAACGTGACGATGCCGACGATGATCGGCGCCAGCAGCGCGAGCGCGAGCGGCACGAACCGGTTGCTCAGCAGCAGCAGGCCGGCGCCGAGCTCGATCACCTTGACCAGGGTGAGAAACCCGCTGCCCGCGAATCCGCCGATGAACGGCAGTGCCTCGGGCGGCGGCGGCTCCTGCGCCGGCAAGAACGGAACGAAGTAGTTGGTGGCGAACACCACGAACCCGAGACCGAGGAGGACGCGTGCGACGGATGAAATACGCATGCGGCTCAATCTAGGCTGTTGTCGAAAAGGCACTAGTGCCCTCTCAGACAAGGCGCTATTGTCCTGACAGCAACAATGGACCTGAACCGAGCCACCACCTTCGTTCGCGTCGTCGAGACCGGCGGCTTCACCCGCGCCGCCGAGCAGCTCGGCCTGCCTGCCTCGTCGGTCAGCCGCGCGGTCGCCAAGCTCGAGGACGACCTCGGCGTCACGCTCCTCGAGCGCACCACGCGCAAGATCACGCTCACCGATGCCGGCAGGGCGTTCTTCGAGCGCGCCCGCGAAGCCCTCGCCGGTCTCGAGGAGGCCAACAACCTCGCGCTCGATGCCGCCCGCGAGCTCCACGGTGTCGTGCGCGTCGCCGTCCCGCCCGAGCTCGGCGGCAAGCTCGGCTCGATCTTCAGCACGTTCGCGGTCGCCAATCCGCGCGTCCGCATCGAGGTCACGTTCACCGCGCGCGGTGCCGAGCTGGTCGGCGATCTCGTCGATCTGGCGATCGTCATGGGTCGCCTCCCGGACTCGTCGCTCATCACCCGCCGCCTCGGCGAGAGCACCGACAAGCTGTACGCCGCGCCGTCGTACATCAAGGCTCGCGGCCTGCCGCGCAAGACCGCCGACCTGTCGCGGCACGACGCCATCCTCACCCGTGCCGTCGCCGGCGAAGGCCGCTGGGAGCTCACCGGTCCGCGCGGCACCGAGCACGTCGATGTCCACGGTCGCATGGTCGGCGACCACCTGCAGTTCACGATCGATGCGGTCAAGGCCGGCCTCGGCATCGCGCTGCTGCCGAGCTGGATCGGTGACCCGTTGGCCGCCGAGGGCGCGCTGGTCGCGGTGCTACCGAAGCTGTTCACGCCGAGCGCGCTGCACGTGCTCACCCATCCCGGTCGCCACCTGCCCCGCCGGGTCGCGCTGCTGCGCGATTTCATCGTCGAGAAGCTCTCGGTCGTCTGCGGCGAGCAGAAGCACAGCTGTCAGAACTGACCGGCGATCCCCACCATCGCGCCGCCGCTGGTCGGCACCACCGCGACCTGCCGCTTCGCGAGGAACGCGGCGTCGACCACCGACACGGCGAGCGCACCGATGCCCGCCCCGATGCCGAGCCCGAGCACCAGCTCGTCGCAGTTCTTGTCCTCGTCGGTGCACCTGGTCTCGCCGATCTTGCCGCCGATACCGCCGAGCACCGCGAGGGCGTCGACGCGCAGCAGGATCGAGCCGTAGTACTTGTCCCTGGTGTCCTGCTTCACGTAGTGCGCGATCGGCGAGCCGAGCAAGTACAGCGCGCCGCCCACCGATGCCGCGACGATGCCGAGGGTCCTGGTGTCGTCGCCGGTGATCAGGACGACGCCCGGAACCGCGAGGCCGAGGCCGATGCCGTCGATCACCGCCACCGTCGTCGCGTAGCGCTCGGTGCGCGTCTCCTCGGCCGCAGCGGCCCGCGCGCCACCGAGCAGGATCACCACGACGACCAGCACGCGCATGGGCCCATTCTACCGGCACCACGGACCGCCCCGGATCCAGCGACTCGTGTAGTTGCGACAGATCGCACCGCATCCGGCAGCTCGCGGTTCGAGCGGCCGTTGCGGTCACCTGTTCGGCGAGCGGGTGCGGTGGCGGCGATCCGCCGTCATCGGCAGAAGTCGCGGCGCTCGATGCCGAGCTTCTTCATCTTGCTCTGTAGCGTGGCCGGCTCGAGCCCGAGCCGTGCGGCGGCGCCGGTGAGGCCGTAGATCTTTCCTCGCGTCGCGCGCAGCGACTCCTCGATCGTCTCGCGGACAGCGCGCTCGAAGCGCGCGAGCTCGGTTCGTCGGATCTCGATCTCGACCGGCAGCTCCAGCGCTCGCCCGTTGCCAAAAACAAGCGCCGTCTCGAGGACATTCGAGAGCTGGCGCACGTTCCCCGGCCAGTCGTGCGCCGCGAGCTTCGCCAGCGTCGCGCGACCGAGTGGCGGCGCCGCGACGTTCCACCGTGCAGCGACCCGTCGAATGATCGCGGAGGCAAGCGGCGCGAGATCCGCCGGGCGCTCGCGCAAAGGTGCGATGTGGATCGAGAACACGTCGAGGCGGTACAGCAGATCCTCGCGGAAGCGACCATCGGCCACCATCGCGTGCAGGTTGCGATTGGTCGCTGCGATGATCCGCACGTCGACCTCGATGGTCTCGGTACCGCCGACGCGCCGGATCGCGCCCTCCTGCAACACCCGCAGCAGCTTGGCCTGGGTCGCCGGCGACAGCTCGCCGACCTCGTCGAGAAACAGCGTGCCGCGATGCGCCCTCTCGAACACGCCGACGCGCAGCTGTTCGGCGCCGGTGAACGCGCCGCGCTCGTGACCGAACAGCTCGCTCTCGATCAGCGCCTCCGGAAGCACCGCGCAGTTGATCGCGACGAACGGTCGACTCGCGCGCGGCGACCGCGCGTGGATCTCGCGCGCCACCACGTCCTTGCCGACGCCCGACTCGCCGGTGATCAGCACGGTGGTCGGATGCACCGCGACGAGCTGCACGCGCGCGAGCACCTCGCGCATCTGCCGGCTGCGCGCGATCAGGTCGCCGGATCCCTGCATGCGCTGCAGGTCCTCGCGGAGCTCGCGGTTCTCGACATGCGCTCGGCGCGATAGCTCCGCCACGCGCTGCACCACCTCGAGATGCCGCGCCGCGGTGTGCACGACCTGCTCGAGTGCCGCCCGCATCTCCGGGGTGACGAGCTCGCGCGGCAACGGCTTTGCCGACACCACGCTCAACCCCGGTGCGAGCTCGATCGCCTTGCGGTGTGGCAACTCGGTCGCTCGCCAGTCGTCGCCGTCGCGTTCGACCATCGCAGTCGCCGTGCCGACCCGAAGCTCGAGTCGGACGATCGAAGCGTGCGTTGCGAGGCCACTCGCCAGTGCGCGGGCCATCGCGCGAGGCGTATGAGCATCCGCGATCGCTGCGAGCAGGTCGGTCACGATCGCCAGGCTCATGCCTCATGCTTCACTGATATGTCGGTGGTGTCCACCGACATTTCGGTGGATGCTATGCCGTTTTCTCGCCGTTTCAGTCAGTTACGTCTGGCACCTCCTGTGCTCCATCGAGCCGCATGGCTCACGTCATCACCTCGAAGTGCATCGGAACCTGTGACACCGGCTGCGTTCGTGTCTGTCCGGTCGACTGCATCGTCGGCCCGGTTCCTCTCGATCAACTCCAGCAAGTCCCGGTCGCCGAACGCGGCCGGGCGTTCCCGGGAATCCAGCTGTTCATCGATCCCGAGATCTGCGTCTGCTGTGGCGCCTGCGAGGATCAATGTCCGGAGGCGGCGATCTATCCCGAGGAAGCCGTCCCGCCCGAGCACCACGACGACATCGCGAGAAATGCCGCCTTCTTCAAGCGCCGATGACCGCGGCGCGCGAGTCTCGCGCCATGGCGAAGCGCTTCGATCCCGCGACTCTGTTCGAACCATGGAAAGCTCGCCCGGCTCCTGCGGTCTATCCAACCGATGAAGCCAGCCTCGATGCCGTGAAGCGGCGCACCAAGGGCATGTCGCTGTTCTGGTCGTCGATCGACGAGCTCGGCCCGCGCACCTCCGAGATCGCACACTGGCTGCGGCTCGCCGCGCCTCGCGACCTCTGCGTCGTCCTGCAGGCCGAGCCCGGTCGCGATGACGTTCGCGTGTTCCTCGCTCGCCCCGAGGAGCTGTGGCGAGTGCCCGCGTACGACGCGCTCTGGAAGACCGCCTTCGTGGACGGTCGCTGGAGTGATGCCACCGAGAACCAGATGAGCTACCTGCTCGGCTACTCGGCCACCCAGCGCGCGGCATGGCTCACCGCGCAGCGCGAAGCGACGCCGGCGTGGGGCTCGGCCGTCGTGTACGCGCTGCTCGACGCAGATCGCCGTGCCGCGATCGAAGCCGTCGGACGCCGCTGCCTGGGAACCGAAGGGCTGACGCTGTTCACCGCGGGCAATCGCGTGTTGAAAACGAAGGTCCACGCGCTCCTGCCTCGCGGCAGCACGCTCGCGCGCGTCGGTCTCGAGCGAGACGCGTTCCAGCGACTGCTCGGTCGCAAGACGAGCACCTCTGTGCCGAAGAAGCAGATGCCCGCGCTCAACGCCGCACTACTCTCGAACGTGCAGTTCCTGACCCGCTCCGGTTGGAGCTGAACAGCATCCGCCGCACAGCCAAACCCCAACGTTGCCGCAGAACCCACCGCGCTCCCGACGCCGAGGTCTTCGCGCAAGACCTGTCGATGCGAAGGTCGGCGTCGACGTGTCGAGCACTTAGCGCCGAGTACCTCCTTTGGACGAATGTCTAGACGTAGAGCATCTTGCGCGACATCCCGCCGTCGCTGACGTAGGTCTGCCCGGTGACGAAGCCGGCCTCCTCGGAGAGCAGCCACGCACAGAGCGCCGCGATGTCCTCGGGCTTGCCCACGCGGCCCACCGGATGCTGCGCGTGATCCTGCTTCGACAGCGCTGGCTCGCCGCGGTCGCCACGCGGGCCGAAGGTGTCGGTGGCGATCCAGCCGGGCGCGATGCCGACCACGCGGATCTCCGGCCCGAGGCTGATCGCCAGGGCGTGCGTCAATGACTCGATGCCTCCCTTGGTCGCGGCATAGGCGATGGTGTCGGGCTCCGATTGCTGTGACCGCGTCGAGCTGATGTTGACGATCACGCCGCGCGACCTGCGCAGCGGCTTGACCGCGTGCTTCGCGACCAGGAACGCGCCGGTCAGGTTGGTCGCCAGGTACTTGTTCCACACCGCGAGCGAGAGCTTCTCCGTCGGTCCGACCTCGGGGCTCGCGATGCCCGCATTGTTGATCGCACCGTCGAGGCCGCCGCCCCACTTCATGGTGGCCGCGATCGCGCGCCGGACGTCTGCCTCGCTGGCGACCGAGCCGCGCTCGAAGCGCACGCGCGCACCGTACTCGTCGGTGGCATCGCGGCCCGCCCTGGCATCGGGCTCGAGGATGCAGACCCGTGCGCCCTCGTCGACGAGCCGCTTGGTGATCGCGCGACCGATCCCGCGTCCGCCGCCGGTCACCAGGTACGTCTTGGTTTCGAACCTCATGTCACGCACCTAGCACGCTCGCGCGGTGTTCACGGACAAAGCGTCGCACCTCGTTCGAGCGCCGCGTCGCTTTGCCACGGTGCCGGCGAACCGCCGCACGCTTCTAATCGATCAGGATGAAGGACGACTGGGATGACAAGCTGGCGGAGCTCGAGAGCACGCTTCGTGCGGGCGATCGCGATGCCGCCCTCGCACAGTTCCTTGCCTTCGACGCCGAGCTCGCGCGTTACGTGCGTGGCGAGGAGCGCCTGTTGTTTCCGGCGCTCGAGCGGTTCACCGGCGTGCCGGCCCGCGCCACCGCGAACATGCGCAAGGAGCATCGCAGCCTGCGGCGGCTGGTCGATACGATCGGCGAGCTGATCGCGCGTCGCGATCGCCCGCGCGGTCTCGAGGTGATCGCGAACCTGCGCAGCGTCCTGCTGCTTCACATGGCGAAGGAAGAGTGGGTGCTCTCGCCGCTGCTGCGACCGCTTCAGGCGGGCTCCACCTCGTAGCACTCGCGCCGCCGCGGCCCCGGGCTATAGTGGCGGGGTCTCCGGCACAGCGCCGGAACCCGGACGAGACGCGCCGTACCCGGAAAGACAAGACGACGCACCGAAGGAGGTGCCTCGTGTCCTGGTTCAAGCTCATCGTTGCCGGTCTGCTCGAGGTCGGCTGGGCGGTCGGTCTGCCCTACACCCAGGGCTTCACCCGGCTGTGGCCGAGCGTGCTCGTGATCGGTGCGATCGGTGTCAGCCTCTACCTGTTGTCGAGCGCTGCGCGGGAAATCCCGATCGGGACCGCGTACGCGGTGTGGGTCGGTATCGGCGCGTTCGGTGCCGCGGTGCTGGGCTTTCTGGTGCTTGGCGAGGCGATGCCGCCGCTGCGCGCCGTGTTCCTCGCGCTGCTCGTGCTCGCGATCGTCGGCCTCAAGCTGACCGCCCCTCGTACC
>JAEYYY010000201.1 GCA_023430775.1 Pseudomonadota bacterium
CGATGAACGCGCAGCAATCGAGCGGCATCTCGAGATCCATCTCGGAGCCCTTGCGCAGGATCTTGTAGAGATCCGCGCCGTCCACGTACTCCATCGTGATGTAGTACGTGTCGCCGACGCGGCCGAGGTCGAACGTCTGGGCGATGTTGCCGTGCGTGAGCTGCACCGCGATCTTCGCCTCGTCGACCAGCATCTGGATGAACTGGTCGTCCTCCGCGAAGTTCGGGTGGATCATCTTGAGCGCGACGTACTTCTCGAACCCGGCGATGCCGGTGGTCTTCGCGAGATGGATCTCGGCCATGCCGCCGACCGCGATCTGGCGGATCAATCGATACGGGCCGAATTGCCGCTCAGCCACCCGCGTCCTCGATCTTGGGTTTCTGGAACGGCAGGCTCGGATCGTAGGTCTCGGGCAGCGGCCCGCGCAGCTGCTCGGCGTTGCCGGGATGGACGAACACCCCGACGAGGCGCAGCGGCGTCTTGGCCCCGCGATCGAACGTGCACACCACCTCGGTGGCGATGCCGTACGCGACGTTGACGACGTAGGTCGCGGCCGCGTTGGCGACCAGGTAGAGCCCGAGCCCGGCGCCGTAGGTCTTGCGATCGATCTGGTTCGGCGAGCTGATGCACTTCTCGATGTAGGCGAGGATCGTGTTCTTGGCGAGCCGCCCGAAGCGGTCGCGGACGGCGACGGCAAACGTGCTGTCGGTCGCCGCATAACGGATCGACACCGGGCGCGGTGACCGCGTCTCGCGACGATCCTTGGGGTCGACCTCGGCGAACACCTGCTTGCCCTGATCATCGACGGGCGCGTCATAGAGCGCGTTCATCAACAGCTCCTCGCAGACCGCCCCGATCGCGGTGCGCACCTGGCGCCGCATCTTGGCTTCCTCGGCAAACGACAGCACCGTGTCGATCGCCTTGCCGCGGCCATCGAAGTCGCGCAACCGGGCGTAGTGCACCGGGGTGTTGGCCGGCAGGTACTTCTCGATCCCGAAGATGTCGCCGGTCAGCAGCTTCTGGGCGGTGACGAACACGCCGTCCTCGAGCTCGTCGCCGACGACGACGTGATTGACGCGGTCATCCTTGAGGTAACTGGTCAGCTCGCCGAGCTTCGCCTGCGGCGTCACGATCGTGACGTGCGCGCGATCGCGCAGCTTCGGCACCAGCCCGTCGAGCTTGCCGACATCGCCACCGCCGGTGGAAAAGAACACGTAGCGATGCGGGATGACATCTGCCGCGATCGCCTCCGGACTGCGCACCGCGTCGACCTCGGCACCGGCGCGTTCGAGCGTGGCGACGATCCGTCGGAGTTGATCGAGATCGCTGGAGATGGCGAGGACGCGCCGCTTGGACAAGGTGCTCCAGTTCGGCAAAGCCGAAGCGGTAAAATGATAACAGGCTCGTGGGGGCGAGTTGGCAGCCGGCCGTGTGGGCATGCGCGCACATGCCCGTCGGTACAGGTTCCTGGGCCTCCCTAGTCGTCGGTCGCCGCGGCGGCGCTCTCGAGCTGCGTATCGGGGACGTGCGCGAGGACGAAGGCGCGGTCGCCCTCGGTGAGCGTCCAGCGCGTCCCGATCTTCGAGATCAGCGCGAGCTGCTTGTTCTTCAGCCCGACGATCCAGCCGGTCGGCTTGTCGCCGGCGAAGCCGCGCCACAGGGTCGAGACCGGCGTGGATGATGGCGCGAGATCGTGCTCCTCGATCCGATACAGCGCCTCGAGGTGCACGCACAGCGAATCGATCTCGGCGAGCAGCCTGATGGTGGCCGCGACGCCGTGCTTCTTCAGCGTCAACGCCACCAGCTGACGCATCGCCGGGCGTGCGGCACCACCCGCGTAGATCGGTCGCGACGTCCAGTTGTGGGCCTCGTGGCAGGTCCACGCCGCGATCTTGAGCGGCACCTTGCTCGACTTGTCGCGACTGGCGGCGAGCAGATCGCGGATCAGCGACTTGTCTTTCCTCCCGAGCCGGAGCTGCTGCTTCGCGAGCGACACCATGCGATCGAGCTCGTTGCGATCCGCGGCATCGCACAGCGGCCGAGCCTTCGCGGCGGTCCACAGCACGGCGATCACGTAGCGGGTGGCGTCGATCTTCGGGGGCGGTCCGCCACCGTGGAACGGTTGCGGCGGATGCAGATCGGCGGGCGCACCCTCGAGCGCGGCGATCAAGAGGTGCGAGGCATTGCCGTACTCGGCCTCGGCGGCGAGCTGGGTCGGGTTCTTCTTCGCCTTCGCCATGTCACTCGCTGACCGACACGTAGCGCCGCTCGAACTGGTTCTCGCTCTGCCGCTTCGACACGATCTCGGTGTTCGGCAGCGACTTCGCGAGCTGCTTCATCGCCGTCGACGAGATGTAGCTGCGATCGACGTCGAGCTTGTCGAGGTGCGCGAGGCCCTTCGCGTACGTCGCGAGTGCGTTGACGCCGGCGTCGGACAGCGTGCCCATCGACAGATCGAGCTCGCGGATCTGCGCGACGAGCGGCGACAGGTGCAACACGCCGCACAGCTCGTCGGTGATCTCCGAGTTGCACAGGCCGAGGCTGCGCAGCCGCGGGAACCGGTCGCTCTTGAGCAGCGCGTCGAGGTCCTTGCGCTTGATGTTGCAGCCATAGTTCTCGGTGCCGAAGTACAGCGTGAGCTCTTCGAGCGACGGCAGGTGCGCGTTGACCACGGCCTTCAGCTGATCGCGGCTGAAGCCACCGGTGATGATCCGCAGCGTGCGCAGCCGCGGGAACACCAGCTGGCCGGGCTTGCCGAGGTTCATCGATCCGCTGCGCAGCGTCAGCGATTCCAGGCGATCGCACGCGCCGCACAGCTTGGTGACGTCGCCCAGGTCGCTCCAGCTGATCTCGGTCTGCTCGCCCGTGAAGTCTCCGAGGTAGAGCGAGCGCAGCGCGGGCCGGGGGCGCCGCCCGATCTCGCGGATGATCGCGTCGTAGCTGTTGTCGACGATCTGGACGATGCCGACGGTCAGCTCCTGCATGAACTGCGCGGCGGGCTCGTCGAGGAGCGTGACCAGCAACTTGACGATCTCTGCCTCGGACTCCTCGTTGTCCCAGCCCTCGAAGTCGTCATCACCTTCGTACGCGACACGCGCGTCGTGGATGAAGCCGTTCTTCCACTCGACCTTCACCTTGTACGGATCGACCTCGGCGAGCGCACCGAGGAGCGCGGCCTTGTGCTTCGCGAGGTACTTCGCCGCGGCCTTGGTTTGCCCGGCCGCCTGCAGCGCGATCAGCTCCCCGCGCGGATCGCCGGCGGCCTGGAGCGCATCGCCGTAGACCTTGTACTCCTCGACGTCGTCGAGGTTGGCGAGGATCGCCTTGCCGTGATCGTCGAGCTTGTGTTTCGGCTGCGCCACCTTCGCGGCGAGCGCCTTGTGGGCCGCGACGGCCTCGGCGAACAGCTTGTCGAACCGCTTGTCGCGCTCCGCCTGCGCGGCGGCCTGGAGCGGCGTGATGTTCGCGGCGACGATCGGCTTGGGACCGAAGTCGTCCTTCGCACCCTTCCAGTAGTCATCGCCCGGCGAATCGATCCGCAGCAACAGGCCGTCGTCACCGCCGACGAACGCGCCGCCGCCCCAGCTACCGATCGACCACAGGTGCGCCTTGGTCCCCGATGACAGCGGCTTCCACGTCACGCCGTCATCCTCGGAGCGGCGCAGCGTGCCCTTGTCACCGACGGCGATGAAGCCGCCGGCGACGAAGGCGACATCCTCGAGGTGAACCGACACACCGGTCGTCACCGGCTTGTACGACACGCCGCCGTCGACGGAGCGGAACGCCTTGCCATCGTCGCCGACGACCACGATCGTGCCCGATGGAGCGATCGCGAGCGCGCAGTTCGGACCCTTGAGGCCCTTCGCGGCGACCAACGTCTTGCCGTTCCAGTACGCGTTGTACAGCAGGAACATCACGCCCGCGGGCACGACCTCGACGCGCGGATCGGCACGATCGTCGCGCGGCTTCAGCGTGTGCTTGACCTCCTTGAACGGTGCGTCGCGCTTGGTCGCGCGCAGGATGGTCTTGCCCGAGGCGCCGATCCAGTAGGTGTTCTTGCGGTCGCGCGCGATGTCCCACAGGCACTCGCGGTTCGGCGTCGGGATGCGCTCCCACGACCCGGCGCGATCGCTCGACACCGCGAGCGTGCCGTACTCGCCGGTGATCCACAGCTCGTCGTCGATGATCTTGATGCCGCGCAGGCCGCGATCGGGCGCGTGCCGGCGATGCACCTTCTTGCCGTCGGTGGTGGCGTAGATCTGGCCTGTCCCACCACCGCCCGAGAAGTACGCGACGTGATCGCCGACCTCGACGGAGAGCACGTTCGGCGTGCCGCCGCCGGGGCGCAGCGTCGACACGGTGAGTTGCTTGGTGGGGACGGCAACGGTCTCGAGGACCGCAGACTTGGCGAGCCGGTTCATCGCCGCGGACGTTATCAATTAATAGGTGACCAGCGCTGATGCGTAGGCGCGGAACCCGGGTGCCGGGTTCGGCAGGTACTCGAGGTGCGGCTCGTAGTCGCCGAACACGTCGGGCTGGTACGCGTGCTGGACGAGCGCGTTGTAGACGGTCGCGCGCAGCGTCAGGTGCTTGCTCGGCATGTACGCGAGCCCGAGCGAGAGCTCTGCCTGGGGCGGCAACCGATCGAGCACCAGATCGGTGGCGGCGACGGCGATCGATCCGGGCTCGCCCATGTCGTCGAACGCGAGGCCGCGATACTCGACGAGCCGGTTCGGATCCTCGGCGGCGCCGGTGACCTTGAGCCGCGAGGTCGCCGTCAGCTTGCTCGGCACCAGCGAGAACACCGTCGCGAGGTCGAACCAGTGCTCGGGCAGGTTGCGGAGCCGGCCCTTGTCGCTGGTGTCGACGTTCAGGTACGTGTAGCCGAGCTCGAGGCGGTGACCGCCCTGGACGAACAGCTTCCCGAGGAACTCGGCGCTCGCGATGCCGCGCTGGCCCGAGTTGTCGTAGTTGCCGCTGGTCACCTGGATGAGGTTGTCGATCCGCGTGTAGCTGGCGTCGACGCGGAACGACAGCTCGCGGATCCGTCGCTCGCCCTTCCAGATGCGGGCGTTGACCTCGATCTGACCGGCATCGGACGTCTCGACGCCGAGGTTCGGGTTGCCGCCGATCTGGACGCCCTCGCCGTTGCTGGTCGTGTTGTTGAACACCGGCGGGCGGAAGCCCTGCGCGTAGTTGAGCTTGAGGTGCCAGCCGGGGACGAAGTTCCACACGAACGAGCCGGCGACGGTGGTGCTGACGTCGTACGACACCAGACCGAGCGACGGCGGCGCGACCTGGACGCGACCACCGAGATCGAAGATCAGCTTCTTGTTCGGCCGGTACTGCGGGTTGACGTAGGCGCCGAGCACGGTGCGATCGGCGTCGAACGCGAACGTCAGCGGACAGCCGTCGACCGGCACGACACTGGTGCCGTCGTGAATGCGCGGGCACAGCAGCGGCAGGCGACCGAGATCGTACGGCGCGATGATCTCCGATTCGGTGCCCGCGCCCTGCCGCGAGCGCGTCACGCTATCGGGCTTGGTCTCGTAGAACGCCTCGACGCCGTACTGGACGCGGAACTTCCGCGTCAGCTCGAGATCGCCGTCGATCGCGGTGCCGTAGCGATAGCTCGTGAGATCGGCCTGGAACGCGAGGCCACCCTGGACCAGCGTCGAGGGCGACAGCACCTGTAGCGGCGTGAAGCCGCGCACGAACTGGATCGCGTACGCGCGCGCCGTGATGCCGGCCTTCTCGTCGGCAAACCGCGTCTGGTACTCGGCGACCGCGTAGCGATCGAACACGTCCTGGCGGTTCTTGCGCGACGTGCGCAGTGGATCGGCGCACGTCGGGTCGACTGGCTCGCCTGGCGGCGACGCGGGGCAGCGCGCGTCGTCGGGCAGCGAGGTGCGGCTCGGATTGCCCGACAGCCCCGCCGGGTTGTACTGCTCGGCGAACGGTGCCGACACGCGGAGCTGGAGCTTGCCGAGCTTCGCCTTGAGGAAGAACGACGTGATCAGCGAGCGCTGCTGATCGGTGTCGGTCAGCGGGCCATAGACATTCGCCGAGTTCGGCTGCGGCAGCGCGTTGTGGAACAGCAGCAACGGAAACTGCTGCTGCGGTCCCTGATAACTCTCGACGGCGCCGTGCGCGAACAAGCTGAGCTTGCCGTCGAGCAGGCCCGACTTGCCGGCCATCACGTACGCGCGCGCATTCGACCGATCACCGCGACCATCGCCGAGCTGGCCACCGACCTCGACGCCCTCGACATCCTCGGCATCCTTGGTGATGACGTTGAGGATGCCGAGCAGCGAGTTGCTGCCCCACAGCACGCCACCCGGACCGGTGATCATCTCGACGCGCTTGATCAGCTCCATCGGCTGCACGCGCGTCGCCGCCGGCACGTTGACGAACGGATCGAACAGCGACACGCCGTCGTGGAGGAACTGCACGGCTTGGCCCTGACCGCGCACGATCGGCGTGATGAACGTGCCGTGGAACAACCCGACGCTGCTCCAGCCGGGGACGGTGTCGTAGAGATCCGCGAGCGTCGCGAACTGGCGATCGCGGATCTCGTCGGAGGTCACGACGGTGACGATCGCCGGCGCCTCCTGCACCGTGGTCACGCCCTTCGCGGCGCTCTGGACGATGTTGGCGAGATCGAGCGCCTCGTCCTGCGCGGGCTGTGTGGGATCGCCGGTGTCGAGGATGAGGACGGGAACCTCGACGTCGGTCGCCTGTGCACGAGCTGGGGACGCAGCGGCGAGCATCAAGGCGCTCCAGATGAGGCCGCAGGTCACCGCCAGCCCAAACCTCGGTGTTCGGCATTGTCGCGGCGTTCGCTCGACGCGTTCGCCATCTCCGCCGCCCACACGTGTCCCGGAATCAAGCACGGAGTCACGGTGGGACAGTGGTCGCACAGAGGGATCGATCAAGCCCGAGCGCAGACGCAGGTGCGATCGCGATCTCTCCGATCGGTCGTGCCACGGTTGAAATGATCCTCTGTGCGAGCTCGGCAGCACTGTTGCTCCGTGCTTGATTCCGGGCTCGTCGAGCTCGGCATCCGCGAGTGCCGCGGGACGCGGACCGCGATGGGTCATGGCGCGCCTCGTTTCACGAGCTCGACGCGTGCGTTGGCCGCATCGTTCGCCGGTACCGCCGCAACGGGCTTCGCACTGCCGTGGCCGACCGCGGCGAGCTGCATGGCCGGCACTCCCTCCGCGACCAGATAGTCCATCACGGCCTTCGCTCGCTGCTGCGAGAGCGTCTTGTCTCGCGCGACCTGCCCCGTGCGCGGCACGTGCACCTCGATCCGGACCGCGAGCTTCTTCGCCTTGATCAGCGCGGCCACCTGGTCGAGCAGCGCCTTCGAGCCGGCGGTGAGACCGGCGCCGGCGAACGTGATCGCACCATTGACGATCGCGATCCGATCCGCGCGCTCCTCGACGACCGGACCTGCCGCGCCACGGGTGTCGGGACAGCCATCCTCGTCCTCGAAGCCGTTCTTGGTTTCGGCTTCCAGCGGACAGCGATCCTTGCCGTCGGGAATGCCATCCGCGTCGTTGTCCTCGTCGGGACAGCCGTCCTCGTCGTCGAAGTTGTCGAGGTCCTCCTTCTGATTCGGGCAGCGGTCGATCGCGTCGAGCACGCCATCGCCATCGTTGTCGCGCTCCGGGCAGCCGTCGTCGTCCTCGAAGCCGTCCTTGTCCTCCGCTTCATCGCGGCAGTTGTCGACGTTGTCGTCGATGCCGTCGCGATCGTTGTCGGTCTCGGGGCAGCCGTCCTCGTCCTGATAGCCGTCCTTGTCCTCGGCCTCGGTCCGGCAGGCGTCGAGCGAGTCGGGCACGCCATCGCCATCGCGATCGTTGCGGCCGGGGACCGCCGAGCCGACCGGCTGCGGTGCCCAGACGAGACCGGTGGTGATGCGAACGTCATCGCCGCGCGCACCGAGCTGCGCGGTGCCGATCATGCCGACCAGCGTGACGTCGGCGGACAACCGGAGCTTGCCGCCCGCCGTCGCGAGCATGGCCAGATCGCCGGCACCGGCATCGTTGAAGTAGTCGGCGGCGTCGAGTCGCTCGCAGCGCGTGCCGAGGTAACTGCGGCAACCGCCGTACGATGCGGAACCCGGCAGCGGCACGAACAGCTGCGCCTCGGCGGCGACGGTGAAGCGCGGCGAGATCTCGTAGACCGCGCCGAGCCCGGCGAGCGCTTCACTCCCGACATCGAGCAACACCTTCGCGTCGGTGTCGGTCATCCCGGCCGGCGCATCGAAGCTCTCGAGCACGGTCCGCCGCCGGATCCGCGCGGCGACGTTGGCGACGATCCGCGTGGAGCGGTTCGCCGACGGCTTCCACTCGAGCGCGAGCTTGGGCTCGAACACGAGGCCGCGATCGCCGAGCAGCATCTCGTCCTCGCCGAACGGCAGGAACACCGAGCCGACGAGCGCGAGCGCCAGCGTCGGTTGCTGGGCCAGCGCGAGCTTGCCGCCGAGCCGAGCGTCGAGTGGCCCGGCGAGGCCGTCACCGAGATAGCTCGACGGGTCGTCGGGCGACGCGCTCGGATCGAGGTTCGAGATCCGGCGCAGCGCGACCAGGCCCGTGCCCTGCGTGATCCTGCTGCCGGACATGTACGAGCCGCGATCGCCGTGCTGATGGCCGTGACCTATATCCCGATGATCTCGCTGTGGCTGCCAAGCGTAGTGCTCTGACGGCACGCAGATAGGGAACGAGGACGCCGCCCATCCGGGCGGCGTTTTACTTTGCCAGCCGATGAATTGGCGGAGCGGAGCAATGAATTGGCCGCCGCTTACGTAAGCCAGCAACTGATAGCAACGAATTCTGTACTGGGTTTAGAGGAGTGGTTTTTACATGCAAACTGCCGCGTCATTTCCACGCCACATCGCCGTGCTGATCCTGGCCGCCCTGGCCTGCTCGTTCGCCGCCAACCATATCGCCGCGCGGATTGCCTTCGACCACGGCACCGGCCTGCTACTGGCCATGCTCTTTCGCGCCGGGGTGACCCTGCTGGCGCTGGCCGCACTGGTGTTCTGGCGCCGCGAATCGCTGCGCCTGAGCCCTGCCACCTGGCGCTGGCAAATCCTGCTCGGCCTGCTGATCGCGGTGCAGAGCTTCTGCATCTATTCGGCGGTCGCACGCATTCCGGTGGCGCTGGCGCTGCTGGTGGTGAACCTCTCGCCGATCCTCCTGGCGCTGCTCACCTGGGCGCTGGGCGGGCCGCGACCGACCCGCGTGGCGCTGGCGATCATGGGCCTGATCCTATTCGGCCTGGTGCTGGTGCTGGATGTTCCGGGGCGCCTGCTCAGCAGCGCGACAGCGGATGAACAATGGACCGCGGGA
>JAEYYY010000204.1 GCA_023430775.1 Pseudomonadota bacterium
TCTCGGTCCGATGGACGACCGGGTCGACGGCAAGGCGGTGCGCGGCGGCATCGGAGCTCGCTGGCTCGCGCGCACCTTCGAGCTGACGCGACGAGCCACCATCGACATGCACCTCGAGGCAGGGGTCGGTTACTCGAGGCACTACTTCGACGGCATGCGGCGATTCTCGCGACCCGACATCGGTGCCGGCGTCGGCTATCGCCTGCGCGCCTTCTTCGGGTCGCAGCTCCACAAGCAGCTCGCCCTGCACGTCAGCATGCGGATCTACTTCGCGCCCACCGATCGCCGCGACGAACAGATCGCGTGTCGCGGCACCTGCGCGATCACCGACGGCAACACCAACGGCGGCACGCTGTTCGTGATCGCAGGTGCGTTTTGAAGGCGCTCGCGTTGCTCCTCGTGCTCGCGAGCCCCGCATCCGCGGACGTGTTCGAGGCCCGCACCCACGACAGCTTGTTCGGCTTCCGGATCGGAGGCGGCGAGCAAGCGTTCGACGATCGCGATCTGACGATGACGAGCGTGGCGCTCGCCTTCGAGCAGCGCGTGCTCGGCGATCTCCGGATCGCGGCGGAGTACGAGTACGTCTGGCTCGGTGTTCAGGACACGGAAGACGACAAGGACAAGCCCTCCGACGGGATGGCTCATCGCGCGAGTCTCGTCGCCCGGCATCACCTCTATCGCAGCAAGCTGTTCGCCAACGATATGTTTCGCCTGTACGTCGACTTCGAGCTCGGCGCCAGCTTCCTGCTCGGCAGCGAGCCGATGACCGGCAGGATCGCCGTGCCGCAAGCCATCGCCGGGTTCCGGCTCGGCTACGACTTCATCAGGTTCCGCAAGGAGACCCGCGCGTCGAAGGTGTGGGAGCCGGAGGTGTTGTTCCGCGTCGTCGGCACGCCGCACGAGCAGGCCGGCTTCATGGCCGGCTTCGGGATGAGCTGGGGAAGCTAGAGCTTCATCCAGTGGATCGCGTGCTGCCAGTCGCCGCCGCTGAGGCCCGGCGTGCACCACAGCTGGCACAGCGCCTCGATCGGACGCGCTGCTTCGACCGCGCCCATGTCGACGACGTGCCAGCCGAACTTCGTCAGGATCGCGCTGACCTGCGCCTTCGCGCCGCTGTCGTTGCCACAGATGAACATCGACGCCTGCGGCTTGAACGGCGGGTTGACCATGAACGCGTTGCCGACGCTGTTGAACGCCTTGACGAACTTCGCCTGCGGCACCTTCGCCTGCAGCCGCTCCATCAGCGACTCGTTCTGCTTGGTGAAGTAGCGCAGCACGCCGTTGTCGGGCTTCTCGTCGGCGATCGGGTTGGTGGTGTCGATCACCGTCTTGCCGGCGAGGTTCGCCGCGAGATCGCCGACCAGCGACTCGGCGACGGTTCCCTTCACCGCGAGCACCACGACATCCGCCCACGCGGTGGCGTCGATGAAGTTACCGACCGACGCGTCGCCCTTCGCCGACGACTTCCACTCCGCGAGCTTCGCGGGATCGCGCGACGCGCGCATCACGGCGTCGCCGCCGTCGAGAAAACCCTTGGCCAGCGCAGCGCCGACCGGACCAGAACCGAGGATGGCGATCTTCGTCATCCGCGGACGTTCGCACGTCGCCGCGAGGCGCGATCCGGAGTGCGCCACCGATCATGGAGCCCTCACCTGTGGCACGATGCCGGCGGGTGTCTCGCTTCCTGCTGCCGATCCTGACCGGCCTGGTCATCTTTGCCGTCTGGTGGCTCACCACCTACTTCGAGGCGTTTCCGGTCGGCACCGTGCCGCCGCCGGGCGCGGTCGCGCAGGGCCTCGTCGAGGAGGTCGGCTCCGGTCGCGTGTTCTCCGATCTGATCGCGTCGCTCTATCGCGTGGCGTGGGGTTACGTCACCGCGATCGTCGCCGCGGTTCCGCTCGGCCTCGTGATCGGCCGCTCGCTCGTGGCCAAGCACGCGCTGATGCCGTGGGTGAACTTCTTCCGCAACCTGTCGCCGATCGCGTGGATCCCGTTCGCGATCGTGTGGTTCGGCATCGGCGATCCGCCGGCCATCTTCATCATCTTCATCGCCACCTTCTTCCAGATCGTGCTCGCCACCGCGGCGGCCGTCGCCAGCGTGCCGAAGGTCTACTACCGAGTGGCCGAGGACATGGCGCTGACCAACAGCGAGATCCTGTTCAAGATCACGCTGCCCGCGATCATGCCGCAGATGGTGACCGCGTTCCGCGTCGCGATCGGCGTCGCGTGGATGGTCGTCGTCGCCGCCGAGATGATGGGCGTCGGCAGCGGCCTCGGCTTCCTGATCAACGACGCGCGCTACGCGCTGCGCATGGATCTCGTGGTGTTCGGCATGATCGTGATCGGCGTGATCGGCATCATTCTCGATATCGCGTTCGCGCGCCTGACCAGGATCCCGAGCGTGCGCTGGGGCTTCGAGCAGTGAGCAAGGATCTGGTCATCGAGCTGCGCGGCGTCGGCTTCGATTACGGCTCCAATCGCGTGATCGACGGCCTCGATCTCGAGGTCGCGCGCGGCGAGCTGGTGGTCTGCGTCGGCCCGTCGGGCTGCGGCAAGTCCACGCTGCTGTCGCTGCTCGGCGGCCACCTCCAGCCGACGCGCGGTACGGCGAAGCGCAACGGTCAGAGCCGCACGATCTATCAGGACGGTGGGCTGTTTCCGTGGCTGACGGTGCGCGAGAACATCGATCGCGGCCTGCCGCGCGCGACGCAGCCGACCGAGCGCAAGAAGAAGATCGACGAGTGGCTCGACATCACGCGCCTCGTCGACTTTGCCGATCACTATCCGCACCAGCTCTCCGGTGGCATGCGCCAGCGCGTCGAGATCGCGCGCGCGCTCGCCGGCGAGACCGACATGCTGCTGATGGACGAGCCGTTCTCGGCGCTCGATTACCAGACGCGCAACCGGATGCGCCGCGAGCTGATCACCACGCTCGAGTCGCGGCCGCGTTCGGTGGTGTTCGTCACCCACGATATCGAGGAGGCGGTGCAGCTCGGCGATCGCGTCGTCGTGCTCGGCACTCGCCCGGCGAACGTCCGCCGCGTGCTCGCGCTTCCCGCGGGCAAGCCGCGCCCGCCTGCGGCACCGGGGGTCGCGGAAGCCGAACAAGCGATCATGGACGAGCTCGGGTTGAGCTAAGCTTGGCGCCGTGAACCCAGCCCTCCGCGTCGCCGCGATCACGGGTGCGATCCTGGTGACGATCACGCTGCTCCACAAGCGGCCGTGGCAAGGCGGCGTTCAGTCGGCCGAGGCCGCGACGCTCGATGTCGGCTTCTTGCCGGTCACCTGTCACCTGACGTGTCCGGTCACCGACTTCGCGACCAGGAGCACCACCACCGGCACCAAGTTCATCTCGCAGCGCTACACCGAGTTCCCCACCGTCATCGAGTCCCTCAAGGCGCGGAAGATCGACGCCACGTTCATCCTCGCGCCGCTCGCGATGGTGCTGCGCGAGCAGAAGGTGCCGATCCACATCGTCTACCTCGGCCACCGCGACGGCTCGACGGTGATCGTCCCGAAGGACTCGACGTACAAGAACATGCGCGACCTCAAGGGCAAGCGGTTCGCGCGCCCGAGCAAGTACTCGAACCAGTACCTCGTGCTGACGAAGTTGCTCGAGGACGAGGGCATGCAGCCCGAGGAGATCGACTTCATCGACATGGCGCCGCCCGAGATGCCCTCGGCGCTCGCCGCCGGCGCGATCGACGCCTACTTCATCGGCGAACCGCACGCGGCCAAGGCGGAGCTCAACGGCACCGGGCGCGTGCTCTATCACGCCAAGGACATCTGGCCGCGCTTCATCTCGTGCGTGCTGGTCGTTCGCGACGAGCTGATCCAGGAGCGTCCCGAGGTCGTGCGCGATCTGGTGCGCGGCATCGCGGAGTCCGGTGAGTGGGCCGAGCAGAACCGGCTCCAGGCGGCGAAGGTCGCCGCGCCGTACTTCCGCCAGGATCAGAAGCTGCTCGAGTACGTGCTGACGCAGCCGCCCGATCGCGTGTCGTATCGCCACCTGACGCCGACCGACGAGGATCTGCAGGCGATCATGAAGTACGCGGTGAAGGCCGGCATCCTCAAGGGCCCGCTCGACGTCTCGGACATCGTCGATCGCCGCTTCATCCCCACCGACATCCAGCCCGCGAAGATCGACGCGTCGAAATAATGGAGCTGACGTTTCTCCTCGCGCAGCTCATCACGCCGGCCGCCGCCGTCGTGCTGCTCGGTCCGCTCGTCGTCTATCTGATCGCGCGATGGCGAGCGAGCAAGGAGCCGGTCGCCGATCCACAACTCGGCCTCAAGTTCGCCCTCTATTACTTCTCGACCGTCGCGTTCCACGTCACGCTCATCGGCACCACGCTGCTCGTCTACACGCTGATCAAGGCCGGCGACGAGGGTGGCTCGAAGAGCCAGATGTACCGGATGGCGTTCGGCTTCCTGATCCCGGGCGGCGTCATCCTCGGCGCGCACCTCGCGCTGCTGACGCGCACCAACGATGCGCAGCTCACCGGCGTGCGGCGGTTGTTCTTCGGCTTCAACCTCGTGATCACCGGCCTCGTCGGGTTCGTCGCGCTGATCATTTTCTTCCAGGCCCTCTTCGTCAAAGGCTCGTCGGGTGGCATGGGTCATCTCGGCGGCAGCGGCATCCTGATCTACGGCGGCGCGTGGGGCGTGCTCGCGTGGCGGTTCGCGACGATGGTGTTCGGCGACAGTGGTGGTCCGGGCATGCCGATGCCCGAGATCGTGCCGCCGCCTCGACCACCGCCGGTCGAGCACCCGGAGTCGCGCTATGCACCGCCAACCGCGACGCCGCCGGCAGACAAGCCGCCGAGCGGTGGCGGTGGGCTGCCTCCGCTCGGTGGTGGCTCGTTCCCGCCGATCGATCGTTAGCCAGCGTTGCGCAAGCTGCGCCACGTCGCGAGCGCCCAGTCCTCGTCGGACTGACGGCCCTTGCACGTCAGGATCGCGACGTGCGGCGCGCGCGTGACGAGCCCGTGCACGACGTGCACCTTGCCCTCGTCGTAGGCCTCGGCGCGCCCGCGATACGCGCCACCTTCGAGCGTCGCGATCACCGGGTGAACGTTCGGCGCGACATCGAGCAGCTTCTGCGAATCGGTCTCGCCCTCGGCGGTGAGCGAGGTGAACTCGACGACGCGATCGCCGTCGGTCGCCCACCAGCTCGCGCCATCGTCCTCCCACTTGCCGACGTACGCGCCGCCGAGCTCGATCGACCAGCCGCCGTTGAGCTCGATCTCGAGCATGTGGCGGCGATAGCCGATCAGCATCTCGGGCACCGGCGTGGTGCCGATCAGCTCGCGGATCTCGCGGGCGTGCGCATCATCCTGCCCGAGCCACTCGAGCAGCTCGGACCACTCGGCGTACGGCAATGGCAGCTCGGGGTTCGCCTTGCGCGCGGCGGCGAGATCCTCGTCGACGCGCTCCATCAGCGCGCGCTCGTCGTTGTCGAGCGGCTCGCGCCACGCCACATCGAGCCACATCGCGAGCAGGGCACGTGACGCCGCCTCGCGACCCGGGCCGCGATTCCACCACGCGAACGCATCGGCACCGCGCGCAGGCTCCGCGAGCACGGCATCGCGCCACGCGGCATCGCGCGGTCCCATCGCGGTCAGGATCGGCGCGTCGAGCTTGAACGCGCGATCGGCGGGCATCCCGATCCGCGTCGCGCCGTCTCGCAGCTCGCTCGCGAGCCAGCTCGCGAACGCCGTCTTCGGATCTTCGGTCTCGCCGTCGAGCGTGAACTCGAGCTCGTCGAGCAGCGGCGCGATGCGCGCGAGCACCTCGGCGTGATAGCCGGGACCGACCGCGGACGTCTCGGCATGGATCTCGAGGTCGCCGTCGGGGAGCACGACGATCCGCAGCGGCGGTGCATACGGATGAAGCGCGACGGTGACCCGCTTGGTGGTGGCGTCGATCACCTTTCCCTTGAGGGCTCGGCGAGCCAGCCGGGTCAGCCGTTCACCGACCTCCTGGGCGTCTGGGGCGCGACCGAGAAGCGCGCGCAGCCCTGCTTTCGGTCGCTTGGAGCGCGCCCGGCGGTCGATCGCGAAACCCACGTCAGGATCATCGCCGGTTTCGGGAAGCGGATCGGGGGTTTGCCCGTATTATCGTCTCGCCATGCCCGCACGTGAAGCCGAGGAAAAGCAAGCGGAAGAAACGGTCGCCCCCGAGGTCGAGGCCCCCGAGGTCGAAGCCGAGGGCGCCGGCACCGAGTTCTCCGAGAAGGGCGCGCTGCCGCCGGTCGCAGCCGTCGGATCGCTCGCGGGCGGTACCGCGGCCACTGCTTCCGAGCAGGCGTTTGGCGGTAACAAGGAAGAGCTCGCCGCGAAGCTCGACAAGGGCATGCACATCCACGCCGAGGAATACCGGGCGACGTGTGAAGCCGTCGGCAAGCCGGAGAAGTGGAAAGACTACTACCGGCTCGGCCACACCGAGGCGAAGGGTTGGACGCAGCCGTACGAACGCTACAAGGTGAACCTCGAGTGGCAGCTCCAGAAGGGTTACTCGGCGTCGAAGGCGATCCAGGACTTCATCAAGGGCACCACGATCTGCGATTACCGCACCGCCGGTGTCGCGCACGACATGAACGAGGTGCGCCTCGAGCTCGGCGACAAGAAGTTCGACAAGCTGTTCGGTTCCGCGAACAAGTACGAGGACCACGGGATCCCCGCGTCGCAGCGGCTGACGATCACGCCGGGCCTGTACACCACGCCGCTCGCCGACAACATGCGTGCGATCGCGCGTGCCGCCGACGAGCGCGAGAAGCCTGCCGAGGAGCCGAAGCCGGCGCCCGCGCAGGAAGCGCGTGCCGAGGAGAAGCCGAAGGCGGCCGCCGAGGAGCAGGAGCCGATGGTGGTCGCGCAGGAGCTCGGCATGCAGCAGGCCGACCGCGAGATGGTCTGAAGGATTTCCCCAGTCGAATGACTCCAGGCCGTTCGCGTTTGCGTTTACGTTTACGTTTACGTGACTGAGGCCTACCCAGACGTCGGCACGCATCTTCGCGACGAGCTCGAGCGCGCCTGGCTGCGCGTCGAGTATCAAGTTCGTGTCGCGTGGACCAAGGGCCGGGTCAACGTCACCGACGACGTCATCGGTGCGACCGACATCGGCCGGCTATTCGCGCAGGCGCGTGGCGCGCAGGCCACCGGCGACGATGCCGGCGCCTCGATCGTGCTCGAGCAGTGGCTCGCGAAGCACCGTGAGGTCGAGGCGCGCATTCGCGCCACCGTCGAGGCGGGCAAGCGCTCGGCGCTCGTCGATCTGATCCGCGTGTTCGCGTTGACGCCGCGCCAGTGGTCGACGCTGATGTTCGCGCTGCTGCCCGAGACCGATCCGAACCTCGTGCAGGCGTATCGCTACCTCGCGCGCGACGATAGTTGTCGCGGCCTCGATGGCCGGCTGCTCGCGATGCTGGTCTACGACACGCCGACGAGCCGCTCGCTGATGGCGCGCGATCTGTCCGCCAGCTCGCCGCTCGTCAAGCATCGGCTGATCGATCTGATCGCGGGCGCGGCGACCGGCGACTCGACGATGTTTCGCCGCATCCGCGCCGCGACGCGCTTGATCTACTTGCTCGACGGAACCGCCGTCGATCTCGATCCCGAGCTCGCCGACGTCTGCGAGTTGCGCCCGAGCGAGGCGCGCGGCTCGTTCCCGCCGCTCGCGCTCGAGAAGGCGGCGGCCGCGCTGCGTTCGAACGAGGTCGTGCTCGCCGTCCAGGGTCAGCGCGGGCTCGGCAAGAAGCTGTTGCTCCAGCTCGCGGCCGCGCACTGGGGACAGCGCATCCTGACGATCGATGCGTCGCGCATGACGTCGTTGCCGGCGAGCGCACAGCAGGCGACGGTGCGCGCGATCGCGCGCGAGCTGCGCTTGCTCGATGCGATTCCGGTGTTCGCCGATCTCGACGACGCCAGCGTCAGCGAGGCCGAGCGCGACGAGATGCCGCCGTTCTTCGGCGCGCTGCTCGACGACTGGAATGGCCCGGTTGCCATCACGTTCAACCGCGAGCGCCTGCCGCGCATCCATCAACGGCCGCTCGTGCACCTCACGCTCGAGGTGCCGGATCTCCAGACCCGGACGGCGATGTGGCGCGACATCGTTCCGGATCTGACGACCAGCGACGCCGACAGCCTGTCCGGACGGTTCGCGATCCCCGGCGGCATCATCGTCGCCGCGGCCCAGGCGGCGCAGGCCGGCCGGATGCCCGACGCCGGACCGCCCGGCACCGAGGATCTGGCCACCGCGGTGGCGGCTCAGCTCCACCAACGGATCTCGCGCCTCGGCAAGCGGCTGCCCACGCCGTTCGATCTCGACGATCTGATCGTCGACGAAGACACCCGCTCCGCACTCGTCGAGATCGCCGCCGCGGCGAGTCAGCGGCGGCAGATCCGCGAGTCGTTCAAGCTGCGCGGCGCGCAGGGCATCTCGGTGCTGTTCTCCGGCCATCCCGGCGTCGGCAAGACCATGTCGGGCACCGTGCTCGCGAAGCGGCTCGGCCTCGAGATCTACGAGGTCGATCTCTCGCAGGTCGTCAGCAAGTGGCTCGGCGAGACCGAGAAGAACCTGTCCGACGTGTTCGATGCCGCCGAGCCCGGCCACGTGGTGCTGCTGTTCAACGAGGCCGACTCGCTGTTCGGCAAGCGCACCACCGACGTCAAGAGCAGCAACGATCGCTACGCGAACATGGAGACCAACTATCTCCTGCAGCGTCTCGAGCGCTTCGGCGGCCTCGCGATCCTGACCACCAACCTGACCTCGGCGATCGATCAGGCGTTCAAGCGTCGCTTCACCTACGACGTGTTCTTCAGCTTCCCGAGCCCCGACATGCGCGCCGAGCTGTGGCGGCGCACGCTGCCGAAGACGCGCACCGCAGACGACATCGACCTCGACGCGATCGCCGACACCTACGAGCTGTCGGGCGGCTTCATCAAGGTCGCGTGCGAGCGCGCGGCTTATGTCGCCGGCGCATCGAACACCCAGATCGACGAGGTCCTGCTGCGCGCCACCATCGAGCGGATGTATCGCGAGCGCGGCAAGGTCAGCGCGAACGGCCGGCTCGAGTGACTCGCACCAGATTCACGCTCGTCGCAGGCACGCCGTAATCGTCGGGCTTCCTCGGCCGCTTGATCGTCCGCACCTCGAACGTGTTCCCGAGGAGCTTCGCGATCGCCTGGCCGGCGTCGTTGCCGATGTCGGCGACCGTGTCGAGCGCCGGGGCGGCCCTGATGAAGTCGGCGATCGCCTCCTCGCGCCCGGTGACGGGATTGCCGACGAGATCGATCCGGTTCAGCGCGCGGCTCAGCGGCGACGTCGCGAACACCCGCCACGACCTCGGCTGCGTGCTCCAGTACACCGCGAGCTGGCGATCGATGCCGCGCTCGCGCTTGCGGAGCCGGCTCGAGGGCATGTCGTCGAAGGCGCCACACACGTACGGGATCTCGAGCAGCATCGAGAGTCGCCGCGCCTGTGCCGGCGTCAACGATCCCGCGCGCTGCTGGCAGCTCAGGGTGACGAGCTCGCCGAGTGGCCGACCGCGCTCCATCAACCAGTCGGCGTAGACCAGATACGGACCATCGTCGTCGGGATGCGCCGCGATCTGATCGACGAGGGACTGTTCGGTGCGCACCGGCTCCTCGAGCCGGTGGAGCTCGGCCTCGATCTTCGCGACCAGCGGCCGCTCCTCCACTGCCAGCTCGGGCGGCGCGGTGCGAGTCATCGCCTCGATCTCGGCACCGAGCTTGGTGTAGTCGTCCGTCACGAGGTGGATCGTCTCGAACAGGCGCGCGTCCCGCGATGCGAGCCAGAGGTCGACGATCGGTCTCCACCACCGGTCGGAGTCCCAGCTCGGCCGGTACGACACCAGCTCGGCGAGCCTGATGCCGACGCGCGGATCGACCGGTAGCTTGGCCAGACGCTTCGTGCGGTTCGTGATCGCGCCCTCGAGGCCACCGACGGCGAGGTTGAGCAGCAGCTGAGGCATCGCATTCACCGGATCGCTGGCGAGGGCCTTGGCCCAGATCTTCGTGGCGGCCGCTTCGTCCTTCCAGTTCATCCGCTTGTCGAAGAGCGGCCGGTGGTATTCGGGCGTCAGCCGCGTCGCGCGATCGATCAGATCCGCCAGTGCCGGCACGCGCGATGCCCGCCACGCTTCCAGCAGTGCCTGGATCGCCGGCGAGACGTGACCGCTCGCCAGATAGCGCGCTGCACGATCGAGTGGCGGCAGCTTCGCATCGAGCACCGGCGCCGTCGGCGTGGCCTCGACATGGCCGACCAGCGGCGCATCGACGGCGTCGAGGATCTGGCGCAGCGCGCCGTCCATCTCGGGCGTGAGGATGCACGGCAGCGCACGCGCGAGGTCCTTGCCGATCGCGAGCTTCTTGCGCAGCTTCGAGATGTTGGTGACCGGCGTGGTGTTGACCGGCGCGTACCAGCCGGGCTCGCGCTTGTCGCCGATCCGGATCCCGGAGGTCTCCGGCGCCTCGAGCACCGCGACGAGCCACAGCTCGTTCTTGGCATCCGCGACCACGAGGTAGAGCGCCCCACCGTGCGACAGCTCGGTAGCGAACGATCGGTCGGTGCTCTGGAAGCGATCGATCGGGAGCACCGCGCCCGGTGTGAACTGCTTCGCGTGTTTCTTGAACGCCGTCGGTCCGAGCCGCGCGATCACGCTTGCCATGCTGGATCTAACCTCGTTCTCGGCCTTCAGGGCGGCGCGTCGTCGCGCGCGAACACCACGACGCGTTGATCGGGCAGCTCCTCGAACGACTTGATGAACGCGAAGCCGAGCGGCTCGAGCTCCTTCTTGATCTGCGCGAGCGTCATCTTGTGCTCGGGCTTGATCGGGATGCTCGGATCCTCGCCCTTGTACTCGACGAGCGCGAGCCGGCCGGTCGGCTTGAGCGCGCGGCGCACCCCGGCCATCACCGCCGGTGGCTTCGACAGCTCGTGATAGACGTCGACCATCAGCACCAGATCGCAGCAGCGCTCGGGCAGCTTCGCCTCGGTGTCGGTGCCGCGTACGAGGCGGACGTTGGTGATCCGCTCGCTGGACACCCGGTGATCGAGGAGGCGCAGCATCTCGGGCTGCAGCTCGGTGGCGATCACCTCGCCCTTCGCGCCGACGCGCTTGCTCAGCCGCACGGTGAAGAAGCCGGTGCCGGCGCCGACGTCGGCCACCGTCGAGCCGGCAGCGATGCCGAGGAAGTCGAGCACCTTCTCGGGTTGCTCGCGCGCCTCGCGATCCGCGCGATCGAGCCAGTCGGCGCCGAGGTACGAGCAGGTGTCGGCGATCGGCCGGCCCTCGTACGTCGGGCGAGTCTCCGTGGTCGCGGGCTTGTCGGTGGTCGGTGAAGTCGTGCTGCTCGAGCACGCCGCGATCAGCGCGATCGCGACAGCCAGGCGTGTAGACTTCGACATCGTGAGTCGAGCGTACCTCCACGTCGCCTCGGTGTGCCGATGACTCGGTACGCGATCCGCTGGAACGAGCTGACCGCGTTCGAGCCCACGCTCGACGAGGTCCGGACGCATGTCACCGCGCTCGCCACCGCGTACAACGATCCGCGCAACGCGCCGCTGCTCGGTCACACCTCGCTGCTCTCCGAGGCCGACGTCATCGAGGTCTACGACGCGATGCTGGCGACCGGTTCGCGTCCGTTCCTGCTGTTTCGCTACGGTGCGTTCGCCGGCGATGGCGACCTGCGCGGCATCGTCGACGGTCGCGCCGAGTTCGCGTTCCTCGTCGCCTCGCCCGACGCGCAGGGCAAGGGGCTCGGGACGCGGTTCGCGACGATGATCCACGCCTTCGGCTTCGCGACGCTCGGGCTCGACCGGATCTACGCCTCGGTGGTGCCTCACAACGTCGCCTCTCGGCGCGTGTTCGAAAAGCTCGGATACGTCGAGGATGCGACGACGGACATCGGCGACGAGGGCGACGTGGTGCTCGCGATCGCTCGCGAGAAGTTCGCCGCCGTCGCGGGTCGTGCGCTGGCAGACATCCAGATCGCTCCGCGTCCGTGATCGACGCACTCCTCGGCTCCAGAGCGTCGCCGGGAGCGTGATTTGCACCCGATCGCGGAAGGAGGATTCCGATGCCAACTCGCTCGAAGTCCGGCAAGCCCGGAGAACGCGCGCGCGACGAGGCGCGCAATGGCGCACGAAACAATGATGGTCATCCGAAATTTGCGGCAGGCGAATGGGAGCTCGCCGACGAGCGCGATCCCGACGAACGGCTCGGGAAATCGCGCAGCGATGGCGGCGCACCCGCGGAGCAGTATGTTCGCGCTGAAGGCGATGACGACGTGCCCGGCGTGATCGAGGATCTCGACGACGACGATCACGATCCGCGCGACGAGCGCGATGCCGACGACGACGCGAGCGAACCTGCGGAGGAGGCGGGCGTGATCGAGACCAGCGCCAGCCCGTCCGGCATGGGTCGCCGCAGCAAGCCGCACAAGCCGGCGGAGCGCGAGAAGCCGAACCCGAAGCCGCACACCAAGACGAAGAGCAAGGCGTCGACGAAGAGTGGCGCGAAGCGCCGGCGCTAGGGCCGATCTTTGATGTGCGCGATCACCGGGCCGTGATCGCTGGTACCGACCTCGCGATACGCGGCGGCGTGGACGTGCTCGTCGATCAGCGCGCTGCTGGCCGCGACGTAATCGAGCCGCCAGCCCATGTTGCGCTGCCGAAGGTTGCGCCATGGCGCCCACCAGGTGAACAACCGATCGTTATCGGGATCGACCTTGCGGTGAACATCGACGAGGCCGTGCGAGAGGAACTGCTCGAACAGCGTGCGCTCCTCGTTGCTCTGCCCGATCATCTCCTTGCGGAGCGCCGGGTGAACGTCGATCGGTAGCCGCGCGATGTTGAAGTCGCCCGACAGCACGAGGTGCTTGTCGTGCTCGCGCAGCTCGGCGGCCCACAGCACGAGCTGCTTCCAGAACTCGATCTTCGCCTTGTAGTCCTTGCCGCCGTTCGGGCCGTAGACCGATCCGATCACGAGGTTGTCGACCTCGGCGACCACGATGCGGGTCTCCATGTCGAACGGCGGGTGCACCCACTTCGGCGCATCGCCGAAATGCTTCTGCCGCAGCATCAGCGCGACGCCCGAGTAGCCGGCGTGACCGTGCCAGTGACAGTGGTACCCGGCGACGTCGACGACGTGCTGGGGCACCTGACCGAGGGCGGCCTTGGTCTCCTGGAGGCACACGACATCGGGCTCCTCGCGATCGATCCACGACAGCACCTCGGTGCTGCGCTTGCGGATGCCGTTGACGTTCCAGGTCCCGATCTTCACGGGCCAGAGCTAGCACAGTTCCCTTGCTCTGACGCTGGGTTATCCGAAATAAAAAACGAACGTTTGCTTTTGTCTGACTCGATCGGATACCTCTATCGCGTGCCGGTTCGACGCTCAGCCAAGCCCTCCGCGGATCGCATCCTCGAATCTGCCGAGGCCACGTTTGCCAAGCACGGCTATGCCGAGGTCTCGCTCCGGCACTTGATGAGCGCGGCCGGCGTGTCGACCACCGCGTTCTACGCGCGCTTCGATTCCAAGGAAGCCGTGATGGCGGCGCTGGTGACGCGGCTGTTCGGCGATCTCTATGCCGCCGCTCCGGCGGTGCTCGATCGCGCGCGCGACTTCGAGACCGGCATTGAGGTTGGCGTCGATCTGCTGTGCGATCTGTTCGGGCCACGCCAGGCGCTCGTTCGCATGATCCTGTCGGAGGCCGGCTCGGCCGCCGCCGCGGTCGAGGCGCGCAAGAACGCGTACACGCTGCTCGCCACGTTTCTCGCCGCGCGCATCGAGCGGATCCGCGGTCACGATTCGGAGGCGCTCGCGTGGGCGCTGGTCGGTGCGCTCGAGATCCAGATCGTTCGCTGGGCGGTGTGGAAGGAGATCGATCTCGCCACGCTGCGCACCCAGCTTCGCGCCACCGCGCGCGCCGTGTTGCCCATGAAGGAGATGCCATGAACCGGATCGCGATCCTGCTCGCCGTGGCCGCGTGTGGTGACAACACCACCGGCACCACGTTCGTGATGCGCGTCGGCGACGAGGCGCCGGCGTATGGCGATGCGCCGTTCCCGACGGATGCGCTGAAGCAAGGCGACACCATCGGCTCGATCGCCGGACTCGATCGATTCGCGCACCTGAAGCTCGAGGCGATCGACGCCCAGATCGGCGCGCTCGACGGCTTCGGCGTGCGCCCGCTCGTCGAGCTGTTCGTCGACGGCGCGCTCGATCCGGAGAGTGTCCCGGCGACCAGTGCTGCGCTCGAAGACGCGGTCGGCCTGGTCGATGTCGATCCGGCATCGCCGGAGCGCGGCCGCGTGATCGCGATGGACTGGCGTTACGACGCCGAGCGCGCGGTGCTGCAAGGGTCGCCGCACAGCGGCCAGGTGCTGCGCGACGGCACGCGCTACGCCGCGTTCGCCACCACCGCATTGCGCGACGACGGCGGCTCCGCGATCCAGCGCGCCCCGGGGCTCGACGCGCTCGCCGATCACGCGCGCTGGCAGTCCACCGCCGAAGCGGTCGCCGAGCTCGATCAGGATCCCGCCGGCGGCGTACGCGACGACCTCGCTGCGATCGCCACGTTCACCACGCAGCGTGCGAGCGCGCCGCTGGTCGCCGCGCGCACCGCGATGGCCGAGCTCGCCGCACCGGAGCTGACGTTCGACGATCCGGACCTCATCTTCACCGGCGCGCAGCTCGACACCATCCTCGGCGTCGCCACCCGCGCCACCGACGGCCCGCGCGCCGGCCTCGAGCGCTGGGGCAACGACAACCCGACCGGCATCGCCCACGATCACGTCGGCATGATCGCGACCGGCGAGCTCACCGTCGCGCGGTTCCGCCGCGACGATACCAAGACCGACGGCCCCGACGACGAGACGTTCGAGGTGGTCGACGGCGTGCCGCAACTGCAGGCGATCGAGCGGATCCCGATCACGTTCATCCTGCCCTCCGCACCGGCGCCCGCCGAGGGCTATCCGGTGATCGTCTACGGTCACGGCCTCGGGGCGAGTCGCGATCAGCTCCTCAGCTTTGCCGAGCCGCTGACGTCGCAAGGCTACGCGCTCGTCGGCATCGACATGGTCGGCCACGGCTCGCGCTTCGACGCCGACGATCGGATCGCCAACATGAGCCACCAGCTCGCCGAGTTCTCCGGCGACGCCGGCACGCGCGATGGCTTCGGCGATACCACCGGCTCGACGACGCAGTTCGGCTTCTTCGAAGGCTTCCTGAACGTCAGCGCGGTCCGCGACTCGATCCGCCAGTCGGCACTCGACATCTCGCGCGTCGTCCAGCTGGTGCGCCACCCGGATCTCCAGCTACCGGGCAACGCGAAGCTCGACGCGCGTCGCGTGGTCTACATGGGCGAGTCGTTCGGCACCGTGGTCGGCACGCTGCTCGCGGCGATCGAGCCCGACATCGATCTCTACGTCCTCGATGTCCCCGGCGGCGGCATCCTCGATCTGATCCTGCCGGCGAGTCCGGAGATCTCGCAGCTGGCGCTGCCGCTGATCGAGGCGATCTACGCGCCGCAGGGTCGGCTCGATCGCTGGCACCCGCTGATCGGGCTCATGCAGGCCGCGATCGATGGCGGCGATCCTCTCACCTACGCGCCGCATATCCTGCGCGACCGGTTCACGATCGCGGGTAGTCCGCTATCGCCTCGCAGCGTGATCGCGATCGAGGTGGTCGGCGATCAGGTGCTGTGCAACGCCGGCACCGACGCACTCGCCACCGGGCTCGGCCTCCACGCCCTCGAGCCGCACCTCGACATCCCCGAGGGTATGCCCTCGATCGCCGGTCCTGCCGCCGCAAACCTCGACGACCAGACCGCGGTGCTCGTCCAGTACTCACCGGCGACGCACGGGGCAAATTGGTCCGCCGAGCGAGGCACCTTACGTTTCCAGCCCGGCTTCCCGGTCGCCGGCGACGATCCGTTTCCGCCGCTGCCGCAACCCATCACGATCGCCAATCCGATCTACGAGACGCTCGACCAGGTGTTCGCGATCCTCGCCAGCCACCGAGCAAATGGAGTGCCGACCGTCCAGATCACGAAGCCGCCGGTCCGCGACTTCGACGGCGACGGGGTGACCGACGACACCGACGGCTACCCCAACGATCCGGCGATGCAGTGACACCTCCTGTGTCATAGTCGGCCGCATGGTGGGAACCCGCGGGATCCGTCTAGGGATCCTTTTCTTGTTCGCGCTCGCCGGCACTGCCGGCGCCGATGTACCCGTGACCTCGTATGACTGCGCGCCGGGCACGCCCGTCAAGGGCGTCGGCTGCGCTTGTCCCAAGTATCACAGCGACGGCAAGTCGTACTCCGCGAAGCGCGATCCGGCCGATGAAGGCAAGGCGATCTGCGTCGGCAGCGCGTCGTCGGCGACCCGGCCGGTGCCGCCGCGTCCACCCGGGGGTGGCAGCTACGACAAGCTGGTGATGGACGCGAACGACGCCGCCGATGCCTACAACTGCACGAAGGCGGAAGACCTCTACCAGAAGGCGCTCAAGGCGAATCCGCGCGGCCTCGAGGCGCTCGTCGGTTCCGGCAACTGCATGGCGAAGCAGAGCAAGTGGACCAACGCGCACGCGCGCTTCGACAAGGCGCTGTCGATCAACGCGAAGTACGAGCCCGCACTGTGGGGCAAGGCAGAGGCGTACCGGCTCGCCTACAAGAAGGACGACGCGATCGCGGCATATCGCCAGTATCTCGACGTCTATCCGAACGCCTACAAGGCGAAGCAGGCGCTCGACAAGCTCCAGCCCTCCGGTTCGACGACGCGCCCGGTGGTGGAGGCGCCACCTCCGGTGGTCGGCACCCGAGGGCGGTTTCCGTCGCGCACGCAGGACGTCACCATCGCGATCAGCGGCACGCGCATCCTCGCCAACGGCGTCGAGGTCACCGGCAACTCGCAGGTCTCCGACTGGATCGGCATCTACGGCAAGCCCGATCGCGTGTGGGACACCAAGCAGGGCGTCAACAAGATCCACACCTGGGACAAGCTCGGTTTCATCATCTACGAACCGACGAACAATCCCGGTCGCGCGGGCTCGGTGACGTTCCCGTTCGTGCCGATGAAGATGGCGTACGACCCATCGACGATGTTCGGCGGCTCGCTGATCATCGACGGCTACGCGTTCAGCGGCTCGACGTCGCTCGGCTCGGTCAAGGCGCGACCCGGCTCGACGCAGCCCTACGGTGCGAGCTCGGTGGTGTTCCCCAAGGGCGCGTACAACGTGTTCACCACCGCGAAGACCGACACCCTCGAGCTCGTCGAGCTCGCGATGTGGAAGACCACCACCGCGGCGCCGGTCGTCAGCGGCGGCAAGTACTCGCGCACGCAGGACGTCAAGATCGTGGTCAGCGGCAACTCGGTGACGATGAACGGCGTCGCGGTCAGCGGGAAGCCGTACCTGCGCGACATCGAGGCGATCTACGGCAAGCCGGATCGCACGTGGGACTCGGGCGGCGGCGGCAATCGCGTGCACACCTGGGACAAGCTCGGCATCGTCGTCTACGAACCGAGCGACGGCCGCTGCATCTCGACGACGTTCCCGTATCGCTCGCTGTCGGCGAACTTCGATCCGACGACCTGGTTCGGCGGCACGATCACCGTCGACGGCCGCACGATGCCGGCGACGCTCGATCTCGCCACCGTCAAGGCGCGCCCCGGTGCCGGCCAGCCGTACGGCGCCGACTCGATCGTGTTCGACAAGGGTGACATCCACGTGTTCACCCAGAGCAAGGGAAACGGCCTCGACCTCGTCGAGATCAGCTACTGGCAGCGCGACAAGAACCCGGCGCCGGTGAATAACAGCAACACCGGCGGGCTGACCGCCAGCAGCGTGCGCGTCGAGGTCACCAAGTCCGGCTCGGTGAAGATCCAGGGCACCGAGATCGGGTCGCGCCCGATGGTCGCCGACTTCAAGAGGATCTACGGCGAGCCCAGCCGCGTCTGGGACAAGAAGGGCGGCGCCAACCGGATCCACATCTGGGACAGCCTCGGCATCATTGTCTACGAGCCGTACAACGGCAAAGCGGTGTCGTTCACGATGCCGTACAAGCCGATGAACACCGAGTTCTCGCCGAAAACGTTGTTCGCCGGCCGGGTCTCGCTCGACGGCCGCGGCTTCTACAAGTTCAACACCGTCGGTGTGGTCAAGACGCGCGAGAACGCGACGCAGCCGTACGGTGCCGACTCGATCGTGTTCGATCTCGGCGAGGTCCACGTCTTCACCAAGGCTGCCAAGCCAGAGAAAGAAACAATCGACTTAGTCGAGGTTAGCTTCTGGCAGAAGAAATAGTCGGCTTCTCGTGGCGTGATCCGATCAATATCGTGGCTACGTCTGATGCGTGGAATGCTAGGGTCTTTAGCGCGCAATTCTACACCTGAAGGGAAAGGTCAACTCGCCTGACTTGGTCGCCTTGCAGCCCACTATAAATTGCAGAGGATCGGTTTCGGAAGATCCCTCGCTCAAACAGTCAATATGGACATGCCTTTTCCAACGGTAATCGTCTGATTTCCATGTATCACCAATGGGCGTGCCGCGTTGTATTGCCTGCCCGTCCTTTACTCGGACATTGCTTAGGTGGACATATGCGAACGCAACGGCTTCACTGGGGCCGACATCGTGAGACACATAGACCGTCTCACCCACATAGCGTTCATACTTTCCGGCCGTGTTCGACACCCACATGACGACACCCTCACCCATCGAGACCACGGTCTCGTCGCAACCAGCTATATCCACTCCGACATGACCGACCATTTCACCACGATGCCAGCGAATCGGTGGATCATGTTTCCTGATTATCGTTGGCGAACACGTCCCAATGATTGGGCTAGTCGCAAACTGCTCCAACTGACGCTTTGGGGCCACCGGTTTCCTACACGCGACACTCAACAAGACCAGAAGACTGCCGACTAACCGTAGTTTGCAGACTACGGCCATGGCCAAATGGGACTCGCCGGGCATTGTTGGTCGTATTGTAGTGTTAGTGTCTCAAAACGACGGCAACTGGCTGGAGTGCACTGGTACCCTGGAGTGTTATAACTCTCACATTCACGATGGGTCACTTCGCCAATCGACTGCCATCTCCCATATGGAAGTTTCTTCGTAAGATCAACTTCCCTACAATAACAGATCTCACGCTCCACGAAGAAGCATTCTGCGTGAGCTTCGTTGGTCTCCAAGTCAAGTTCCTGACATTCTGGCGTGGACCTCGGCGGTGGCCGATGTTGTTCCCCGAAGCACTTCCACCACGCCCAGCCACACAAGGCAGGATTCGGTTCGAAGTTCGGTAGTGGATTAGGAGGATTCCTCTCGCTTGGTCCGTCACCAAAGTGACCGTCGTTGGTACCACACCCAGTAAGCCCACACAAATCGTCCCAGAATTCGCCCACAGCTGCGAGGCAATTTAGCTCAGCATCCCCCATACTTCCCTCGATTGCATTTGTTCCAATGCATGACAAAAAGTCTCCGGCGAAGACGGAAAACGATAGATTAATGGCAAGGCCGTGTGGGTCTCGTTTTAGGACCGGTGCACTATCTGCATAGGTATATGAGTTCCAGCTGTAGTTCACGAGCGGATCAATTTGCAGATACGCTCCTAACCATGGGTCATAGGTTCTGAATCCATTGAGCACCACGCCCGGACGGTGTCGCGTGGTGCCCGTGTTTAACCACGCGATCGTCTCGTCATCCTTGTACTGCCCCGCAAACAGAATCGGCTGAAACACGCTCGCGCCGACGAGAACGGTGTCATTCCCCCATGCATCAGGATTTATGGACCACACGCGAGCCGCTCCGCCTGACGCCGGCCACGACATCATATCGACAGGTCGATTCATCTCGTCTGTCGACACATAGCGCTTCGAGGTCGTCGCGCTCGGATAGTCTGTTTGCCAGTAGAGGACCAGCTTGTCGCCGAGCCACACGAGCTGGAACAGGCTGTATGTAGACGAAGCTGACGTGTCGGGCGTGTACTTGATCTCGGTGAGCCGATCGAGCGCGTCGTAGTAAAAGAACCAAGTCGCCGTCTTCAGCGTTGTCTCGTTGTAGAACGACTTGAAGACGCGTCTGTTCCTCGCATCGAAGGAACTCGAGACGTTGTAGTAGTTCCACGAAGCACCTGGCTTGTATTGGCCGCGCACGTTCACGATGTTGTGCCGAGCATCCTTCGTGTAGTCGCGTCGGTCGTTCGTGAGCGTGCTCGTGTTGTCGTCGTACGACCGGGCGTTGAAGGAGTCGCGGCCATGGTAGGTGAAACCGAGCGTTGGAGCGCCACTGTCTTGATTGACGGTGTAGATCCAGTGTGTCGGCACGCCGGTGGAGGTCGTGTAGAGGCCGATCGGGTGCCTCGTGCCATTCGTTCCTGGGGCCGGGCGGAGCACGAGCTTCCAATCACCTGCGGCCGTGAACGGCGGGCTCGAGCTGTGATTGTTCTTGAGCGTCGCACCGCTCGTCGGACAAGCGCCTGACGTCGTGGCCTCGCAGATCACGCGATC
>JAEYYY010000329.1 GCA_023430775.1 Pseudomonadota bacterium
GGGGCAGCAGGGGTTGCGGCCGCGATCTCCGGCGCTGCCGCGGTGATCGCTGCCTGCGCGCCGGCCAGGTTGCCGGCGGGCGGCGCCCACGGTGAGGCCTCCGGGGTGGGCAACGTCGACGCGACGGCGACCGGTGCCGTCATCGCAGGAGCGGCGAGCGGCGCCACGCCTTGCGGCAACGCGACGCCTGCAGGCACGCCGGCGACGGTCGATGACATCGACGCCGGCTGGGCTGCCGCCTGCGGTACGACCGGAGCTTGCGGCACGACGGGGGCCTGCGGCACGACCGGCGCTTGCGGGACGATCGGAGCCGAGGGCAACACCGTCGCTGCGGGCAGCGGAGCCGTGGCCGGGGCGGCAGGCACGACCGGCGCCGCCGGCGCGACCGCTGCGGGTGCGGGGGCTGGTGCCGGTACCGGTGCCGATCCACCACTGCGAATGCCGAGCAGCGTCTGCACGAGCTCGGCCTTGGGACGCTGCTTGCCGGCGGGTTGCGCGGCCTTCGGATCGGCCTCGCCGCGCGCGATGCGACCGACCTCGTCGACGAACTGGCGGACCGTCAGGAAGCGCTTCGTCGGGCTGCGATCGAGGGCGCGCATGATCACCGCCTCGACCGGCGCCGGCACGGGCGCGAGCGACGACGGCGTCTTGATCGAGCCGCCGGTGTGCGCGCGATGGACCTCTTCGACCGAGCCACCGTGCACGGTCTGCCCCGTCAACACGTAGTAGTAGAGCGCGCCGAGCGAGTACAGGTTCGAGCGCTGGTCGACCGGCTTGCCTTCGACCTGCTCGGGCGCGACGAACTCCGGCACGCCGGGGACACGCTCGGTGGTGGGCACCGGCAGCGAGAAGTTGATCAGCTTGATGTCGTTGCCCGCGAACAGGATGTTCTTCGGTGCGAGATCGCGGTGGACGACGCCGACCTGCGCCGCCTCGATCAGCGCCTCGCCGACCACCTCGATGAGGTGCGCGGCCTGATCGAGCGCGATCGGACCGCGCGCGGTGATCGCCTCGGACAGCGTGACCGCGCCCTCGAGGAGCTCGTTCGCGATCCACGTCTGATCGCCGCGCTTGCCGGAGGCGATCAGCTTGGCGACGCCGGCGCTCTGCACGCGCTCGAGCTGCTTGAGCTCGCGCTCGAGCCGCTGCGCCACGCCGGGAAGCGAGGTCACCTGCGGGGCCACCAGCTTGACCGCGACCGCGGCCCCCGACTGCTTGTCGCGGGCCTTGTGGACGGTGCCGGTCCTGCTACCGCCGAGCTTGTCCGCGAGCTCGAATCGCGCGGCCAGGGAGTCGGCATCGCCCCCGGCCGCGATCACGGGGCCAAGGCGGGCAGCGTCGACGGGACAGAAATTCGCGTCGTCGCTGAACTGCTTGTTGCACTTCGGGCAAAGCTTCATGCCGTCCCCTCTAGGTACGCGAATCGTATGGATATCGCGCCGGGAAAGCAAACCTAGCCCGGCACTGGTTTGCTGGCCACCGTCGGGTCGGCCAGGTAGGCGCATTGACACCGACGAGATCAGGGCGCTAGAAAGCCCGTCCCATGGCTTCCCGCACCGCTGCCACCCGCGTCAAGCGCAAGAACAAACACGAGAAGGCCGGCCGCCGCCGCAAGAACAAGCTGGCGAAGAAGTCGACGGCGTCCGCCGGCGAGCTGTTCGCCGCGCTCGGCGAGCCAGGCAAGCCCGCGCCGCGCCGCTGACGGATGGCCGTTTATCGTGAATCCGGGCGAGGTCAGCTCCTCGTCACCGCGTTCGCGAGTCAGGTGGTTGCGCTCGACCGGATGACCGGCGAGGTCCGCTGGAACGTCAACCTCCGTACGCTGAGTGCACCCGTCGAGCTCGTGATCGACGACGACATGGTGATCGCGTGCGCCGGATCGGTGATCGCGTTCATCGAGTACGCCACCGGTGCCGTGATCAATCGCATCGAGCGCGACCCGCGGACCGCCGGCTGGCGCCACGTCATGATCGTGGATGGCCAGCACCTCTACGTTGCCGGCGGCGGCGTCGTCGCCTGCTACACGCGGCAGGGCGTGTTGATCTGGGAGCGCGTGTTCTCGGCCGCCGATTCGTTCGCCCTCGCCTTTCCACACAAGGTTCGCCAGGCGGATCACTCGGGCCGCTGAGGCGTCAGCTCGGGATCAGGTGCTGGAGCTGCCAGGCTTGCATCTCGAGCTGGCGGCTGAGCTCGCGCTGCGCCATCGCGAGCGAGCGCACGAACAGCGGCAGCACGATGACCAGCGCGATGTTGACGCCGATCAGGAACACCTCCGCCGGCACGCCCTCGTAGGTGATCGCGGTCGGCTCCACCGTGAACCGCCCGCCGGTGACCGCCCAGGTCGATTGCCAGAGGCCGGTCGCCTCGAGCACGAGCGGCGTCACCAGCGCGACCACCATGGTGCCGATGACGAACACCGGGCGCGGGATCATCTGCGGCAGCATCGCGAACAGCAGGCCGACGCCGGCGGCGAGCGTCGGCATGATCACGAGCGGGCTGGTGATCCGGCTGAGCGCGATCACGAGGCCCGCGTTGACGAGGAGCGCGATGTCCGCCCGGAACGTCCGGCGCCGCACCAGCAGGATCGAGCAGCCGATCGCCGCCGCGACGAACGCATAGAACACCGCGACCTGCAGGCCATCGCGAACGCCCATCCACAGCATCACCGGCAGGAACATCACGTAGGCAAAGATCGTGTACGTCGAGCGGTTCGCCTGGATGCTCGACTGATCGAGGTCGTTATCGTCGAGCCGCTTGGCCAGCTCGGGCGGCAGCACCTTCGGTGGCTCGAGCATCATCTGGGCGACCAGCCCGGCGGCGGCCTCCGATTCCGGATCGAGGGCGAGGGCGCGACTCGCCGCCTTGATCGCGGTGCCGCGGCGAGCCGGCTCGTTCGACGCGAGCTCGGCGCGCGCGGTGGCGATCAGCTCGACCGCCATCGCCCGCCGCCGCTCGAGATCGCGATCTCCGTCGAGGTACGCCTGCACGCGTTCGGCGAGCGCGCGTGCCGAAGGCCGCCGCTCGGGTGCCATGGCGAGCGCCTCGATACACAGCTGATCGAGCTCCGGTGGAATGCCGCGATCTGGAGCCGCGGCCGCCGGCGACAGCACGCCACCGAGCAGCGTCGACGCGATCGCGGCCTCGCCGCGCGGATGGACGGGGCGTCCCGTCAGGATCTCGTAGAGGATCGCGCCCAGCGCGTAGACATCGGTCGGCGGTCCGACGACCTCGCCGCGCAGCTGCTCGGGAGACATGTAGCCGTGCGTGCCCATCACCGTGCCCGCCTCGGTCTCGCCGCCCAGAGATTCGCGCAGCTCGGAGTCGGCGTCGTCGGTGACGTCGGCTGTCGTCGAGAACGGCCGGGCGAGGCCCCAGTCGATCACGTAGACCTCGCCGTAGCCGCCGAGCATCACGTTGGCCGGCTTGAGATCGCGATGGATGAAGCCGCGCGAGTGTGCGAGCTCGATCGCGAGGCAGACATCGGCGAACGCGCGCAGCATGCGCTGCTGGGTCTCCTTCCTGGTCTTGATCACCTCCGACAGCGTCGTGCCCGACAGCCGCTTCATCGTGAAGTACGGCAGCCCCGATGAATCGCGCCCGAGCTCGTGCACCGGCACGATCGCGGGATGGTCGAGACAGGCCTGGATCTTGGCCTCGCGCAAGAACCGCGCGACCTGGCTGTCCGAAGGCGTGGCGCTGCGCATCCGCTTGATCGCGACCTCGCGACCGATGTCGAGATCGTCGGCCAGCACGACCTCGCCCATGCCGCCGCGCCCGAGCAGCTCGCCGAGGCGATAGCTGGGCAGTGCCGGGCGGTGCTCGCGAACCGCGACCTCGGGCTTGCCGCGCACCGTCGGGTCGCCATCGTCGGGGTTCGCTAGTTCGGTGTCCGTGCCATCGCTCTTCACCCGGCGATGATAACGGGCCTAGCTCCCCTTCGGGATCAGGTGCATGAGGTGCCATGCTTGCACCTCGAGCTGGCGGCGATCCTTGCGCTGCGCGATCGCCAGCGAGCGAACGAACAGCGGGAACACGATCACCAGCGCGAGGCTGATCCCGATCACGAACACCATCGCCGCCGTGCCGCTGAAGTCGAGCGCCGCGGGCGAGGCGATGAACTGGCCGCCCGCGATCTTCCAGGTCTGTTCCCACACCCCGGTCAGCTCGAGCAGGATCGGCACGCCCACCGCCGACAGCGTCGCGCCGAGGACGACCAGCGGCCGGTGCTGCAGCTGCGGGAACATGCCGAACAGGATGCCGGCACCGACCGCGAGGGTCGGCACGATCAGGAACGGGCTGGTCAGCCGCGACAGCGAGATCAGCAGCGCGGCGTTGACCGCGAGCCCGATCAGCATCGGCAACCGCGGCCACCGGGTGCGCGCGAGCGACGTGCCGATCGCGGTGACCACCAGCGCGAACGTGATCGCGACCGCGCCCCAGTCGCGCACCCCCATCGCGATCGCGACCGGCAGGAACAGGAAGTACGACGCCAGCGAGATGCTCGCGCGCTTGGCCTGACTCGAGCCTTGCTCGACGTCGATGTCGTCGAGCCGCTTGGCCAGCTCGGGCGGCATCACCGGCGGTGGCTCGAGCATCAGCTTGGCGACCACGGAGGCGGCGCCCTCGTTCTCGGGATCGAGGGCGAGCGCGCGGCTGGCCAGCTTGATCGCATCGCCGCGGCGCGCGGGATCGCCGGAGGCCAGCTCGACGCGCGCCTTCGCGACCAGCTCGATCG
>JAEYYY010000375.1 GCA_023430775.1 Pseudomonadota bacterium
GATCGCCGACGAAGCCGAGCATCGGCGATCAGTTGCGACCGGATCGTGACGTCGAACTTCAGATCCGGTTCACCAGAAAGCCCCCGACTCCACGACCGAGCGCACGGCGGTTGCTTGATTCGCGACACACCCATGTGTCGCCGCCCGCAGTTGGCTGCTCCAGCCATGGCTGTGTTCGCCGACAACGCGCGATCGCCGACGAAGCCGAGCATCGGCGATCAGTTGCGACCGGATCGTGACGTCGAACTTCAGATCCGGGGCACCAGAAAGACCCCGACTCCACGACCACCCAGCTCGCGATCGACGATCCGAAGGTGCGTGCTTTTGCCGTGTCGGTGATGGCGAAGCTCGATGACGGCAACGAGCCCCAGCAAGAGCTCCGCGGTCGCCGCGATCTCCAAGGCGCTCGCCGACCCGGCCGACCAGGTGCGTGCCTCGGCGATGGCCTCGATCGCGGAGCGCACCGCGGCAACGCTGCGGTGAGCCCGCTCGGCGGTGTAGCCTCGGTGGCAATGAAGCAGAGTGCCGAGCGTGTGATCGCGGACCTCGAGGAGCTTGCCGCGCTGACCTCCGACGAGCGCGGCGCCCAGCGCGTCGCCTGGGGGCCGATCTGGCGCAAGACGCGCGAGTGGTTCACCGGCAAGCTCGAGCGCGAGCTCGGTATCACGCCCGAGCGCGACGGCGCCGCGAACCTGTGGGCCACGCTGCCGGGCGCATCGTCGAAGAGCCTGGTGATCGGCAGCCACCTCGATTCGGTGCCCGGCGGCGGCTGGCTCGATGGCTGTCTCGGCGTGCTGGCCGGGCTCGAGGTGCTGCGCCGCGAGAAGGCGAAGGGCACGCCGCCGCTGACGATTCGCGTCGTCGACTGGGCGGATGAAGAAGGCGCGCGGTTCGGTCGCAGCTTGACCGGATCGGCGGCCTCGGCAGGCGCGCTCGATGCGCACGGTGAGCTCGCGCACCTGGTGGACCGCGCGGGCGTGAAGCTCCCCGATGCGCTGGCGGAGAACGGCATCACGCTCGACGGCATGGGCACCGCGCGCGCCTACTTCGACAAGCTCGACGCGGTGGCGTACCTTGAGCTCCACATCGAGCAGGGGCCCGTGCTCGAGGAGATCAAGAAGCCGGTCGGCGTGGTGCTCGGCACGATGGGCGTCGAGCGATTCAACGTCAAGTTCGTCGGTCAGGCCGCCCACTCGGGCGCGGCGCCGATCCACCTCCGCAAGGACGCGTTCCTCGCAGCGGCCGAGTTCGCCCTCGCGTGCCGGCAGATCACGATCAAGTACAGCGGTAAGACGCCGAAGACGCGCGTCGTCGCGACGTGCGGCGTGGTCAAGGTCGAGCCCGGGTTCGTCACGGCGGTGCCCGGCTCGACGGAGATCTCGCTCGATCTGCGGGCGCTCGATGCCGGCACGCTCAAGAAGATGCTCGCCGATGCCAAGGCCGCGGCGGCGAAGGCGGCGAAGAAGCACCTGGTCAAGGTGACGTGGAGCCCGCTGCTGCACATCACGCCGCGGCTGTTCGACCCGACGCTGATGGGCTTCATCCGCGATGCGGTGAAGGAGGTCACCGGGAACGCGCCGGAGCTGCCGTCGGGGCCACTGCACGATGCCGCAGAGATGGTGCCGCTGGTGCCGACCGCGATGGTGTTCGCGATGAGCAGCCCCGGCGTCTCGCACACCCGGATCGAGGACACGCCGAAGCCGGCACTCGACAAGTCGATCCGGTCGTTCCTGATCGCCGTCGAGCGCACGCTGGCCCACGACTTCGGCGCCAACAAGACGAAGCGCAAGCGCGCCTGATGTACCAGCCGAGTCACTTCGTCGAACGCGACCCGGCGCGGCTCGCCGAGCTGATCCGCGAGGCGCCGCTGGCGCTGATCGTTCGCGGTGGCGCGGAGCTCGCGGCCGACGCGATCCCGCTCGAGCTCGACGACAGCGACGGACTGCGCCTGCTGGGTCACGTGGCGCGCGCGAACCCCTTGTGGCGCGAGGCCGACGGCCAGCCGGTGCTCGCCGTGTTCACGGGCGTGCAGGCGTACATCAGCCCGAGCTGGTACGCGAGCAAGGCCGAGCACGGGCGCGTGGTACCGACGTGGAACTACGCGATGGTGCAAGCGCACGGCACGCTCCGCGCGATCGACGACACCGCCTGGCTGGAAGCCTTCGTCACCCGGCTGACCGAGCGCCACGAGGCAACGCGCGCGGTGCCGTGGCAGGTGAGCGATGCGCCAGCCGAGTACGTGCAGAAGGCGCTGCAGGCGATCGTCGGCATCGAGATCGCGGTGACTCGCCTCGAGGGCAAGTTCAAGCTCAGCCAGAACCGCACCGAGGACGACCGCGCCGGTGTCGTCCGCGGCCTCGGCACCCACCCGATGGCCGCGAAGCTCCGCTCGTTCGACCCGCACGAGTAGCGCGCGCCCCGAAGAGCTGCCTACCGAAGGGCGCGCTTCGCGGCGGCCCGCAGCGCCCTGGTGACGTTCTCGATCACCGTCGATTGCACCGCAGCGTACTGCCAGTACAGCGGGACGTCGAACGAGCTGTTCGGATCGAGGAGCACGAGCTTCTTCGCGGCCAGCGCCGGCGCGATCTGCGGTTCCGGTGCGAGGCACCAGCCGAGGCCGAGCACGGCGGCCTCGATGAACCCGGTCGACGACGGCAGGTAGTGGACCGGCGGCGCGACGCGCGCCCGGGTGTAGCGACGGACGAAGCGCGTCTGGAGCTCGTCCTTGCGGTCGAACACGATCATCGGTGCGGTCGTGAAGACCTCGCCATCGAGCCCCTTCGCGAAGTACTTCGCGGCGATCTTCGGCGAGGCGATCGCGCGATAGCGCATGGTGCCGAGCGGCCGCACGTTGCAGCCCTGTAGCGCCTTGCCCTGCGACGTGATCGCGCCGAGCACGGCACCCTGGCGCAGCATGTCGAGCGTGAACCGCTGATCGTCGACGCGAACGTCGAACAGGTAGCCGTGCTCGTGGCGCAGCTGGGCGAGCGCCTCGAGGAACCAGGTCTCCAGCGAGTCGTTGTTGACCGCGATCGGCACCGTGCGGGCCTGCTCGGCCGGCATGAAGTCCGCCAGCGCCTCGGCCTCGAGCGCCTGCATCGGCCGCACGCGACGGAGCAGCCGCTCGCCGGCGGGTGTCGGCCGCGCCGGGGATGCGCGGACGACCAGCACCTGACCTAGCCGATCTTCGAGGGCCTTGATCCGCTGCGAGATCGCGGATGCGGTGACCGCGAGTCGCTCGGCGGCCGCGTCGAAGCTGCCTTCTTCGAGCACCGCGAGCAGCGCCGACAGCTGGGGATGGATCAGCTCCATTAGTAGAGCTTAACTGGCTACAGTTTGTTTAGGTTGGCTTAGCCGCGTTCACGACCCATCTTGCGGCCATGTCTCTCGCAGCCATCCTCGCCGGCGTCGGCGCCGGAGCCAGCCTCATCATCGCGATCGGGGCACAGAACGCGTTCGTGTTGCGGCAGGCGCTCCAGCGCCAGCACGTCGCGACGGTCGTCGCGCTGTGCATCGCCGGCGATGTCTTGCTGATCACCGCGGGTGTGGCGGGTACAGGTGCGCTCGTGGGCGATCACCCGGTCGCGCTGGAGCTGTTGCGCTTCGGTGGCGCGGCATTCGTCGCCGCCTACGGCCTCCTGGCGGCGGCACGCGCCGTGCGTGGAACCAGCGGGCTGGCACCGACTCGTCGCGGCGCCACGACCCGGAAGGCAGCGATGCTCGCGGCGTTCGCGTTCACCTTCCTCAACCCGCACGCGTACCTCGACACCATCGTCCTGCTCGGCACGATCTCGACCCGCTATGACAGCCCCTGGTCGTTCGGGCTGGGCGCGATCGTCGCGAGCATCGCGTGGTTCTCGCTGCTCGGCTTCGGCGGGCGCGTGCTGGTTCCGGTGTTCCAGAAGCCGGGCGCCTGGCGCGTCCTCGACGGCGCGATGGCCGTGTTCATGCTCGTGCTGGCGGCGCGGCTGATCAGCCAGCCGATCGGCTAGTCGAGCTCGACGCCCTTGCGCAGGTACGCGACGGTGTCGTGCAGCGTCAGCTGCGGATCGCGCGCCTGGAAGCCGAGCTCGCGCTCCGCCTTGCTCGAGTCGATCCACCAGTAGTGGTCGGCCATCTCGACCGAGATCCGGTCGACCGGCGGCTCCTTGTCGCGCCAGCGGTAGAGCTCCTCGACGAGCGAGGCTCCGAGCTTGTTCCACTTCGCGGGCAGCTTGAGCCGCGGCGGCGCGACGTTGGCGACCCGGCCGAGGCGGCCGAAGAACTCTCGCATCGTCCAGTTCGGCCCGCCGAGCAAATAGCGCTCGCCGGCCCTGCCCTTGTCGAGCGCGGCGGCGGTGGCTTCCGCGGCATCGCGCGCGTCGACGAAGTTGATACCGCCGTCGGGCAGCACCGGGACCTGCTTCTTGATGAACTTGCGGACGTCGCCGGTCGACGACAGCCGCCGATCGCCGGGACCGAGCAGCAGGCTCGGGTTCACCGCGACGACCTCGATGCCGAGCTTCTCACCGTGCTCGAAGGCGAGCCGCTCCTGGTAGATCTTCGACGCGTAGTACGGCCAGCCCGCCACGATCTCCTCGGCGTACGGCGCCGTCTCGTCGAGGATCGCCTCGTCCTTCGACACGCCGATCGTCCCCGACGTCGACGCCAGGATCATCCGCTTGACGCCCGCCGCGTGCATCCGCTCGAGGACGCGCCGCGTGCCATCGACGTGGAGGCGCATCATCCGCTGCGCGTCATCGGGATCGCGAGACACCGCACCGGCGAGATGGAACACCGCGTGGACACCCTCGAGCGCGCGATCGAGCTCCGGGCCATCCAGCACGTCGCCCCGGATCGTCCCCACGCCGAGCTCCGCGAGCACGCCCGACCGAGAGCGAGCGAGGCCACGCACGATGTGCCCCTGCTCCACCAGCACGCGACACAGGTGCTCGCCGAGAAACCCGGTCGCACCGGTGACGAGCACTGCGGTCATGCGACCTCGCCGTCGCTTCCGTTGCGGATCGGTCCGCTCGGCCGATCGCTGACCGTCTGCAACGATGACGCGTGGGCACGGAGCACGAACCGCGGCTTGCGCAGTCCGTGGTTGTTCGCCGCACCATCCTCCACCGGACGCGCCACGCTCCCGACGCGGGCACCACCGACGGGAATCGCAAGGTCCGGCTCGCCCGGCCCGCGCAGCGCCGCGGAGCGGTGCGAAGTGTGGATCGAAAACTTGGGCTTACGGGGTGGCAGGTTCATCGCGCTTCTTCCTCGTCGGTCTCGATCGTCTTGCCCTGCGACGCCAGGTACTCCGCCATCGGCGTCGTGCCTGCGTCCCCCAAGGTCCATGCCTGATCCCTCGGCGCCAGCCGGCGGATCGTCGACTCCACGTTGTACGTGATGTTGCGGTACTGCTCGCTGCGCGGCCCCGTGCCGGCGAGCCGCACGACATCCTGGTAGCTCAGGTAGGGCCCGAGGTACGCCGCGACGCGCTCGCCGCGCTTTGGCAGGTACCGCCCCTTCGGCATCGCCTCGTGCGTCCCCGACAGGTACATCGGCAGGATGCCGCACTTGTTCGTCATCGCGAGGTAGCCGAGCGATGGCTTGAAGTCGCTCATCACGCCGGTGTCGCTGCGCGTGCCCTCGGGGAAGATCAGCAGGATGTAGCCATCGCGAATGACGTCGCCGGCGAGGCGCAGCGATTCGCGAAGGGATCCGTGGCGCTCCATCGGTACGAGGTTGGTGAAGTTCTCGAAGTACATCCTCCGGAACGGATCGTCAAAGAAGTAGTCCTTCGCCGCGAGCGCGACCAGCGCATCGCCCTGCTCGCCCAGCGCGTACTTCACGAGGCCGGTATCGAGGTGCGAGGCGTGGTTCGCCGCGACGATGTAGCCACCGAACGGCGGCGGCTGACCGTAGACGTCGGTCTCGAGCACGCGCTCGTAGAGCGCCCGCATGCCGGAGCGCAGCGCGCGGCGGCCGAGCGTGACGAGCGGCTTCGGCACGTCGATGTCGTCGTCGCCGACGGCATCCTCCTTGTTCTCTTTCTCGCGCTGCGCCTTGGCCAGGCGATCGCGCTTCGGCTTCTCGATCTTCGCCTTCGCACCCTGGCGGGCGACCAGCTTCTCGACATCGGCCACCGTCTCGAGGCCCTGCAGCTCCGAAGGATCCGGCAGGTCGACACCGGCCGCCTCGAGCGCGACCGCGAGCTCGGTGAACATCAGCGAATCGAAGCCGAGCTCCTCGAGCCGGTTCTCGCTGGTGATCGCCGCGCCCTTCTTCTGCGAGACGTCGGCGAGCAACGTGAACAGCCACGCGTTCCCGGAGTCCGGCGCGCTGGCCAGCTGCTTGGTCTCGGCGCCGGTCTTCGCCGCCTTCTCGAGCCGCTGCAGCTCCTTGATCACGTCGCGGCGCAGCGTCTTGCGCGCCGCGTTCTTCGGCAGATCGCGATCCCACAGGTGGACGACCTTGAGCCGCTTGTAGAGCGGCACCGACTTGCTGACCTTGCGGACGTGCTCGCGCACTTGCTCGCGGATCTCCTCGCGGGTGCCGCTCTGCTCGTAGTCCGGCACGATCAGCGCCGCGACAGTCTCGTGCTTGTCGTCGCCGGCGACCGGCAAGCCCACGACGGACAGCTCCTTGATGTACTTGCTGTCGCGATACAGCTCCTCGAGCTCGTCGGGATAGACGTTCTCGCCGCTCGCACCGAGGATCATCTCCTTCTTGCGACCGACGATGTAGACGTTGCCATCCGCGTCGATCCGGCCGAGGTCGCCGGTGTGCAGCCAGCCGTTCTGGATCGTCTGCGCCGTGGCCTCGGGGTTCTCGAAGTAGCCCGTCATCACGTTCGGGCCCTTCGCGATGATCTCGCCGACCCCACTGGCATCCGGGTTATCGATGCGGACATCGATGCCGGGCAGCGCGCGACCGACCGAGCCCGGAATCGGCTTGTCGCCGGGGCGCGTGACGGTGAGCACCGGCGACGACTCGGTCATGCCGTAGCCCTCGTAGAGGTTGAAGCCGAGGCCGCGGAAGGCCTTCAGCGTATCCGCCGGCAGCGCCGAGCCGCCCGAGATGAGCAGGCGCATCCGGCCACCGAGCTTGCGGTGCACCGGGAAGAACAGCAGCTTGCCGGCGCCGATGTCCCACGGCAGCTTGTCGCGGAGCGAGCGGTTGGCGTCGACGATCGAATCGAACACCTTCTCGACGATCACGCCCGCGTCACCCACGTTCTTGTAGATCTTGCGCTCGAGCAGCTGCCACAGCGCGGGCACGCCGACCATGCCGGTGACGCCCTCGTCCTGTAGCGCATCGGCGAGCGTGTCGGCGTCGATCTCCTGCATGTAGTCGACCGACGCGCCGTGCAGCAGCGGCATCAGGAAGCCGGCGGAGAACTCCAGCGTGTGATGGAGCGGCAGCACGCTCAGCAGCTTGTCGTGCTTGTAGAGCTCGAACAGCGACGACAGCTTGCTGACCATCGACGTCAGGTTCTTGTGCGTCAGCATCACGCCCTTCGGCGTGCCCGTCGTCCCCGACGTGAAGATCAGCGACGCGACCGAGTCGCCCTTGGTCTCGGGGCGCACCGCACCGGCCGACACCTCCGGCTCGGACAGCAGCTCGTCGAACGCGAACACTCTCGCTTCGATCCCCTGCCCTGTCAGCCAGCCCTGGAAGGCGCCATGCGCCGGTGACCACACGGCCATCGGCTCGTCCTCGTCGTCGCCGATCGGGACCGCGATCTCCGCTTCGCCGGCGAGACGCTCGACGACCTTGCGCGACAGCACCAGCGCCTTCGCGCGGGACACCTTCGTCAGGTTGAGGACTTCCGGAAGCGTCAGGTCCTTGTCCAGCGGCACGCTGGTGGCGCCCGCGAGCATGGTCGCGAAGTACGAGATGCCCCACTCCGGGCGGTTCTCGGACATCACGATCACGCGATCGTCCTTCTTCACCCCGAGCTGGCGCAGCACGCCCGCGCCCTGCCACGCCATCTCGCCGACCTGACCGAACGTGTAACTGATCGGCTCGCCACCGTCCTTGCGCAGCAGGCGCAGCGCCGGCCGGTTGCGGTTGAGCTTGATGGTCGCCTCGATCAGCTCGACGATCGACTTGTACGTGTAGACCGTCTTCGGCTTCGCACCGAACTCTTCATCGAGCTTGTCGAACGTCCACTTCTGGAGGCCCGGGAAGTGGGTGTCGAGCCAGTACTTGCGCCAGTCGACCAGGTGGGGCGCCCACAGCAGCTTCTCCTGATCGGCGGGCATCACGCGGGCCCACAGCGCGCGGATGTTGTCGCAGCGGAACGCGATGTCGTGATCGGTGGTGAACGGCTTGAACAGCTCGACGAGCTCCTTGATCTGGCCGGTGAAGGTCGACACCTTCTGCAGCTCGTCGCGCGCGCGCTCCGCGAACGCCTCGACGCGCGGCGCGCCCCACTTCGGCAGCTTGGTATCGATCGTCTCGATCAGCTTGTCCGCGATCCGCTTGAGCATCGGCGCCGAGTACTTCTCGAAGTGCTCGTACGTCACCGGCATCGGCTCGAGCCGCGCGCGGAGCTTGCTGCGCAGCTTGTCCTCGCCGCGATCGGCCTTGTCTCGGTAGACCTGCCGCACCGCGAGCGCGGTCAGCTCGGTGAGGCGCTTGCTCGTGATCCGGTTCGAGTCGCTCGAGCCGAGCTGATAGACCGGCTCGTGCTCGCCGGCCAGCACCGCGGCGGTCGCGAGCAGCATGCCGGCGGCGATGAAGTCGACCTGGATGACATCGAGCGCGGTGTCCGCGCCCATCGGCACCGAGCGGTGGCCCTTGAGCATCAGGTACATCAGCGGCGCGGTGGTGTTGAAGCCTTCGTTCCAGCCGGGGAACGGGTAGCGCACGCTGCTCTCGACGATCGCGGGGCGGACGATCGTCGACGTCACGCTGCGATCGGAGAGGATCATCTGCTCGCCGAGCGACTTGGTGTACGTGTACGTGTTGGTCCAGCCCCAGTGCTCGGCGCGCTCCATGCCGACCTTGGTCAGCACGTCGTTCATCCAGATCTTGCGCTCGCGCGCGACCGCGAGCTTGAGGTCGTTGTCGTCGTCGGGATCGCGGCGCTGGCCCTCGAGGTACTCCGCCGCCTTCTCGCGGAACTGCGAGATGTGCTGGCGATCGTTGCTGCGCTCGCGCGCCTGATCGATCGCCTTCTGGCAATCCGCGATCTCCGCGGCGGCGTCGAAGTCGCGATCGAGGAGCTCGTCCTCCTCGCGGCGGTAATCGTCCTTGATCGCCTTGCTGCGCGGGAAGTAGCCGACGATCGGCTCGTCCTCCCAGACATCGCCATCGCGACGGCCGGCGACGTAACAGGTGGAGACGTGGACCAGCCGCGCGCCGAGCTTGCGCGCCAGATCGAGGACGTTCTTCGCCCCGAGCGCGTTGATCCGGATCGCGCTCTCGAGCGACGGCGCGAACGACACCAGACCGGCGCTGTTGATGATGACGTCGATCTTGCCCTGCAGATCGGCGAGCTCCTGCTCGTTGAAGTTGCAGACCGGCCTGCCGATGTCGCCGGCGATGGCGACGATCTTCGACCGCATGAACTCCTCGAACCTGTCGCCGTGGATGTCGCGCAGCGGATCGAAGGCCGGCGACGACGCCACCTTCTTGTAGAACCGCTCGTCCGCCGTGTTGCCGGCGCCGGGGCGCACCAGGCAGTAGACCTTCCCGATCTCGGGATAGCGATGCAGCAGCATCGACAACGCGACCTTGCCGACGAAGCCGGTGGTGCCGATCAGCAGGATCGACTTGCCGCGGAACGTCTCGCTGACGTCGATCCGCGACTTGCCCGTGATCGAATCGCGCAGCGGCGGCAGCCCCACGCCCGGCTTGGCATCGGGCCACGGCTTGGCATCGTGCGAACCGCCGTACGCGACCTCGGTATCGAGGTGATACCCGCTGCCGGCCTTGCCGTTCTTTCCGTTCGAGCCCATCACATCACGTCGCAGATCATGTACGGCGGGTGGTGCAGCATCGAGATCTGGGCGCTGCGGCCCATCGTGCCGCGCGCCATCGCGATCGCTTCGGCCACCGAGCCCGCGGTCTCCCAGCCCATGATCTGCGGCACCGTCGCGTTATCGGCGCCGACCACGATCACGCGCGATGCCTTCTCGCGCCCGCGCTGGCCCCAGTACCACATGTAGCAAGGGTGGCTGCCGTGGTACGCGTTGCCGCGCCGGTACATCTCGATGTAGCTCGGGTTGTACGCGAGCTCGTCCTGGTACTTGGTCTGGATCGTGTACGAGTCCGTGGTCTCGGTGAGGATCCGGTTGAAGAACTCGATGTAGCTCGGGTGGTGCACCGGATCGAAGCGATCGCTGCACGGGTGCGTGAGGATCAGGACGCCGCCGTCCCGCAGGATCGGCTGGTTCCGGTACATGTGATAGAAGTAGCCGAGCGCCATCACCTGCACGAGCAGCGGGTTGAGCGCCTTGCTGTTGACGTTGTAGGGCGAGATGTACGGGATGCCCATCAGCAGGATGTCGGCGGCGCCGTCGACCTGCACGCAGTTCTGCTCGTTCTGCTTCGCGACCGTCTTGTCGTGCGTCGGATCGACCGCGCCGGCGTAGCAAGCGATCAGCTCGTACGCGGCGGGCGTGCGCATGAAGATCTCGCGACGCGCCGCGAACGGCAGCTTGTCGAGCGTCCACTTCATCGCCTGGAACTTGAGGCGATCGGCCTCCGTGAAGTCATCCTCGTTCTTGGTCAGGAACGACAGCGGACCGTCGAACGCCTTGTTGTTGAGCACGGTCTCGATGTGGAAGACCTTGAGCGTCTTCTCGACGAGATCGCCCTGGCGCTTGAACGAGTGCGCGAGCGCCGACTTCGGCGGATCCATGAACGAGTTCGAATCGACGATGGTCTTCGGCGTGTGGTGTGCCTTGAGGCTCTCGTAGCCGCACAGCCCGACCGCCATCGACTTGTTGCCGCCGTTCATCGGCACGAAGTTCAAGTTGACGTAGATCGTGAGGTCGCTCTCGGCGACGCGGCGGTTCATCTCGACCAGCTCGCCGTGGTGCGTCTTGCCGAGCACGACCATGCCGTCGGGATCGCAGCCGTCGTGGTTGTAGAGCCGATCCGGCCAGTAGTCCGCCCACACCTTGGGGCCGACCATCCGCTTGATCTCCCAGTCGTGCATCCGGCGATGCAGACCGAGCGCGATGATGATGTGGACGTCGTCGACGCCGTGATCGGCGAGCATCTCGCACACGATCTCGAGCACGAGCTGCCGGACGTCCGGCGTGCGCATGATCGGCAGCGGCATCGAGATGTCGTCGACCGCGATCGTGACCTTCATGCCCGGGCGCAGCAGCGCGTGGAGCGGCTCGGAGTCCTCGGGGTGGTTGAGCGCGTAGCGGATCGTGGCGATCGGGTTGGCGACCGGCGTCATCGCGCGCTTCGGGTAGATGACGCGCGTCCCGACCGGCAGATCCTCGACGACGAAGTTCTCGCCGGAGAACATGATGCGCGGCGCCGAGTCGGTATCGATCGTGACGATGTGCTCGCGCGTCGTGGAACGGGTCTTGGGTCGAATCGCGCGCATGATCAGTCCTTTGGTCCGCTCTTACGTAGTCGCCGCTTATCCGGACGGGGAGCTAGCCCCTGCGGCCGCCTCGCCACCGAGTGCCGCGGATCTTCATCGAGGTCGAGGATCGGCCAGTCGTACGACCGCGCCATCGCGCGCAACCGCATGTCGGGGTTGCACGCCGTCGGATGGCCGACGACCGCGAGCATCGCGTAGTCGGAGAAGCTGTCGCTGTACGCCCACGACTCGGCGAGATCGATGTCGTGCTGCTTCGCGTACGACCGCATGATGTCGGTCTTCGACGCGCCGGCGATGAACGGCTTCTTCAGCTTGCCGGTGGCGTAGCTGTCGACGAACTCGAGCTGGTTCGCGATCAGATCGTCGACGCCGAGGTAGCGCGCGAGCGGCCGCATCGTGAAGTCGAGCGCGCCGGAGAGCAGCACCTGGCGACACCCCGCGCGCCGGCTCTCGTCGATCAGGTCCTTCGCGCGCGGATAGATGTTCGGCTTGATGACGTCCTCGAACAGCTCCTCGGCGAGCACCACCAGCCGGTCCTCGCTCGCGCCTTCATAGGAGCGATAGAAGATCTCGTTGAACCACTTGCGGCTGAGCTTGTCGGCCGCCCAGAACACCGGGATCGAGAGCGCCGTCTTGATCGTCCGTCGCGTGCTCTCGGCGAGCGACGCGTGGCGCGACGCGTAGAACGCGAACGCGTGGACGATGTTGATCTTGATCAGCGTTCCGTCGACGTCATAGAACGCCGCGGAATTCTTGAGCTTCGGGGACGGTGGCGGCAGCGGATGCACGGCGGGAGCGAGCGCACTCTTGCCCGTGTAAACCGGTGCTGTCAATGGTAGGTACGGCGCCATGAGAATCCCGGTTTGGTTGACAGTGGCTATCGCGATCCTCGTGATCGTATTCGGGATTCACCGGATCCGCCTGAGCTTCCGATCCGACGAGGAGGACGCCCGGGCCAAGGAGCGCCGCGGCCTCTACGCGATGAGCCGCAGAAAGCACCGATTTCTCGGGATTCTCTACCTGCTGCTCGGTGCCGCCCTGGTCGCCACCGCGCTCGGCTGGAACCCGATGGGAAACCTGTTCGCGCCGGCCACCGAGACGCCTGCCAAGGGTGCCGAGCCGACCAAGGTCCAGCTGCCTGAAGACGGCCTGAAGCGCTAGAGGATCTGGAGGCGCCGCGAGTGCTCGGCGTGCTCGCCGATGTACTCGAGCACGTGCGGGTAGAACATGATGATCTCGCGGAAGTCGCCCGCGGGTAGGCACAGCGCGAGCCCCTTGCCCTTCGCGATCACGTCGCTCTTGAACACGCCGCCCGAGAGCAGCGCGGTCTCGCCGATCAGATCACCGGCGCCGAGGTTCGCGATCGTGGTGCCGGCGCGCTGCACGATGAACTGGCCGGCGAGCACGATGTAGAGCCCGTCGGGCTTCTTGCCGGCGGTGAGCAGCTTGGTGCCGGCCTCGATCTCGAGGAAGTTGAACTTCGCGGCGAGCTCGGCGCGCTGCTGATCGTTGAACGGCCGGAACAGCGGCGAGGTGCGCGTCCAGCGGTCGACGAGGCGATCGCGGACGAAGCGCAGGATCGGGCGCAGCACGTCGCCGTGCTCGCCGAGTACACGAGACAACGTCACGCGATCGATCCGCAGCAGCTCGGCGGTGCCGAGCGCGGTGACCGTGGCGGTGTGCGGCTGATCGGTCATCAGCGCCACCTCGCCGATGAAGGCGCCCGGCCCGAGGCGAGTCATCTCGACGCGCGGCGGGCCTTCCGCCTGCACGCTGACCTCGCCCTCGACGATCACGTACAGCGCGTCACCCGGATCGCCCTCGCGGAACAGGTGCTCGCCGCGCTCGAGCGTGATCAGCGCGAGGTGCTCGACCAGGGCGTGCAACGTCTCCGGCTCGAGCCCCGCGAACAGCGGCGTGGCGGCGAGCGCGCGGCGCGCGGCCTCGCCGATCGCCTTGGGCATCGGGAGCGGAATCTCCTCGATGTCCTCCATCTCGAGCTCGGCGATCTCCTCGACCTCGGCATCGAAGGTGTCGTTGCCGGCCTCGATCGCGATCACGATCGGCGCCGACGGCCGGTCGTCGGCCTCCTGGAACCCCTCGTCGTCGAAGCCATCGTCGATCGGGATGATGTGAATGCCGGGCGTCGACGGCTGTGCCTCGGGAATCTCCTTGGCGAGCGCGACCTCGGCGAGCGGCGAGCCCGGCGCCAGCGTGATCGGCTTGCTCTTGGTGCGCGACACCGCGACCGGAGGGATGGGCTCGGACGGAATCTTGCGGCTCTTCGTGCGCGCCACCGAGAGCGGCGGATCCGACGGGGTCTTGCGCAGCGCCTGGGTGGTGCCGGTGCCCGCGGCCGTCTTCTTGACCGCCTCGATGTCCTCGCGCCGCAGGGCCGTGTACGCGCCGGTGCTGGCATGCCGGATCGCCGCGACGTTGGGGTTCTCGTGCAGCGCCGGGTTGTTCTCGGCCATCACCGCCGACCGCGTCGGGCCGGCGCCGACCTGGCGATTCATCTCGCCGAGCCGGCGGATCGTCTCCGCATGATTCGGATCGATCTGCAGGATCATCTTGCAGACCGCGATCGCCTGGACGAGGAAGCCGTTCTGCGCGTACCGATCGACGGAGCGATTGAACGCGGCGACCGCGTGATTGAGATTCCCGAGCTTCTTGTAGGTCTCGCCCGCGCGCTTCGCCCAGCCCGCATCCTGCGGTTCGAGACGTTCGAGCTCGAGGTACGCCGCGAGCGCGCGCTTGTGCTTTCCAGCAGCCGCAGCCTGCGACGCCTCCTCTCTCAGGGCCCGGGCATCCTTGGCCATGCCGACGGAATATATAACAGGCAACCCGCGGCGAGCCTATGGTGCCGGACGCATCGCGCGTTGATACGCACGCCACAGTGTCGTCGTGATCGGGCCGCTGGATCTTGACGCTCCGTCGATTCGCGTGACCGGCACCACCCCGCGCAGCGAGCTGGTGACGAACACCTCGTCTGCCGAGCGCAGGTCACGAACGGAAATCACTCGCTCGACGGCGACCAGGCCTTCCTGCTTGCACAGCCAGAGCACGCGCGCTCGCACGATGCCCGGCAGCGCACCCTCGTCGAGCCGCGGCGTGGCGACCGTGGTCTTCGCGCCGGATCGTTCGACCACGAACACGTTGCAGGTCGCGCCTTCGACCACGTTGCCCTTCGGATCCAGCCGGACCGCCTCGTCGGCGCTGGCGGCGCGCGCCAGCTCGCGGGCGATCAGCGGATCGAGATACGCGAGCGTCTTGTGACCGCCGCGCACGATCGGCCAGTCGACGATGGCCAGCGACAGCTCGGCCGGCGGCGGTGGCAGCGGCTCGACGATCACGATGGTTCGGCCGCGCCCGAGGTCGGCGAACGGTTGCGCCAGCCCACCCGGACCCCGGGTCGCCAGGATGCGCACGCGATGGTCCGGAATCGTCTCCGGCTCGATCACCGGCAGCTGGAGCTTGGCCGCCGCGATCGTCTTGTAGACCGCCTCCTCGACCACCGACCGCTCGAGCATCTGGAGCTGGAGAAACTTCGCGGTCGCGTACAGCCGATCGAGGTGCGCGGCGAGATCGACGGCGATGCCTTCCCACGTCCGCAGCACCTCGAAGCAGCCGTCGCCGTAGAGCAGCCCGCGATC
>JAEYYY010000410.1 GCA_023430775.1 Pseudomonadota bacterium
CTCCACCCGACGCCCGCGAGGCGACAGTCGCCCGGGCAAGGCGGGAGGATGGCCCCACGCATCCGGCACGGGTGATGAGGGGTTCTTGGATCGCGTGCGCGGGCTCCGCCGCCTGTGATCGGCGCACCGGGCGCGCGGATCGATCTCGGCACGCGTATATTGGCGCGGTGAAACTCTCGGTGGCGCTCCGGCTGGGCCGCGTCTCGAACCTCCCGACGGTCAGCACCAACGTGCTCGCCGCGCTCGCACTCTCCGGGGCCACGCCGGCGCCGTGGACGATCGCGATCATCTGCCTGGCGATCTCCCTCCTCTACATCGCGGGGATGTTCCTCAACGACGCGTTCGATCGCACCGTCGACGCGATCGAGCGTCCCGAGCGGCCGATCCCCGCCGGCGAGGTCGCCGCCGCCGAGGTGTTCGGCGCCGGCTTCGCGCTGCTCGCGTTCGGCGTGCTCGCGATCGCCGGCGTCGCGTTCGCCACCGGCGCCGGCTGGTTGCCGATCGGCTCGGCCCTCGGGCTCGCGGGGCTGATCGTCTATTACGACATGCGCCACAAGGCGAACCCGTTCGCGCCCGTCGTGATGGGGCTGTGCCGCGTCGGCGCGTACACCACCGCGGCGCTCGCCGGTGGTGCCGCCGTCGACGAGTCGCTGATCATCGGCTGCGGTTTGCTGCTCGCGTATCTGATCGGGCTGTCGTTCATCGCGCGCCACGAGAGCCGGTCGAAGCTGAGCACCTGGTGGCCGCTCGCGTTCATGGTGCTGCCGTTCGTCGTGCTGCAACCCGCGGGCGGCGGACCCTGGATGTTCGCCATCTACCTGATGTTCGCCGGCTGGACCGGGCGCTGCCTGTGGCTGGTGCGCAAGCGCAACTTCAGGATCGCGGTGGGTGGCTTGATCGCCGGCATCTCGCTGCTCGACGCGCTGTTCGTGATCCGCGCCGGGCAAGAGGTGCTCGCCGGCATCGCGTGCGCCGGCTTCTTGCTCACCACGATCTTGCAGCGCCGGGTGTCGGGCACGTGACGTACTCGCGCGAGGAGCTCTCGCCGTTTCTCGCCGAGCTGTCGCTGACCGGACCGATCGATCCGTTCTTCGTGTTCGCCGACTGGCTCCTCGATCGCGGCGATCGCTGGGGCGAGCTGATCAACTTCGAGTGCCGACTCGAGGTCGAACAGGATCCGCTCAAGCTCGGCGAGCTGCGCGCGGCGAGATGGGGCAGGGTGTCGGCCCTCGCGCAGGAGGTCTGTCCGCACGCGCGACCGCCGATCGGGATCGCGTGGAAGCGCGGCTTCATCCGCCTGATCTCGATCGACGACGCGGCCAGCCCGCAATGGCTCGGCGACGAGCTCGCGCGCATCCTCGGGGCGCCGATGTCCGCGCTGTGCCCCGAGCTATCGCTCGCAGGTTCCGACCTCGGCGAGGAGCACGTGCAGGCGCTGCTCCGCGTACGAGACCACCTGATTCGACTCCCGGTGCTCGACCTCTCGTACAACTGGTTCTCCGACGCGACGGTCGCCGCGTTTCGCGAGGTGTTTCCGCGTGCGAGATTGACGCCGCAGCGCACGCGCGACGCGCAAGATGGCGAGATCGCTGCGCCGTTCGGCAACTCGTGGGCGGGTCCTTCGTCAGACGAGTAAGCGGCCCCACGGTCGGCGCAACCGAGCGCAAGTCCGCCGCAATCTTTTGGCTTTCAGATCTCCGCGCGACATGGGAGAAGCCGGCTCGTCTTGAACAGTCGGCACACAAGGGAGCACTCGATGTCCGATCAGCAGAATCCGAACCCGTACAACCAGCAGCCCAACTACGGCTACGCGCCCAACGGCCAGGCTCCGCAGGCGCAGGCCCCGCAGGCGCAGGCCCCGCAGGGCTACCCGCAAGGAACCCAGCCGGGTCAGTACCCGCCGGGCTGGGCGCCGCAGCAGCCGCAGCCGATGATGGCGCAGCCGTACGGCTACGCGCCGCAGTTCACGCCGCGGCACAAGCTGCCGGGCGCCGCGCTGTTCTCGGCCATCATCTGGATCATCTTCGGTTCGCTGCAGTTGCTCGGCGCGCTGTTCTCGCTCGCCGGCGGTCGCCCCGGTCCGGCGCTGATCATCGGTATCGGCATCGGTGTGTCCCTGCTGATGGGCGGCATCCAGACCGCGACGGGCAAGGCGAAGAGCCTCCTCGCCCCGGCCATCGTCAGCATCATCATCGGCGCGCTCTACCTGTTCGCGATGCTGTTCATCGGCTCGCTGTTCCGTGGCATCGGCGCCGGCGGCGTCGGCACCATCCTGATGCTCGTGCTGTTCGTGTTCGGTGCACTGCTCGGTACTGCCGGCATCCTCGGATGCATCACGAACGGCAAGTACAAGGAGTTCCACATGACCAAGCACGGTGGCTTCGGCTACTGACGGAACAGGTGCTCGAGCACCAGCTGCTTGATCGACGTCGCGTCGACCGCGACATCCGGTAGCGGCAAACTCGAGATCACGCACGGCCCCTCCGACGACGAGTCGGGTAAGCGGCCGTGCGAACCTTTTACGAGCGACGCATCGAGTGGGATGACGTCGAGCAGCGTGCGGAAGCCGAGCTTGCGACGCGCGAGCTTCCACACCACCTGCGCCTGCGGCAGCGACAGCTTCGGATCGAGGAACAGCTCGACCGGGTCGTAGCCGGGCTTGCGATGGATATCGACGGTGCGGGCGTAGTCGGGCGCGCGCTCGTCGTCGAGCCAGTAGTAGTAGGTGAACCATTTCGTTGCCGCGCTGATCGCCACCAGGTCGCCGGCGCGCGGGTGATCGAGCCCGGCGGCGCGCTTGCCGGCCGCATCGAGGACGCGCTCGATCCCGGGCGTGCGCTCGAGGAGCAGGCGGACCTCGTCGATCCGATTCCGATCTCGGCCGTCAGGGAAGTAGACGTGGGCGACCTGGTGATCGACGACGGCGAACGCTTGCGAGGCCCCGGCATCGAGATACTCGCGCCCCTGCTCGAGGCGGAAGTTGACGAGGCCGGCTTCGCGAAGCACGCGATTGATGTGCACCGCACCGTCGACGGGCGTGATGCCGTACTCGGACAGCACGAGGACGCGCGCGCCGTCCTTGGTGGCGACCTCGATCAGATCACCGCACAGCGCGTCGATCTCGCGCAGCGCGGCCGGGATGCCGGGACCGTGCGGGCCCTGGCGCTGGAGGTCGTAGTCGAGGTGCGGCAGGTAGACGAGCTCGAGCGTCGGCTGGTGGCGGCGCCAGACATCGATCGCGCAGGCGGTGATCCACTTGCTCGCGGTGATGCCGGCGCGGGGGCCCCAGAAGTCGAACAGCGGGAACTGACCGAGGTCGGCTTGCAGCTGATCGCGCAGCTCGCCGGGGTGCGTGTGGATGTCGGGTAGCTTGCGGCCGTCGGCGGGATACATCGGCCGTGGCGTGACGGCGAAGTCCGCCGTCGAGTACATGTTGAACCACCAGAACAGCTTCGCGCAGGTGAACGAGCTGTCGCGGCGCTTGGCCTCGTCCCAGATCTTGCTGCCGGTGACGAGGTGGTTCGATTGCTTCCACAGCGCGACCTCGCTGACGTCGCGGTAGTACCAGCCGTTACCGACGATGCCGTGCCCGCTCGGCGGCAGGCCGGTGGTGAACGTCGACTGCACGCTGCAGGTGACCGCGGGAAGGATCGTGGTCAGCGGGCGGAGCGAGCCTTGCTTCGCGAATGCGGAGAGCGCGGGCGTGTGCTCGCCGACGAGCTCGGGCGTCAGGCCGACGACGTTCAGGACGAGCGTGCGATGCATGGTCCGTGGTTACGACTCGTCGATTCGCGGTGCCTGACCGCGAAGCACCGAGTTGCCCTCGTGGAGCTGCCGTTGATCGACGGCCAGCGGCACCGCGACGTCGGCGGGATCGAGCCGGCCACTCTGCGCGAAGAACGCGACCGGGTTGTGCCAGAAGATCTTCTCGAGGGTCGCGTCGGCGATCCCCGCGGCGCGCATCGCATCGCGCGTCTTCGGCACCTTCAGTGGATCGGACACGCCCCAGTCGGCGGCGCTGTTGACCAGGATCTTCTCGGCACCGTACTGCTTGACCAGCGCGACCATGCGCGGCTCGTCCATCTTGGTCTGCGGATAGATCGAGTGACCGGCCCAGCAGCCGCTCGCGAGCGTCAGGGGAAGCGTCTCCTCGGTGTTGTGATCGACGATCGTCTTCTCCGGCGAGAACCCGACCTCCTTGACCAGCGCGAGCGTGCGTTCGCAACCGCGCTTCTTGTCGCGATGCGGGAGATGGATCAACGCGGGCAGGTCGTGCTTGCGCGCGAGCTCGAGCTGCGCGGCGAAGCACTTGTCCTCGGCGGGCGTCATGTCGTCGTAACCGATCTCGCCGACCGCGACGACGCCATCCTTCTCGAGGTAGCCGGGGAGCAGGGCGAGCACGCCCTCGACGAGCGCCGGGTCATTGGCCTCGCGCGGGTTCATCGCCAGCGTGCAGTAGTGGCGGATGCCGAACTGCGAGGCGCGGAAGCGCTCCCAGCCGAGCAGCGACAGGAAGTAATCCTCGAACGTACCGACGTGCGTCCGCGGCTGGCCGACCCAGAACGCCGGCTCGACGATCATCGCGATGCCGGCGTCGGCCATCGCCTGGTAGTCGTCGGTGGTCCGCGACGTCATGTGGATGTGCGGGTCGCAGAGCTTCATGTCCGGAGGATCAGCTTCGCATCTTCGGGCACCGCGCGTCCCGCCGCGCGGCGCTCGCTCGCATAGGCCTCGACCATGCGGACGAGCTCGTCGTCGATCCGGGTGGCGAGCCCGACGATGCGCGCGACCGGAGCGCCGACGAACAGCGCCTTGAGCACCAGCTGCGCGAACTGTGGCGCGGAGAACTGGCTCGCCGGGAACGCGTTGTCGCAGGCCAGCGCCTCGAACACCGACTGCACGTTGGTGCGAAATGCATCGACCGCGACATCGACGAAGCGCTCGGGACCGGGCAAGCCAGCGAGCACGCGCAGCACCGCCTGGCGCTCGCGCACCTCGCCACGGCGGATCAGATCGCGCACGAGCACGACATGGTCGGCGGCGGGCAAGGCCTCGAGCGCGGCGACTACCAGTGCGGCCCGGCCACACTCGTCGACGCCCGTGATCGGCCACGGGATCGGGATGGCCCGCGCATCCTCGTCGGTGATCGCCGTGTGGCCGAGCTTGCGCCCCGCGGCCGAGAAGGTCGGGGCGAAGCTCGCGCGATCGAACGCCAGCCGCTCGCGAAGCCACACCGCCGCCTCGGGAGCTTGCCGGGTGACGGCTCCGACGAGGGCTTCGATCAGCTGCACGGCGGCGAGTATACTGAGGGCCGGTGGACGATCCGAGGACAGTGGCGACCGGTTACTCGCCATCCGCACACGGCGACGAGGTCCTCGCCCCCGGAACCGTGATCGAGAACTTCCGGATCGAGTGCACGCTCGGTCGCGGCGGGATGAGCACGGTGTACGGCGCGGTGCACACCGTGATCGGCAAGCGCGGTGCGATCAAGGTGCTGAAGCGCGAGCTGTGCACCGATCAGAAGGAGGTCGGCCGGTTCGTCCAGGAGGCGCGCGCGGTCAACCAGATCGGGCACGCCAACATCGTCGACGTGTTCGCGTTCGGCGAGCTTCCCGACGGCCGCAGCTACCTGATCATGGAATGGCTGGTCGGTCAGAGCCTGCGCGCGCGCATGGGGCGCGGGCCGCTGAGCCGCAACGACGTGCGCGAGATCATCCTCGATGTCGTGCGCGCGCTCGAGGCCACGCACGCGAAGCAGATCATCCATCGCGATCTCAAGCCCGACAACGTGTTCCTCGTCGACACGCCGGGCGAGAAGCCGCGCGCGAAGCTGCTCGATTTCGGCGTCGCGAAGCTGACGGGCGAAGGTCGTCACGACCGGACCAAGATCGGCAGCATGCTCGGCACGCCGCAGTACCTCGCACCCGAGCAAGCGCGCGGCGAGCCCGATCACCGCAGCGACATCTACGCGCTCGGCTGCCTGCTGTTCGAGATGATCGCGGGCCGGCCGCCGTTCATCGGCGAGAACGCGATCGACGTGGTGTCGATGCACATGACCGAGCCGGCGCCGAAGCTGTCGGCGTGCGCGAAGGGCGTGCCGCCGGAGCTCGATGCCCTGGTCGACGCGATGCTCGCGAAGGAGCCCGCCGATCGGCCGACGCTGGCGCACGTGCGATCCGAGGTCGAGTCGCTGCTCGCAACCCGCCCGGGCAAGAAGACGCAGCCGACGACGCGCAAGCGCACGCCCCTGATGTTCGTGATCGCGGGCCTGGCCGCCGCGCTGGCGTTGGTGATCGTGATCTTCGTCGTCCGCGCCAGCGGGGACGAGGCCACGGAAGAAACGAAGGAACAACCGCGAGAAGCCAGGCGCGAGGAGAGACGGCAAGCGAAGCTCGAGGCGAGAGCCGAACGCCAGCAGGCCAAGCAGCAGCGCCGCGCGGCTCCGACGGTCGAGGCGCCGCCGCCTGCTCCCGAGACGGGCAAGCTCGTGATCGAGTGGGCCGGGAGCGCGGACGTGCGGTTCACGGTCGACGGCGCCGCGGTGTCGCCGAACGAACCGCTCGAGCTCGCACCGGGCGCCCACAAGGTCGTGACCCTGCGCAACAACAAGATGGAGAGGACGGAAGTGCGGATCCTCGCCGGCAAGACCACGAGGCTTCCCATCAAGCCCGCAACTCGGGCACCATCGAGGCGGATCGACGATTCGTTGAACCCCCTCAACAATGCACCTCGGTAGAACGCTCCTGATCCTCGGCTTGCTGGTGTCGTCGGTCGCTCGTGCCGATGACAAGTCCGACAAGGCCGAAGCCACCAGGCACTACGAGCTCGGCAAGCGCCGCTACAACCTCAACGAGTGGGACGAGGCGATCGCCGAGTTCAAGACGGCCTACCGGCTGTTCCCCGATCCGGTGAACCTCTACAACATCGCGCAGGCGTATCGGCTCAAGAAGGGCCACTGCGCCGACGCCGCGCAGTTCTATGCGAACTACCAGCGCGAGGAGAAGAACAAGAAGCTGCGCGATTCGGTGACCAAGGTCCGCAAGGACATGGAGGCGTGTGCGAAGACCGAGAAGCCCGCACCGCCCGAGGAGCCGCCACCTCCGGATCCAGCGCCGGCGCCCGCACCGGTGATGCCGCAGCCGCCGCCGCCGGCGCCCGCTCCGATCGTCGCGGGAGCGCCTCGTGCGCCGGTCGGCGAGAATGCGATGCGTCCGCTCCAGGTGCCGGATCCCGATCCCAATCGCAACCGGCGCATCCTCAGCTACGTGCTGCTCGGCAGTGGTGCGTTCTTGATCGTGGCCGGCGTCGGCGAGTCGTTCAAGAAGTCGGATCTCGATAATCAGCTCGCCCAGTGCGACGAGTTTGGTTGCCCCGGTGACGAGGATCCCGACGTCCTTCAAGACAAGCGCGATCGCGCGTCGATCAAGGCGAACGGTGCGTTCGCGATCGGCGTGTCGGCGATCATCGTCGGTTCGGTCGTGTTCGTGATCTCGCGCAAGCCGAAGCAGGACAAGCGCGTCACCGTGGTGCCGACCCGCGGTGGCGCCGCCGTCAGCTGGTCGTTCTGATGCGACGTCGTGCCGCAGCACCGCGGCGATCCACCGGCGCATCCTAGTCGCGTGGACACGTTGCTGGTCGGTGCGCGCGGTGGGCTCGGCAAGCTGATCGCGGCGCAGCTCGCGACGCGTGGTCACGTGGTGCGAACGGTGACGCGCGAGGTCGCCCGCGATCCGGAGGCGCTCGCCGATGCAGCCCGCGGTGTGGGCGCGATCATCAACTGCGCAGGCGCCAGCGTCGCGATGGGATTCGGTCACGGCTGGCGCGGCTATCGCGCGGTCGACACGCCGATCGGGCTCGCCGCCGTCCACGCCGCGAAGCAGCGCGCCATCCGGCTGGTCTACGTCGGCGTCGCGCATCCTCCCGAGCTGGCGAGCTGTGCCTACGTCGATGCGCACGAGCGCGTGGTCGCAGCGATGCGCGACATCGATGGTGTGGTCGTGCGCGCGACCGGGTTCTACTCCGCCTACGCGGCGCTGCTGCCGATGGCGAGGCGCGGCTTCCTGATGGATATCGGCGCGGGGACCACGCGAACCAATCCGATCGACGAGCGCGACCTCGCCGAGTTCGTGGTGGAGCAGCTCGCCGGCGATGGACCGCGCGAGCTCTCCGTCGGTGGGCCGGAGGTGATGACGCGCGCCGAGATCTTCGATCGCGTGGCGCAGCTGGCGAATCGCAAGGTGCGGATGTGGCGGCTGCCGACCTGGCTCGCCGGGATCAACGCGGCGATGTTCCGCGTCGTCCATCCGCGGATGGGACAGTTCGCGAAGTTCGCCGTGCTGCTGGCAAAGCACGATGCGATCGCGCCGAGCGTCGGCACGCGCAGGTTCGACGACTATCTGGACGCTTCGCGCGGCCGGCGCGACTTGCGAGCGAATTCTTCGAGCTCGGTATAGTTACCGGCGAACACGTCGAGGTCGACCGGTCCCCTGATGCCCGGGACCTCGCCGCGCTCGGTGTACTGCCAGAACGTCCACTGCTTCCACGGTGCGGGCACGGTCGGGCACGCGCTCGTGTAGTGCGCGAGCCACAGCGGTTGCGACGTGAAGTCGGCGTTGTCGACGGAGGTCTTCCAGAAGTCGGGCCCGGTGTAGATGATCGGCTCGACGCCGAGCCGCTCGCGGATGCGCTTGACCCAGACGTCGATCGCGCGCGCGATCTGTTTCGGTGAGCGTCCGCCGGTGGCCTCGACATCGATCACCGGCGGCAGCTCGCCCGGATCGTGCTTGATCTTCTCGATCAGCAGATCGGCCTGGCGCTTCGCATTCTCGTCGGGACGGAAGTACTGATAGGCGCCGCGCAGGATCCCGGTGGTGCGCGCCTTGCTCCAGTTCTTGTCGAACAGCGGATCCGTGAACGTCGCGCCGTCCGAGACGCGGATGAACGCGAACAGCACGCCGGCCTTGCGGACGCGCTTCCAGTCGATCGTCTCCTGGTGGTAGCTGACGTCGATGCCGGGCGTGGTCGGTCCGACCTGGCAGTCGGGCGGCTGGATCGGCTCGTCCTCCTCGTCACCGCCGAACAGCAGGGCGTAGCCGAGCACGAAGCCGATGCACGCCGCGATCGCGGCGAGTGCGAAGGGCCAGCGCGAACGCTTCACCTGGAGTTAACTCGCACGTCGGCCTGCGAATTTCATGTTCTTGCGGCACAGTCCGGACGTGGCGCTCCGTCTGGGTGGTCTCGCGGACATCGATCCGACGCAAGTCCCGCTCCCTGCGGGAACCGAGGTGACGACGCGCGTCGACCGCACCGTCGACGGCGAGCTGCGGCCGCAGGGAGCGAGCGGGCGGGTCGCCAGCGTCGACGGCGACCGGGTCGACGTCGTGTTCCTCGATGGGAAGCGCGCCACCTACTTGCGTGTCGAGGTGGTGCCGCGCAAGCTCGGCGTCGCGCGCTATGCCCAGCGGCGGGCGGCGGCGTGGGAGCAGCTGCGACCCTGCGTGGTGATCGATACGCTGGTCGGCTCGCGGGCCTGGGGCGTGGCACACGAGGGCTCCGACGAGGATCGCCGCGGCATCTTCGTGCTGCCGCTCGCGTGGACCACCGGTCTCGTCGAGCCGCCTCTCGATCTGGTGTCGCTCGACGGCTCCCACACCTACTGGGAGATCGGCAAGGCGATCCGGCAAGCGCTGCGCGCCGACCCCAACACGCTCGAGATGCTGTTCGCCGATCCCGAGGTCGTCGACCCGATCGGCGCCGAGCTGCTGGCGCATCGCACCGCGTTCCTGTCGCAGGAGATCTACGGCAGCTTCGGTCGCTACGCGCTGTCGCAACTCGATCGCCTCGAGCACAACCAGCGGCTCGCCGAGCACCGCACCACGATCATCGGGTGGCTGCGCGATGACCCGGCGCTCGAGCTCGACGCCGCCGCGGAGCGCCTCGCCGATTCCGCGCGGATCGCCGCACCGAGCCGCGCCGATGCGGTGGCTCGCGCGCGCGACTACATCAAGCAGCTCTACCGCTCGCTCTACGACCAGGGCCTGCTCGCCGCCAACGACTGGGCCTCGCTGCGTGCGGCGGCCAAGAGCGACTTCGCCCTGCCGCGCGACCTGCGTCCGAAGAACGCCTACAACCTGATCCGCCTGCTCGATCTCGCGATCCGCTGGCTCGCCAGCGAGCCTCCCGACGTCCGCGTCAGCGAGGCGCTGCGGCCGACGCTGCTCGCGATCAAGCACGGCGAGGTGCCCACCGCCGACGTGATGGCGCTCGCTCGCCAGCTCACCCCGAAGCTCGAGGGCGCGCGGCAGACCAGTCCGCTGCCTCGCCATCCCGATGTCGCGGCCGCGGAGCGCGTACTGCGTTCGGCGCGCGCGGAGGTGGCCCGCCGTGCCGATCAAGCGGTGCCCGGCCCGGGGGGCGCGGATGCACCTTCGCCGCCGGAGGCTCGTTATGACGATTGATCCCTGGAGCGTGCTGACACCCGATCAGCAGCGAGTCGCGCGCGCGTTCGTCGCCGACCGCGAGCGCCAGCGCAAGCACCTCGCGATCTATCTGTCGGGGGCCCACGCGTACGGCTTCCCCTCGCCCGACAGCGATCTCGATCTCAAGTGCGTACACATCGCGCCGACCTCCGAGCTCGTCGGACTGGCGCCGTCAGACGATCCGCCCGATCACATGGAGGTGATCGATGGTGTCGAGCTCGACTACGGAAGCAACGAGCTGTCGCCGGTGCTGCGCGGCGTGCTCAAGGGCAACGGCAACTTCATCGAGCGCTTCCTCGGCAACCTGATGCTCGGCGGCGATCGCGCGCTGCTCGACGAGGCGCGGCCGATCATCCAGGGTCTGCTGTCGCGCCGGGTCGGCCGTCACTACGGCGGCTTCGCCACCTCGCAGCTGCGGCTGTTCGACGAGAAGCCCACCGCGAAGCGCGCGCTCTACGTGCTGCGCACCGCCGCGACCGGGCGCTGTCTGCTGCTGCGCGGCGAGCTGGTCACCGACGTCAATCGCCTGAGCGAGTTCGTGCCGAAGGAGATCGAGGAGCTGCTCGCGATCAAGCGCACCGGCGAGAGGACGCAGCTCGATCCCGCGATGGTCTCCGCGTGGCGCCCGCGCCTGACGGCCGCGATCGATGCCATCGATGGTGCGTGGCCGGTGTCGGTGCTCCAGCCGGATCCGCCGCCCGAGGCGGTGACCGCGCTCGACGCCTGGCTGCGCGATGTCCGCAAGCGCCACTGGTGATCAGCGTCGCGCGAGCCCGGCGGAGATCTCGGTGGCGATCGTCGGGTCGGCGGCGATCGCGGCGCCCCACGCCTTCGCCACCTCGAGATAACCGGCGTCGTCGAGATCGAACTGGTCGAGCGCCTCGCGCAGCGGCAGCGCCGCGAGATCGCGCAGCAGCGCGACGTAATCGGAGATCCGGGCCACCTTCGCACCGGCGACGACGACGCGATCGGACAGCTTTCTCGACGGTGGCGCGGCGACGACCTCGGCGAGGCGGGGTAGCGGATCGCGCGCGAACAGCGCTTGCTCGCGGATCGCGCACGCCATCAAGCGGCACACCATCGCATCGCGATCCATGAGACCGATCGTCGAGATCAGGATCGAGGTGGCGGCCTGGCGCGCTCGCGCGGTCACCGTCAGGGCGCGCTCCGCCGGCGTGCGATGGCGAGCGCCCGCGAGTGCGGCAC
>JAEYYY010000535.1 GCA_023430775.1 Pseudomonadota bacterium
GATCAGACCAGCACCACGACGACGGCGCTCGGCTATGGCCTCGCCGTCGGCGTGTGGGTCAACCGCCACTTCCAGCTCAGCGCGTCGGCTGCGAATAACCTGCTGGTGTTCGAGAAGGTCCGTCAGGAGATGGGCCCGATGAACGTGCTGGTGACGAGCCGCACCACGATCGCGCTCGAATTCGACCCGACCGTGTTCGTGATGGCGCACCTGTACCACTAAGCTCTCGCGGTGCGAGAGCTCGCGCAGGCCGTCGTCACCCACTACCAGTCGGTGCGACGCGACCTGCCCTGGCGGCGGACCCGCGACCCGTACGCGATCTGGGTCAGCGAGGTGATGCTGCAGCAGACGCGGGTCGCCACGGTGATCCCGTACTGGGAGCGCTGGATGGCGAGGTTCCCGACGGTGGCGGCACTCGCCACCGCGCCGCTCGACGACGTGCTCGCGGCGTGGGCGGGTCTCGGCTACTACTCGCGCGCGCGCAACCTGGCGAGCGGTGCCAAGGAGATCGTGGCGCGCTGGGGCGGCCAGCTGCCGCGACGAGCGAGCGAGCTCCGCGAGGTCAAGGGCATCGGGCCGTACACGGCAGGTGCGATCGCCTCGATCGCGCTCGGTGAACGGGCGCCGCTCGTCGATGGCAACGTCGCGCGTGTGCTGGCTCGCGTGTTCGCGATCGAGCACGACATCAAGTCGACCGCCGGCACCAAGGCGCTGTGGCAAGCCGCCGGCGAGCTGATGACCGCGCTGCCCGAGGACACCGCGCCGGGAGATCTCAACCAGGGTCTGATGGAGCTCGGTGCGACGCTCTGCTCGCCGACCTCGCCGCGGTGCCTGATCTGCCCGCTCGCCAAGCGCTGCCACGCGAACGCCGAGCGGCGCACCGACGAGCTGCCGGTGATCGCCGCGCGCAAGAAGCCGTCCGAGCTGCCGATCCTCGCGCGCACGCTGGTGTGGATCGAGCGCGGCGACGAGATCGTGCTCGCGCGACGCAAGGCCGACGGTCTGTTCGGTGGGCTGTGGGAGCTGCCGGAGCGCGACCTCGCCGAACGGCTGGGTGCGCGGATCCTCGACGAGGCGGTGGCCCATCACGATCAGGTGCTGACGCATCGCCGGCTGCGCGTCACCGTCGTGCGCGGCACGCTGGATCGAGCGACCCGGTTGCTCGTTGCGGCGCACGATCCGGGCTACGATGCCGTTCGCCGCGTCGGGCTCGCCACGGCGAGCTCGCTCGGCATCGCAGCCGCAACCGCCGCGATCCTCACGCAGTATCAGGACACGCCATGGACCTCGACCCCAAAGCGCTCCAGCTCTTCACCGAGGGTTACACCAAGATCCTCGAAGGCATCGGCCGGCTCGGCTACGACGTCTCCGACGAGAACTTCGCGGAGACCGCGAAGCGCGCCGCGAAGGGCTTCCACGAGCTCGTCCACGACTCGCGGCAGGTCCAGACCGAAGTAGACGCGCTGCTCGCGAAGACGTTCCCGGCCAAGTACACCGAGATGGTGATCAGCAAGCACAACACCGCGTTCGGTGTGTGCCCGCACCACCTGCTGCCGGTGATCTACCGGATCTCGATGGCGTACATCCCGACCAACAAGGTGCTCGGGTTGTCCAAGCTGTCGCGGCTGGCGCGGATGATCGCGCGCGGCCCGCGGCTGCAGGAGGACCTCACCCACGAGCTCGCCGACATCCTCCACGAGCAGCTCGCGAGCCAGGGCTCGGCGGTCTACATCGAGGGCCTGCACATGTGCATGGCGGCGCGCGGTGTGGGTGCGCACGAGGCGCGGCTCGTCACCTCCGGCGTGCGCGGTGTGTTCCTCGAGCTCGCAACCCGCGAAGAATTCATCAAGCTCGTGGTGTCGCCCCAGACCACGCTCGTCTAGGTGGCAACCAGGCGCGGCTCGCGTTGTCGGAGGGGCATGCGCCTGGCAGCCCTGCTCCTGATCGCGGCCTGCTCGCACCCCCGGCCAGCACCGATCACGCCCGCGAAGCCGGCGCCCATCCCGGTCGTGCCGCTGCCGCCACCGCCCTCGAAGGTGGCCGATGCCAGGTGGCCGGTGCCGATGCGGGTGATGACGTGGAGCGTGAACGGCGTCGAGCAGCTCGGCACGCTGCCGGATGCGCCGCCCGCGAGCTTCCCGGCGTTGTGGTTCGTCGAGCCGACGCGCCGCCTCGACGCCGACGGCATGGCGAAGCTGATGCGCACGCTGCGCGAGGACAAGGTGCCCGGGCTGTCGCTGCACGGGCAACCGGTGAGCCTGCTCGGCGCCGTGGTCGACCTGCCGGATCTGAAAGCGCTCGTCCTCGACGACATGCCGGTGCTGTCGAACGATCTGGTGTTCACGCTGCCCGCGCTCGAGCGGCTGTTCCTCGCGCGCACCCAGATCGATGACCGCGCCGTCGAGGCGATCAAGCGCCATCCCGCGCTGCGCGTGCTCGACCTCGAGGACTCCGCGCTGACCGACAAGGGTCTCGCCGAGCTGACGGCGCTGAAGGATCTGCACGCGCTCAACGTCGCCGGCACGCGGATCACCGACGCCGGTGGCGCGGCGCTCGGCAACTTCAGCAAGCTCTCGATCCTCGATGTCGGTGGTACCAAGATCGGCCCGAAGACGATCGATGCGATCGCGAGGCTCGCGCTGACCGAGCTGTTCATCGATCACACGCACGCCGGCAAGGAGATCGCGAAGCTCGCGGTCTACGCTCCCGGGATCGCGCGCTTCGACGCCTCCAACCTCGCCGCGTACAAGCCGACGGACGCCGATGTCGAGTGGCTGGCGAAGGCGCCGAACCTCGTCGAGGTCGGGCTGTCGGGCGCGAAGGTGCACGACAAGCTCGTGCTCGCGATCGTGCAGAGGCCGAACCTGCGCGAGATCAAGCTCGCGAGCACCGAGATCAAGACGGCGATCCCGGCGATCGCGAAGCTGACCAGGCTCGAGGAGGTCGACCTCGCGAACCTCCCGGTCGACGATGCCGTCGGTGCCGCGCTGATCGCGATGCCGCGAATGCGCGTGCTGCGGCTCGACGGCACGGCGATCACCGATGCGGCGCTGAAGTCACCCGGGGCTGCGCTGGTCGAGCTCTACGTCTCGAAGACCAAGGTCACCGATGCGGGGCTCGCGATCCTCGATGCCACTCCCAAGCTCGAGGCACTCGGGCTCGGCGATCTCGGCGTCACCGATGTCACCATCGCGAGGATCGTCAAGCTGCGGGCGCTGCACACGCTCGTGCTGTCGAAGGCCGGCGCATCGCCGAAGTCGCTGGCGACGCTCGGCACGCTGACCGAGCTCGGCCGGCTGTATCTCGACGATACCCGCACCGACGACGACACGATGACGGCGCTCGCGAGCCTGCGCGAGCTGCGCGCGTTCCACCTCGCCGGCACCAGCGTGTCCGATGCATCGCTGCCGATCCTGCGCAGCTTCCGCCAGCTCGACGAGCTGACGCTCGGCGACACCCGGATGACCAGGGCCGCGGCCAACCTCGATGCCTGGCCGCAGCTGCGCACGCTGTCGCTGTTCGGGCTCGAGATCCGCGATCCCGAGCTGCCGTCGATCCTGCGGCGCGGCTCGCTGGTCACGCTCGATCTGTCGGCGACCGACATCACCGATCCGACGCCGCTGATGGCGATGCCGAACCTCAGGCTCCTCGGCCTGTCGAACACGCTGCTCTCGCCGGCCGGTCAGACCGCGATCAAGAGCTTCGCGACCAGGGGCATCGAGGTCGTTCGCTAGTCGCCTTCGTCCTCCTCGGGCGGCGGCGGATCATCTTCTTCGGGCTTGGGCACCGCGACCGGATCGGTCTCGCCGCAGGTGTCGGGGATGACCTCGCCGGGCGTGAAGTCGGGACCGAGCGACAGCCCGGCGAGCAGCGCGTCGACGTCGAACACGGCGACGTGACCGTCGAAGAACGACAGCGCGAGCTTCTTGCCATCGGCCGATGCCGCCGGTTCGAGCACGCCGGGCAGCGCGAGCGTGCGAACACCCTTGCCGGGTAGCCACAGCGCGACGCGGTCGTCGAACACCACCACGATGTCCGGACGCTTCGGGAGGAACAGGATGTCCTCCGGCGAGACCGCGGCGACGTTCGCGAGTAGCTTGCCGGTCTTGCGGTCCCACAGCGCGAGGTCCTTGGTGTCGTAGGTGATCGCGCGCGTCCCGCCGGGCTCGATGACGCCGAAATCGAGCACCGCCTCGCACCGGGGCACCCGGATCGTCGACCGCGTCTTGCCGTCGAGCCCGACCACGGCGACGCGCCCGTCGAGCGAGATCAGGATCTCGCCGTCGGGATCGACCGCGAGCACCTCGGAGTCCGAGTTGTAGTCGAACAGCAGGTCCGGTGTGGTGGAGGCCTCGTTCTGCGCGCGACTGCCGCTCTTCGACGGAGCCGCGCGCGCCAGCATCATCTTGTGGACGGAGTCCTGCTCGATGCTGAACACCAGCGCGCCGTCGCGCCCCATCCACCCGTCGCTCACCGTGGTGCCGAGCGCGAACGTGCGCGGCTTCGGATCACCGACGGTGTGGTAGTTGATGATGCTGCGCTCGTCGGTGCTCTTCGACGTCAGGTAGTGGCGCGGATCGTCGGAGCGGAACGCCTCGATGTCGAAGCCGTCCTGGAGCGTCTCGCTGGCGGTCTGCTTGCCACCGTTCGAGGTCCACACCGTCGGCTCGTTGCCGGACAGCACCGTCCCGTCGTTGCCGACCGCGAGATAGGACGCCTGCGGGGTCGACTTCGCCGGCGTGATGACGCCGGTGTCGAGATCGATGATGCGGAGCGAGCCGCTCGCCAGCGCGAACGCGCGGTTGTCGATCACGTGGAGCCCGGCGAGCGTGAGTTGCTTGTCGAGGATCGGGATGCGCTTCTTGATCTCGCCGCTCGGCAGGTCGTGGATGCGAATCTCCTGGCGGGCCGTGGTCAGCAGCTTCTTGCCGTTGTCGATCACCGCGAGCATGTCGATCTGCTCCTTGAGCGGGACGACCGCGCCGTTATCGGGATGCAGCTCCGCCATCCACACGCTCGACCGCGCGACGCGCATGATGTCGACGCCGTCGGCCGCGACCAGGTGGGTCACCGTGCCGCGCGGCAGATCGCGCTGGCCGTTGGTGACCACGTTGAAGCGCTTGACCTGACCCGTGCGCTCCGCGAGGAGGATCTCGCCGTGTGCCGAGAGCCGTCCCCAGCCGATCTGGGTGTCGAGGGTCGCCTTCACCGCGAACGTCTTGGGGTCGTAGATCGAGAGTGGCAGCCCGCGGCCGCTGATCGCGATCCCGCCGTCGGCCACCAGCACGGCGTGCGGCGCCGCGAACGACAGCGGCTTGGTGCGCGTCGGCAGGTTGACCGGTTTCGAATCGAAGGTCTTCGCGTCGAGGACGAAGGCGGCGGTCGTGGTCTCGATGTCGCGCGTCGCCAGGCCGACCGCGAGGATCCGGCCGTCGCCGAGATCGAGGAGGTCGGTGACGGTGCCCATCGGCAGCTTGAGGTCGCGGATCGGCTTGCCGGTGGTCAGATCGACCTGGAACACCCAGCCCGCGCTCCCTCCGAGCGTGGCGACGTTGCCGCTCGCGATCATCGTCCCCGCCGAGTGCGGGACGTGCCACGGCTCGACCAGGGTCTGCCACAGCAGACCCGGCATCCCGGGCACCGCGGGGGTGGTCGGTGTCGGCTTCGCGGTGGTGCCGCCCGAGCACGCACAAAGCGCCAGCAGGATGACGAGCTTCACTCGCTCACTCTATCATCGCGACGTGCGCGCCC
>JAEYYY010000617.1 GCA_023430775.1 Pseudomonadota bacterium
ATCGGCGGGCGCGACGGATGATCCGGATCGCCGCCGCCGCCGGCCTGCGGTCCACAGACCTTGGCCAGCTTGCGGACCTCCTTGAACGTACCCTCGAGCTTGATGTGATCGAGGCCGTCGGTGTGGCGCGCGGCGCCGGTCAGCGAGAGTGCATCGGCGGTGCCGGGCTCGCGCTTGCGCAGCGCCTCGGAGCCCTTGAAGCGGATGCAACCACCGACCGCGGACTGATCGAGGTTCTGGGCGAGCGTCATCGTGAAGTCGACGTGGAGCTCGACGTCGTTCGACTTGGTCTCGAACTTGGTGATGTCGAGCTTGCCATCCTTGATCTCGACCTTGGCATCGAGCGACTGCACCGTGATCTTGCCGAACTTGGTGCCATCGCCGGCGAACGCCTGACTGCGCGCGTTCTTCGCCTTGAGCTTGAGCTTCGCCTTGCCGTCGCCGATCACGCAGCCGTTGGCGCAGCTGAACTCGACGTTGCCGACCGCCTGGGTCCAGTCGGGGCCGACCTTGCCGGTCTTGAGCTTCTCGTTCGGCAGATCGAGATCGAATTCGAAGTCGACGTCGCCGGTCATCGGCAGGTTCGACAGCACCTCGCGCATCGGTAGCTGCTCCGATGGCACCTCGCTGCCGGTGATCGCCACCGAGGTCTCACCCTTGCTGACGGCGACCTTGCCCTTGATCGTGCCGCTGCCGATCGTGGCGACGAAGTTGATGCGCGCCGTGCCGCTGATGAACGGCAGGATGCCGATGTCGACCTCGAGCTTGTCGATGAAGAACGTGCTCGACAGGCCGGCGACCGCCTTCTCGCGATCCTTGGCCTCCGGAATCGCCATCGCCGTCTCGAGCTCGCTCGCCGACGGCCGCGTCTTGACGGTGACGTTCTTGAGATAGAACCGGCCCGGAATGAAGCTGCGCTCGATCTCGCCGATCTCGAGATCGACCTTCGAGCCGGCGGCCTCCTCGATCCGCTCCTTGACGCGGCTGTAGGGGAAGACCATCTGGAACGCGAACACGAACGTGAACAGCGCGAGGAAGATGAAGCCGAAAACCTGAACGACCCGACGCATGCGCGGGCCGAGCTGAGGCATCCGAATTGGAAGTTTCGCCATCAGCCGCCCTCCTTCTCGGCATCGCCCTCTTTCTTCTCGTCCTCCGATTTCGGTTTCTCGGCGTTCGAGTAGGTGGAGATGTCGAGCGTGGCGTCGATCTTCGTGTTGTCGCGCCGGTTGCGTTTGACCTCGAGGTGGGTGACCGCGACGATCTTCTCCGCTGTCTCGATCTCCTGGAGGAAGGCCTGGAGCTGCTCGGTCGACATCTCGTTGACGGTGCACGACACCGTCGTCGTGACGATGCCGTTCTTGGTCACCGAGCGAACGTCGAGCGCACCCTTGTTGGTCAGGCCGTTCTTCTGCAGCGCCTTCGAGACGTACGACTGCAGCGAGATCGGTGCGTCGGGGATCTTGACGCCCGGATCGTCATTGGCCGGTCCGCCCTGCGCCTTGAGCTTGGCGATCGTCTCGAGCGCCTCGCGATGCTGGTCGTTGCGCGCTTCCATCGAGATCAGGCCGTCGCGGATCGACAGCCCGAGCCAGATCGCGGCGGCAAGTGGAACAGCGACGACGAGGAACACGACGAGCTTTCTCTCGCGTGGAGAGATGCGGTCCCAGAAGTCTCGTGCACGATCGGATAGCGCCATGGGTTACCTCACATGCACTGGGATGTGACGGTGAGCTTGAACTTCTTCAGCTCGCCTTCGGTTTCGAGGCCACCGCGCGCGATGCCGTCCTTCTTGAAGCACTTGATCTCTTTCAGCGCGTTGTAGAGGTCGTCGACCTGCTCCGGCGTCTTCACGTATCCCGAGATCTCGACCTTGGTGTCGGTGATATCGAGGTGGTCGACGTCGAGCGCGATCTTGTCCTTCGCCGGCACCTTGCTCGAGATCTCGAGCAGCAGGTCGTAGGCCGTCATCTTCGGCATCGGCGATGCGCGGCGCGTGCCGCCGCCTGGCGCGGTCATCTCGAGGATCTCCTCGGTGGTCTTCGACTTGCCCTGGAACACCTCGGCACTCTCGGTGGCGACGCGCGCGGTCAGCGTCTTCTCCGCCTTGCGGAGGCGATAGAGGTCGGCATACGCGCTGACCGCGGCGAACGCGGCGATCACGAGGACCGCCGCGCCGAGCGGGACGGCCTTCGCGCGGATGAACGACAGGTCCATCTTCACCGCGAGCGAACCGGAGCGCAGATCGAACATCGGCCGGCCACCGGCGGCGTCGTACGCCATGCCGATCGTCATCGCGGCGCTATCGATCGGCAGGCTCGCCGACTCCGCCCCGAGCTTGGGGCCGGCGATCGCGAGCACGTCGTCCTGCGACAGCCGCCAGGTCGGCACGCCGAGCTGCTCGGAGAGGAACGACGCCATGCCGCGCAGCCGCGAGCCGCCACCCACGACGATCGCCGCCATCGGCGTGAAGCCGGTCTTGGCGCGGCACGCCGCGAACGTCTGCCGCAGATCGCGGGCGAACGGCTGGAGCTCGCCGATCAGCACCTGGTGGATCCGGGCCCAGCTCTCCGACGTTGCCGGCTCGGTCTGCGAGGCGATGAAGCCATCGGAGTGCTTCGCCCGCTCGGCATCCTCCCACGGCAGCTTCCAGTGCCGCGCGATCGCCTCGGTGACCTGCTTGCCGGCGCGCGCGACGCTGCGGCTGAACACCGGCTTGCCACCAACAACGATCACGACGTCGGTGCGCTCGTGACCGACGTCGATCACCGCGACCGCGCCTTCGGAGCGCGCGCGGGCGAGCGACGGCACGTGGTTGACGAGCTTCGCCGCGGCACCGCCGCACGCGAGCACGCCGCGGACCTCGAAGCCGGCCTCCTTGCCGAACGCGATCAGCTCTTCCGCGCGCTCGCGCGGCATCGCGTACGTCAGCACGCGCATGCCGTCGGCCGGCGGCGCGACGCGACCCCGAATACTCGTCATTCCGGTCGCCGTCGGCTCGGCCGCGAACGCACCCGGCCCCGTCACCGGCCCGCTCGTGTTCGGCGGCAGCTCCGCGTACGTGTAGACCATGTCCTCGAGATCGACGGGCACCACGCCCTCGAGCTCGCCGCCGACTGCCTTGTCGAGCTCGGAGCGACGCAGGCTCTTGAAGCCGAACTCGAGCACCTGGGTGAACACCTGATCGCCGTAGACACCGAGGTAACCGGTCTCGTGCTCGAGTCGCAGCTCGCGGATCAACTCTGCGAGCGCGCGCTTGGCGCGGCTCTCGGTCGACTCGTCCTCCGTCTGCGGCGGCGGTAGCAACCGCTCGACGACGGAGAGCAACATCGCGCCGCGGAGACCGGGGCTGGCAATGGCGAGCTTGACGCTCCAGGCGCCGAGATCGACGGCAAATACACGGGTCGCCATCAGTCCTCCCTCAGATACACCCACGCACCCTTCGGTGCGGGAGTCTTGCGCGCATTCTGCGGAACCACCTTGGTGTCCCACACGCCGGTGATCGTGGTGCGGATCGCCGGGAAGATCGGATTGCCGTCCGTGTCCCTCGCCTTGCGATCGATCTCGCCCCACGCCTGCACGCGATACGTGCGGCGCGGGCCCGCGGTGGTCAGCTGCGACAGCTTCTGCTTGTCGAGCTCGAGCTTGACCTTGTCGGGACCGGTGAGGCCGGGGATGCCGGCACCGAGGCTCGCCGTCGCCGCGCTACCCGCGAGCGACGCGCCACCGTCGCCGCCCGCGATCGCGCCGAGCGCCGCCGCCGGGTCTTTGACGAACGTGATGAAGTCGTCGACCGTCAAGAACGACTGGCCGAACTGCTTCGCCTTGGCCACCAGCGACGCCAGCGTGAACAGCTTCTTCGGATCGAGCACCACCGGATCGTTGGGGTTCTTCGCCGACAGGAACAGCACCGCCGCGATCAGCTGCGTGTTCGACAGCGCCGACAGGTTGACCTTGCAGCCGCCGTAGACCGTGAACGCGCTGCCGAACAGCGTCCAGAACCGATCGTCGACGCCGCGCACCAGCTTGAGCTCGCCGACGGTGTCGATGTAGTTGTTCTTCATCCGATACGGATCCCTGAGGCTCTCGTAGCCGTAGTCCTCGTTGGTGCCGCGATCCCAGTGCCGCATCGTGTTCGAGTCGATGTAATCGGCGATCGCCGCCACCTGCTGCGCGCGATCGCGGCGGTAGTCCTCGGCATCCGCTTCCTCGAACACCGGGTCGTACGCGGGGAAGTAGATCAGCGCGTCGAGCGCGCTCTTGAACGTCTTCGCCGTGGCCTCGGTGCCGTTGAGGCAGTTGACGTTGAGCTTGTCGTCCTCGGTGGTGATCTGCTGGTTGACGATGCCGCAGGTACCGATGTTGGCGCCCAGGCCCTTCACCTTGTCGGGCGAGAAGCCGACGGCGGACTTCACCTCGTCCTTGCCGCCGCAGAACGCGAGGATGACCTGGTCGGCGAAGTCGGTGATCTGGACCTGGCCGCGCAGCTGCTTGATGTTGTCGATCCGCTGCTGGAGCCGGATCACGAGCTCCGACAGGTTCTGCGCCGACCGCGCGAGGTAGTGCGAGCGCATCTGATCGCGATGGTTCGCCGCCGCGAACAGATCGACGTTCGTCGTGGTCGAGAACTGGTTCGTCATCACCAGGATCATCGCGAGCGCGACCAGCACGGCCACCAGGGCGATGCCCCGTTGTCGCTGTCGTCGTCGTCTCGATGTCCTGGTCGTCTTCATGTTCCGAAGCTCAGCGGCTCCTGCATCAAGATGCGTGCCTGCGTGGTCAGCTTGTAGTCCTTGCCCTGCGCGTCCTTGATCGTGACGGTGATCCGCACGCGGCTCGGCAGCCAGCCCTTCTGGCCGTCGGACTGCGTGGTGTCCCAGGTGTCCTGCCAGTCGAGGTTTTTCCAGTTCCAGAACTCGATCTTGGCGCTCACCAGGTCGTGGATCAGCACGTCGTACTCGGCCGGCTCGTCGGCCGGAAGCAGGTTCGACGGCCGGCGTTGCTCGCGCCGGATCCAGTTGGAGGCCCCCTTCTTGTCGGGGTCGGGATCGGTGTGGAGGATGTACGAGATCACCGTCTGCTCTGACTCGTTGGCATCGGCCCACAGCACTCTGTGACCGAGTGTCGAGAACCGGATCTCCGGTGCCTTCGACGACGGCCGGGCGATGAACATCGTCCGCGGGTTGGTCGCGTTCTGGTCCTCGTTGCGCGACAGGTACGCGGACTCGAAGTCGGCGGCGATGCGCGCGAGCGCCATCCGCAGCTCGTGGTTGCGCTCCTCGAACTCCTCGAACGTGGTGCGCGCGGTATGGGTGTTCGACACCGTGCGCCAGACCAGCATCATCATCGCGGCCATCACCGCCGTCGAGATGATGACCTCGATCAGCGTCAGGCCCGATTGCGGGTTACGCGAGCGCTTCATTTCCCGCTGCCTCCTCCCCCGCCTCGCGTCGGCCGTGGTCCGGTGCCCGAGCCGCGACCACCGGTCGATCCGGAGCCTGCGGCGGAGCCCGAGCCGGCGGCCGGTTGATCGTCGAGGTCCTGCGAGCCGAGCCCCGACAGCACCTTGTCCATCGCCGCCGCATCGGTGAAGAACGCGACCGTGGTCATGCTCTCGGTGTCGTTCATCACGTCGTAGGTCACGGTCAACGTGACCTTGCGGATCGAGACCTTGAGGACCTCCTGGACCATCGAGTACTGGCCCTGGATGAACGACGCGCCTTGCTGGGCATCGATGTCGCCACCGCCACCGAACCCACCGCCGAGCTGAGACAGCATGCCGCCGAGCGCGCTGTCCTGGAACGCCGACGCCTCGCCGCCCGCGCCGTCGGAGCCCGATCCGGATCCCGAGCCGGCGCGATCCGTCGCCATCTCCTGGAGCGACTCCCAGCTCGGCAACTCGACCTGCTCGACCTTGTACGAGTACTTGATCTTCGGCCAGCCCTCGTCGGCGAAGTCCTTGTTCTCCTCGGATTGATCGGTCTCGGTGAAGCCGTCCTTGAGCAGCGTCTCCTCGATGTCGAGCATCTTGCCGCGCGACAGGTCGGTGACGATGCCCATCATCTGCGCACGCTTCGCCGTGCCCATGCTGCTCGACGCGCTCTTGACGAGCACCGTCAGCGAGAAGCCGAGGATGGCCAGGCCGATCATGACCTCGAGGAGCGTGAAGCCCCCCTGCCTCCTCATTCTCTTCCACCCGCTCACCGATCCACCTCGCGCTGCTTGTCCTTGTCGCCGAGCACGTTGCGCAGCATGTGCGCGTCGACGTCCTCGAGCTTGCCGGACTTCTGCGTGATCCGACCGGTCAGCCCCGACACCATGACGGTGCGGTAGTCGTTGTCGTTGTCGGTCAGCATGATCACGGCCTTCTCGGACGAGCCGTTCGGCCAGAAGTAGATCGCGACCTCACCCTTCTTGGTGCTGTCGTCTTTGTGCTGGACCCAGATCTCCGCGAACTTGTTCCCGGCGATCACGTTGAGGTTGCGAACCCAGTCGGCGTCCGCATCGCCGATCTGGACGTTCTTCTTCTTGATGTTGTGCTTGACGCCGGACACCCCCGCCGTCGCCGGTACGCACGTCCGGTCTGCGATGTGATGCCCGGCGATCGCCTTGCTGCGCGCCATCGCCTCCTCGGGATCGCCGACGGCCAGCGCATCCTGAGGCAGGTCGCGTAGCTTCTCGTTGCCGCGCTCGACGGCCTGCTTGGTCTTTTCCTCGTCGTTGGCGATCGCCTCGTTGCGCGCCAGCGCCGCGGGGCCCTGGCACTTGTCGATGCGATAGACGCTCTTGTCGAGATCGAACACGACGCGGTGTTGCTCGCCGTGCTCGACCGCGAGCTGACTCGCGCGCCGCAGCATCGCCGCCAGCTCGTCGGCGTCCTCGACCAGATCCGCCTTGGTGAGACCACGCAGACCACGACCGACGACGAACAAGCCGAGCCCGATGATCGCGATCACGATCATGATCTCCATCAGCGTGAGTCCACGCTGCCCCAGCCGGGGGCTGGGCGGAGACATCGGGGGTTGGCGGCGGCGGCGCATGGTGAAGCTGATCGACTCCGTGGGAGCCGGATCCCGTGCCTACTTCTTCACCTTGGCCCACGAGCTGATGTCGTCGCCCGCGCCCTTGTCGTCCTTCTTGTTCTCGCCGAACGAGTAGATGCCCTTGAAGCCGGCATCCTCGCAGGCGATCTGCATCTTCTGGCCCCACGGGTCGTTGATCGCGTCGGGCTGCATGTTCTTGTCGACGTACTTGCCGACGTCCTCGTAGAGGTTCACCTCGCTGCACGACTTCTCGGCGCCTTTACCGACCTGGTAACGGTCGTGATAGACCTTCCACTCGTCGACCTGGATCTTCGCGAGATCGGTCGTCGACTTGCCGAGGGCGTCCATGACGCGCGGCACGACGATGACGACCAGCAGGCCGAGGATCGCGATCACGATCATGATCTCGAGCAGGGTCAGACCACGCTGGGCGTTGCGGATACGGCGGCGGATGAGGGACGTGCGCATTGCGGAGCTTCCTTTCATTTCGGACCAGTGAGCTGACCCATATCCATGATGGGCTGCATGACGGAGATAACGATGAAGGCTACTGTGACGCCCATGCCGAGCAACATCAGAGGCTCTAGGAGGCCGATGAACCGCGTCAGCTTGGTGTCGATCTCGGATTCGTAGGCCGCCGCGATCCGCTCGAGCATCTGCTCGAGCTGACCGGCCTTCTCGCCGACGGCCGTCATGTGAATCATCGTGGGCGGGAACTGCCCGGATTTCTTCATCGTCACGGCGAGCGACTCGCCTTCCGTGACCGCCTTCTTGGCCTCCTCGACGGTGGCCTGCAGGATCACGTTGCCCATCGTCATCTTCGCGGCGTCGAGCGCGCGCAGCATCGGCACGCCCGCCTGGAGCATCGTGCCGAGCGTGCGGGCGAACCGCGCGACGTTGATCGTGCGGACGAGCGGTCCGATCACCCACAACCGGAGCACCAGCTGGTGCCAGGTCTTCTTGCCGGCGGGCGAGCCTTTCCACCACACGAACATCGCGATCGTGGCGGAGATCAGGACGAGCAGGATGAGCCAGTTGCGGCCGACGAAGCTCGACGTGTTGATCAAGAAGCGCGTGTTGATCGGCAGGTCCTTGCCCTGCTGGACGAGTGTCTTCGTGATCTCGGGGATCACCTTGATCATCAGGACCGCGATGATGATCGTGCCGATGATCACCATCACCGCCGGATAGATCATCGCGCCGGTGACCTTGCTCTTGAGCTTCTGCGAGGCCTCGAGGAAGTCGGCGAGGCGACCGAGCACCTCGTCGAGGTTACCGGCGAGCTCGCCGGCGCGAACCATCGACACGTAGAGCTCGTCGAACAGCTTGGGATACTTCGCGAGCGCATCGCCGAGCGAGCTACCCTCGTTGACCGCCGCGCGGATCTCGGAGAGCTGCGCCTTGAAGCGCTGGTTGTCCATCTGCTCGACCAGCGCGGCCATGGTCTCGGCGAGCGGGATGCCGCTCTTGAGCAGCGTCGCCATCTGGCGCGTGAACGCGGCGATCTCGGCCTTCTTGACGCCGCCGATCAGCCCACCGAGATCGACCTCGCGGCCGAGCCCGCTACCACCCTTCGCCTTGGCAGCTGCCGCGGCGCCCTTGCCGCCCTTCGACAGCTCGAACGACGTCACCAGCACGCCGTCCTTGCGGAGGATCTGGCGCAGCGTCTTCGGCGAGTCCGCCTCGCGCGTGCCGCTGACCGTCTTGCCGCTCTGGGCGAGACCTTTGTACGCGTACATCGCCATCAGTCACTCGACTCCGCGGTCATCAGCATGACCTCTTCGGGGGTGGTCATCCCGAGCACCACCTTGCGAGCGCCGTCGAAGCGGAGCGACACCATGCCCGCCTCGATCGCGGCGTTGCGAATCGAGCCGGCATCGGCCTTCTCGAGAGCGAGGCGGCGAACGGTGTCGTTGATCATGAGCAGCTCGTAGATGCCGGTGCGGCCCTTGTAACCGAGCATCTGGCAGGCATGACAACCGACCGGTTCAAACACCGTGCCGGGCGGCGGCGGGCGCTGACCCTTGACCGCCGGGAACTGGTAGGCGCCAGCGTGAAACTTCGCCGGATCGAGGCCCAGCTCGACGAGCGTCGCATCCGGCGGCACCACCGGGCGCGCGCAGTCCTTACATGGACGGCGCACCAGGCGCTGGGCGAGCAGACCGACGAGTGACGAGGCGACAAGGAAGGGCTCGATGCCCATGTCGATCAGGCGCGTGATGCCACCGGCCGCGTCGTTGGTGTGGACGGTCGAGAACACGAGGTGACCGGTGAGCGATGCGGTGATCGCGACCTCGGCCGTCTCGCGGTCGCGAATCTCGCCGACCATGATGACGTCCGGGTCCTGGCGCAAGAACGAGCGCAGACCCGACGCGAACGTCAGATCGATCTTCGAGTTGACCTGGGTCTGCGAGATGCCCTCGAGCTGGTACTCGACCGGATCCTCGACGGTGAGGATGTTCAAGTCGGGCGAGTTGATCTCCGAGATGCAGGCGTAGAGGGTGGTCGTCTTGCCGGAGCCGGTGGGGCCGGTGACCAGCAAGATGCCGTGCGGGCGCGCGATGATCGATCGGATGAGATCGAGGTGATCGTCGGCGAAGCCGATGTCGGCGAGGCCGAGGAGCACGCTCGACCGATCGAGCAGACGGATGGTGACGCTCTCGCCGGCCGAGGTCGGCGCGGTGGCGACACGCATGTCGACGTCCTTGCCGGCCATCTTGCGGCGAATGCGGCCGTCCTGCGGCAAGCGCTTCTCGGCGATGTTGAGGCCGGCCATGATCTTGACGCGCGCGATGATCGATTGCTGGAACTTCTTCGGCGCGCGCTTGGCTTCGCGCAGCACGCCGTCGATCCGGTAGCGAACGACGATGTCCTTCTCGCCGGGGCGGATGTGGATATCCGAGGCGCCTTCCTTGGCCGCCTGGAACATCAGCGAGTTCACCCAGCGAATGATCGGTGCCTCGTCGTTGGCATCGAGCATGTCGACGAGCTCCTCGTTCTGGAACTCGTCGCCCTCTTCCGGCGCGTCCTTCTTCGCTCCCTCTTCGAGCTCGGCGCCACCGCGCAGCCGGGTGTACGTCTTGTTGATCAACTCGGTGATCTTGGTGGCCGAGGCGACCACCGGATCGACCGGCTCGCCGATCAACACGCCGACCGCATCGATCACGTCGACCGCGGTGGGATCGGCGACCGCCACCATGACGCGACCGTTCTGACCGCGACCGAGCGGCATCACCAGCCGCTGGCGCGCGAAGTTAATCGGCAGCTTCTCGATCAGCTCGACGCCGATGTCCTCGGCGCGCGGCAGATCGCGCAGGTAATCCATCTCCGCTTGCAGCGACAGCGCGTAGGCGAGCTGATCCTCGTCGCACAGCTTGAGCCGCAACAGGATCTCGCCGAGCAGCCCACCGTCCTCGGTCTGCTTGATCAGCGCGCGATCGACCGCATCCTGGGCGACGCCACAGCGCGCGACCAGGATCTCGCCGATCAGCGGCGGCAGGACACCGAACGACGCGGTGCCGCCACCATTGGGTGCGAAGGGAGACGCGACGGCCACTACTTGCTTTCCTTCCTGGCCGGCGGGGCGGCGGCCGGGGCGGCGTCGTTGTCGATGCTCGACGGGATGTAGTCGATCACGCCGGGCTCGACCTGCTGGCGCTGGCCCATGTTGCGCAGGATCTCGAGATCCTGCTCGATCGATTGCTGCGAGCGATTGATCTCCTCGATCAGACCGCGCTTGCGGCGGTAGTCGGTCTTCGGCGCGTACTTCATCTCGTTGAGCGTGGTGAACGAGCGGACGAACTCTTCGCGCTCGCGCACCTTGCGCTCGCGGATCGCCTGCAGATCGAGCTGGTCCTTGATGATGTACGGCGTCAGCAGGATGAGGAGGTTGGTCTTCTTCTTCGTCTTCTTCGAGAACTTGAACAGGTAGCCGAGGATCGGGATGTCGCCGAGCAGCGGCACCTTCGCCACCGAGTAGATGTCGCGCTCCTGGATCAGGCCGCCGATGACGACGCTCTGCTGGTCGTTGACCACGACCTGGGTCTTCAGCTTGCGCTCGCTCCAGGTCGGGCCGAGCTCGGCATCGGAGCCGCCGATGTCCTTGCTCTCCTGCTCGATCTCGAGGCGCACCGAGTCCTGACTCGAGATGTGGGGCGTGACATTGAGGACCAGGTTCAGCTTCTCGCGCTGGATGTTCTGGCCGATGCCACCGGGCAGCGCGCCGGCGCCCGCTTGCGGCAGGCCGAAGCCACCGAACGACAGACCCGCCTTGTACGGGATGTTGTTACCGACGGAGAACTCGGCCTTCTCGTTGTCGATCGCGATGATGTGCGGCGCCGACAGGATGTTGGTGTTGTCCTGGGTCGCGAGCGCCTGGAACAGCAGACCGTAGGACGGGATCGAGGTGCCGAGGAACGTCTGCGAGTTGGTCAGCGGCGCGCCGATGATGCCGCCGATCAGACCGTTGGCGCTGATCAGCGACGTCAGGTCGAGCGACTTCAAGTTTGGCGTCTGGACACCGCCGATGATGAGGTCGCCGCGGTCGGTGGGATAGCCGCCGTGCGACGACGTCCCGATGTTGAGATCCTTCGCGAGCTGGACCTCGAGGATCATCGCCTCGATGAAGATCTGGCGGCGCTTCTGATCGAGGTCCTTGATCACCTTCTTGATCGCGATGAAGTCGCGGCCGCTCGACATCACGATCAGCGAGTTCGTCGCCTTGTCGCCGATGATGCGGACCTGACCTTCGAGCGCGGTGCCCTCGAGCGGCGACGGTGCGGGCGGAGGCGCCGGCGCAGCAGGGTTGTTGCCGCCGCGACCGGGCTGACCGGGCGTGCGCTGCTGCGGGCTGGCCTGGCCGAGCGCGTTGTTGAGCGTCTGGGCGAGCTCCTCGGCGAGCGCGTTGGCGAGCGTGTAGACGTGGATCGAGTTGCCGCCCTCGGTCTCGAGCGCGATGTCGAGGCGCGACACCAGTGCCTTGACGCGCAGGTAGCCGGGCTCGCCCGAGACGACGATCAGCGTGTTCGTGCGATCGTCGACCAGGATCTTGGTCGGCAGCGCGCCGGAGACCTCGTTCGCGCTCGTCGCGGCAGCGGGAGCCGCGGGCGCGCCACCGCGTGGCGCTGGCGTCGGGCGCGCCGGCGCGGGGGTCGAGCCGGAGATGCCGAGGATCTCGTTGAGCTTGGTCGCGAGCGCCGTGGCGTCGGCGTGCAGCACCGGGATGGTGTAGATGCCATCCGAGTTGCCGGGCACGTCGATCGTGCGCGCGAGCGAGAGCATGTCGCGCACCTGGCTCGCGTAGTCGGTGATGATCAACAGGTTGCCGGCGACACCGACGTTGCCGGCGGGCGAGCGGATCGCGTCGACCGCCTGGCGGATGGTCTCGACCGGCGCGTGGTTCGGGCGCAGCACGTAGCGCACGACCTGATCCTGGTTGTTCGGCGTGCCGCTCTTGTAGATCGGGACGGTCTCGCTCTTCGCCGTCGCCGACTCGACGATGCGCATCACGTTGCCCTTCGGCACGATCGTGAGGCCCATCGTCGACAGCGCGGCGAGGAACACGTTGTACGCCTCCTGCGGCGTCATCTTGAGCGGCGCGATGATCGTGACCTTCTTGCCGGTCGACACGATCCGCGGATCGAGGATGAAGTTGCGGCAGGTGAAGCCCATCACCCAGGTGATGAGGTCCTTGAGCTCGGTCTCGGGCTTGAAGCTGACGGACACCGGCTGCGTGGTGTTCTTGCCGCAGCTGTAGAGCTTGTCGTCGTCGGCGGTCGGCTTCGCGGGATCGCCCGGCTTCGCGGGTGCAGGTTGCGCCAGGGCCACGCTCGGCACGAGCATGCCGACGATCACGGCGCTGGAGAGTAGTTTGTTAAATAGGTTCGTCATGAGGCTCTTCACTTGATCGAGTACTTCAGCGTGACGGGCTTGCCGCGGCGGACGACGTCGACCTCGAGGCTGGTCGACGAACGCAGCTTCTGATAGATCTCGAGGCCCTTCTCGGCGGTCGTGATCTCGAGTCCGTTGACCGCGGTCAGCGTGTCACCGTTGGTGAGGCCGAGCTTGGCGTACGGCGACGACGGCCGGATCGCGTAGAGCTTGATGCCCTCCGGCTTGCCGTTCTTCATCGCGGGCACGACGCGGGCGCCCTTCATGAACGCCATCGGGTTCTCGGTCACCTTCGCGACCAGGTCCTTGCTGATCTCGAACGTGGTGTCGTCGATCTTCTTGATGCCGTTGTCGATCGCGGCTTGCAGGTCGTCGCCCTCGGCCTTCGGCTTCTCCGGCGTGGCGGCGGCGGCCACGGTGGTCACCGGCGGCGCACCGCCGAGCATCACGCGCTCGATCCGGCCGCTGTTCTCGAAGTCGACGTACTTGTAGTGGATCGACTTGATCGCGCCGCTCGCGCCCGGCAGCTTGTCGCCGACCGAGAACGAGCCCTGCGCCTGGCTCTCGGTGTTGATCACCGTCGCGTACGACGTCTGGTCGGTGGCACCGATGTTGGTGGCGAGCAGCTGCAGCGGCAGCGACGTGATCGCGATCGACGACGGGTCGGTCGGCACCACGACGGCCGGCGTGCACTCGGAGCAGAACATGTTGCGCGACGACAGCTGCGCGCCGTCCTTGCTGCGCGCCGTCTGCTTGGGCTCGGCCTTGTGCGGCGTGGCGGCCGACGTCTTGGGCGCCTCGGCGGGATCGCCGAGGAACTTCGCCTCGACGATGTGTGCCGTCGCCTTCGCGGCGAACACGGCGCACACCATCACGGTGACGCCGCCGACGACCCAGAAGTAGCGTTTGATCAGGTCCTGCATTTAGCCCTTGGTCCCTTCCACGGGTGCTGCATGCTCGCCGCTGTCGTCCTCCGACGCGGGTGCGTCGGGGCCTCCCTCGAGGCGGCGATAGATCGTGCGCGTCGCGATGCCGAGCAGCTTCGCGGTCAGGCGCTTGTCGCCGCGCGTGTGGCGCAGCGTCTCGTGGATGACTCGCATCTCGATCTCGGCGAGCGGCATCCCGATCGGAAACGTCAGCGCCGACGCGGCACCGCCGGCGGTGCCCGTCGCAGCTGCATCGCGCACCTCGCGCGGCAGCGCTTCCTCGTCGATCACCGTCTGACCGGCGCGCGTCAACACGACGGCTCGCTCGATCGCGTTCTCCAGCTCTCGCACGTTGCCGGGCCAACCATACTCGGTCAGCCGCTCGAGCGCTGTCTGCGAGCAGCCGGCGATCGTCTTGCCGTTTTTCTCGGCGTAAACCTGCACGAAGTGTTGCGCGAGGAGCGGAACGTCGTCGCGGCGATCGCGCAGCGGCGGCACGTTCACCGGGATGACGTTGAGCCGGTAGTAGAGGTCCTCGCGGAACCGGCCCGCCTTGACCTCCTCGGCGAGGTTGACGTTGGTCGCGGCGACCACGCGGACATCGATCCGGCGCGGCTTGCCGCTGCCGCCGAGGCGCTCGACCTCGCCCTCCTGCAGCACGCGCAGCAGCTTGACCTGCACGTGGCGCGGAATCTCGCCGATCTCGTCGAGGAACAGCGTGCCGCCGTGGGCAGCTTCGAACCGGCCGTCGCGCGCGGTGGTGGCGCCGGTGAACGCGCCCTTCTCGTACCCGAACAGCTCGCCCTCGAGGATCGACTCGGGGATCGCCGCACAGTTGACGGCGACGAACGGGGCTTTGACCCGCGCGCTGTTCTCGTGGAGTGAGCGAGCGAGCAGCTCCTTGCCGGTGCCGCTCTCGCCGAGCAGCAGCACGGTGGCCTCGCTCGGCGCGGCCTGCTGGACGATGTCCATCGTGCGGCGCCACGCCAGCGACGCGCCGATGATCGCCTTGCGACGCTTCTCCGCCAGCTGCGCCTTGAGGCTGCGGTTCTCGACCAGCAGGCTCTGCTTCTCGAGCGCGTTGCGAACGATGCGAACCACGTGCGCGCGCTTGAGCGGCTTGGTGACAAAGTCGTAGGCGCCTTCCTTCATCGCATCGACCGCGGTCTCGACCGTGCCGTACGCGGTCATCAGCACGACCTCGGTCTCGGGCGCGATCGTCTTCGCGGCGCGCAGCAGATCCATGCCGGTGGTCTGCGGCATCATCAGATCGGTGAGCAGCACGCCGACGCGATGCTTGCGCAACAGGTCGAGGCCGGCGGTGCCATCGGTCGCGCTCAGCACGTGGAGGCCTTCGCGGCGGAAGATCTTGGTCAGCGACTCGACGATCGCGGCCTCGTCATCGACCACCAGCACGATCCCGGCATCGGCGGCGGCGCGCAGCTCCTGCGGCTCGTCGACCGAGCCAGCAGAGCCACCGCTGTCGACCTGCGCGGCCTGGAAGCGGCGAAACGGGGACTGTCCGGGCTGGTTCCACATGACCGTGCTGCTAGTAACAAGCCGCGAGCCAGTTCTGATTTCCCGAAGACATTGGATTCACTAAGATTCTTGCCGGACGACGCGCAGCTTCCTTGCCACTTTGTCAACGTGTCACCGACGCTTTGACCAACTGGCAAGTCCGCAACTTCCGCGGACTTGTGGTGTCGGGCGTGGGATGCATCGCGTCGCGCTCGGAATCCTGCTGACCGTCGCGGGCTGTCGTTGCCGCGAAGCCGAGAACCTCGCCGATCCGCCGGCAGCCAGGAAGACCGTCCCGACTCGCGCGGCTCCGATCGCGGCGGCGCAGCGACCGAGCTTGCCGCCGCAGCAGCAGGCGACGGTGATCGCGTGGTCGGTCGCCGAGGCGAGCAACACCGCGGCGGCCTGGGATGCCGCGGCGGACGCGTACGAGCGCGAGCTCGAGGATTGCGATGATGCGCGCGAGGACTGCCGCGAGACCGTCTACGCGATCGTGCTCGCGCGGCGCAACGCGTACATGGCGGAGCCGATCAAGCCGCCCGAGGGTGACAAGCCGGTGTCGCTACCGCCGCGCGTGCAGGAGCTCGTCGATGCGCTCGATCATTACGCGGCCGTCGGTGACCCCGACGATCCCGATGTCGCGGGCGTCAAGTTCCTCGCCGCCAATCATCTGCGGCGCTGGCGCCAGCCCGACGCGATCGAGCGCTTCGAGGCCGTGTTGCGCACGCACCCGACCACCGAGGTCGCCGAGTACGCCGCGAACCTGCTGCTCGACACGCTGATGCGTCAGGACCGGACCGAGGAGCTGAAGGTCTGGGTCGCGCGCCTGCTCGGCGACGCGGCGTTTCTCGCCGGGAAGCCCGAGCTCGAACAGACGCTGCGCGGGCTGAAGACCGCGCTCGGGCTGTAGCGCGATCACTCGACGATGAACGTGCCCGGTGCCTGCTGCTCGTAGCGATTGCGGATCCGGTACGAGCCCGCGTCGACGTTGGCGAAGAACGTCACCCGGTGGGTGTCGCCGGTGTCGAGACAGACCGGGCTCTTCACGAACTGGCCCTGCTTCTTCGCCGCGATCTCGAAGCACGCGGGCGCGTTGCTGTCGTTGACGAGCGTCAGCTGGACCTCGGAGCCCTTCGGCACCTTCGCGGTGGCAGGCGTCCAGCCCGCGTCGTCCTTGATCGTGAACGTCAGCTTGCGCACCGGCCAGTCGGGCTTCTTCTGCTCGGCGAACGCGGTGGTGGACAGGAGCAGCAAGAGCGCTGCGAGCTTGATGGTGGTGCTCATAGGGGATCCGCATCTCCATCGCGCCACAGATAGGCGCCGTCGTCGCCGAGGCCTTCCATGTGCAGCATCACGTCGCCGCCGTGGTGGACCACGATGACCTTGTCGTTCGGAGCGCCGGTGAGCGCGCGGTGATACTCGGTGCGGTGCCAGAAGTACTGCGGGATCAGCTCGACCGTCTGATCGGTGCCGTCGAACCGGACCTTCGCCTTCTTGTCGTTCGTGCGATCGAGCACCAGGCCGATGCCGAGGCGGTACGTCTTGTAGTGACCGAGCTTGAGCTTGAGCTCGGGCGCCTGGTTCTTCGCGACGGTCTCCTCGGCGGCGACACTGCCGTGGACCTCGAAGTCGACGGCGACGGGCGGTGGCGGCGGGGCGACGGGTGTTGCGGCGGGTGGTGGGGGAGTCGCCG
>JAEYYY010000626.1 GCA_023430775.1 Pseudomonadota bacterium
GACCTACACGCTGCGCGATTCCAAGGATGCCAAGCTCGGCAGCGGCACCGCGACGCTGACCGCGCAGGGCGGCTTCGATCTCGAGCTCGCGATCCCGGCCAACGCCAACCTCGGCACCGCGCACTTCACGTTCGAGAGCCGCGGCGACTCGCGGACGTGGCCGATCTCCATCGAAGAGTTCCGCACGCCGACGTTCGCCGTCTCGCTCGAGGACGACGTCACCCACGGCGCCCGGCTGCCGCTGATCGCCGGCGAGGCGATCGAGATGACGGCGAGCGCGAAGTACTACAGCGGCGGCGGTCTCTCCGGCGCGCGCGTGCGCTGGAACGCGCGACTACGGGCGGCGAGCTACGTGCCGCCCGGCTGGGACGAGTTCTGGTTCTCGCCGGCCTCGGCCGACCGCTATCGCCGGCGCTATCGCCGGCACGACGGCACCTCCGGCCGCGAGTCGGGCACGCTGTCCGGCGCGTCGTCATCGTCGGTGTCGATCGGCATCGCGGCCACGCCCGACAACGAGCCGGCGATCCTGCAGGTCGATGCCACCGTGATCGATCTCGATCGCGCGACGATCCGCGAGAGCTCCCGCCCGATCCTCGTCCACCCGAGCACCTACTACGCGGGCATCCGCATGCGCCCCGGCGCGCTCGACGAGCTCGAGGTGATCGTCACCGACATCGACGGGCGCGCGGTACCGAACGTGCCGATCGACGTCACGCTCGAAGGCGTCGACGGCTATGCGCTGCGCGATGACGACACCACGAAGCTGATCGACACCCAGTCGTGCAAGCTGACCAGCGCGGCGACGCCGGTGGTGTGCAGCTGGAAACGACGCGAGAAGCCCGCCGATCCGAAGGCGGCGGATCAGCGAGGCACGCCGCTCGCGTACTCCGCGGTGGCGCGGATCGCCGATGCGCGCGGCCGCCCGAACGCGACGCGCTTTCACGTACCGTGGTGGGTGCGCGAGAAGCACGGCCCCGACTTCACCGTGATCGCCGACAAGGCGGAGTACCGGCCCGGCGACGTGGCGAAGCTCGAGATCTTCTCGGCGATCGTTCCCTCGCACGCGGTGGTCTCGATCGCGCGCCAGGGCGTGGTGCGCCAGCAGCGGATCGCGCTGACGCAGAACACGACCGTCTTCGAGCTGCCGATCGAGCCGTCGTTCATTCGCAACGTCCACGTCACCGTCGATCGGATCAGCCGGCGTTCCGACGCGCCGCAGCTGCCGGAGCGCGCGACGTCCGAGGTCGAGCTGCGCCTCGATCCCGAGCACGGCCGGCTCGCCGTCACCACCAGGCCACTGAAGGCCACCGTCGGCCCGGGCGACCAGGCGACGTTCGAGGTCGTGGTCCAGCACCGCGGCAAGCCGGTCGCCGGCGCCGAGGTCGCGCTGCTCGCCGTCGACGAGGCGGTGCTCGCGGTGTCGGGCAAGTCGCACGCGGATCCGCTGCAGCCGTTCTACTTCGATGTCGAGGCCGGCACCACGGCGTGGACCACGCTGAACCAGGTGATGAACGCCGGCGAGGATCTGACCAAGACGCCCGGCGTCGATCGCGTCAACCTCGACAGCGCCGAGGGCCAGGGCTTCGGTGTCGGCGGCGGACGCGGTGGCATGCGCGGCCGCACGAGCGCGGTGCCGCAGGTCTCGATCGGCGCGGCGGGGAGCACGCCCACGCGCAAGGACTTCCGCGCGACGGCCGTGTGGTCGCCGAAGCTCGTGACCGATGCCCGCGGTCGCGCCACCGTGACGGTGAAGATGCCCGACAGCCTGACGCGGTTTCGCATCGTCGGGCTCGCCACCGCGGAGACGCGCTACTTCGGCAAGGGCGAGAGCACGATCGCGACGCAGCGTGCGCTCAACGTCCGCGCCACCGCGCCGCGCTTCCTGTCGCAAGGCGACGCGTTCTCGCTGCCGGTCGTGGTGCAGAACCTCGACACCAGGGCGCGCACGATCGATGTCGGCGTGCGCGCCGCGAACCTGTCGGCGACCGGTCCGATGGGCAAGCGCGTCACCATACCGGCCGGGCAGCGCGCCGAGGTGCGTTTCGACTTCAAGTCGCGGGCGCGCGGCCGGGCGACGATCCAGACCGTGGTCGCCTCCGGCCAGCTGTTCGACGCGTCGCAGATCGATCTGCCGGTCTACGTCCCGGCCACCACCGAGGCGTTCGCGACCTACGGCATCGTCGATGACAAGCCGGCGTTCGAGAAGCTCGTCGTACCCGCTGCGATCGTGCCCGACGTCGGTGGCGTCGAGACCGAGCTGTTCGCCTCGCAGCTATCGTCGCTGACCGACGCGTATCACTACCTCCAGGTCTATCCATTCGAATGCGCCGAGCAGCGCTCCAGCCGGATGCTCGCGACCGCGGCGATGGCCGACGTGCTCGAGGCCTTCGAGGCGCCCGATCGCCCGTCGAAGCTCGAGGTCGCCGCGCAGCGGGCGCGCGATGTTCGCGAGCTCGAGCGCGATCATCGCGACGGCGGCTGGGGCTACTTCTACGGCACGCCCGCCGATCCGTTCGTCACCCAGCAGGTGGTCGCCGCGCTCGCTGCCTCGGGCGCGACCGGCAAGGTGATGGAGACCGCCACGACGGCGCTCGCGAAGGCGAACCAGGCGCGGATCGCGAAGATCGAGAGAGTCGCTGCCAGGCCGGCGACCGCACGCACGGCCGGCGAGCTGGCCGCCATGACCTCGCAGATCTCGCTGGCGACCGCCGAGCTCGCCACGCTCGGCGAGCTCGCACGCACGCCGGCGCTCGCGCGCGTGCTCGTCGCCGCGAAGCACAAGCCGACGATCAGCCACGCCCAGCGCGTCCACGTCGCCGCGACCAGGCTCGGCCTCTACTCGCTCGATGCCAAAGCGCGGCTGCTCGGCTTCGTCGCTCGCCAGCCGGCGGCGGCGGCGATGCGCAAGGAGCTGGTGCGCCAGCTGCTGTCGGCGGCGCGCGAGGACGCGGCCACCGCGACGATCACCACGTCGTACGTCGCCGACGAGCGCCTGCTCCTGGTGTCGAATGCGAAGACCACGGCGCTGATGCTCGACGCGCTGATGCGCGAGGTCCCCGAGCACGCACTGATCCCGAAGCTCGCGCGCGGCCTGCTCGACGGGCGACAGCGCGGGCGCTGGGCCTCGACGCAGGAGAACCTCGTCGTGCTGCAGACGATGCGGCGCTACTTCGACACCTACGAGAAGACGGCGCCGAGCTTCGTCGCCAAGCTGTGGCTCGGCGCGGCCGGCTACGCCGAGCAAGCCTTCGAGAAGCGCGACGCGCGCACCGCGGTGCGGCTGCCGTGGACCGCGCTGTCGGGATCGACGCACGATCTCGCGCTGACCCGCGCCGGCACTGGTCGGCTCTACTACCGCGTCGGCATCCAGTACGCGCCCGCGAGGCTCGACGTGCCGCCACTCGATGCCGGCCTCGTCGTGCGGCGCAGCTACCAGGCGGTCGAGCATCCCTCCGACGTCACGCGCACGCCCGACGGCCGCTACAAGGTCAAGCTCGGAGCGCTCGTCACCGTCACGCTCGAGGTGACGTCGACGGCCCGCCGCACGGCCGTGGCGCTCGTCGATCGGTTGCCCGCCGGATTCGAGCCGGTCAACACGCGACTCGCGACGTCCGAGCACGCGACCACGAACACCGCGGCCTGGGATCACGTCAACATGCGCGACGATCGCAGCGAGGCGTTCGCGATGAGCTTCGCCGAGGGCTCCAAGCGCTTCACGTACACGGTGCGCGCGACCACGCCCGGCACGTTCGCGGCCGCTCCCGCGAAGGCCGAGGAGATGTACGCACCCGAGACGTTCGGACGGACCGCGGGAACGCAGGTCATCGTCGAGTAGCTGTACGATACGGCGTGGCTCGCTGCGCAACCTGCCACCGCCGTCTCGCATCCGGGCGACCGTGCACCGTGCACGGTGGAGCGCCGTCGCCGGAGCTGCGTCTCCACGATGGCGAACCGCCGGCGTGGTCGCGCCCGCTCGGCCGTTGCATCGGCGCGGGTGGCTTCGCCGCGGTCTGGGAGATCGAGGGCGGCGTACTCAAGGTGGCGCACGTCGATCACGATCAGGCGCGGGCGCGCATGCGGCGCGAGGCCGAGGCACTCGGTGCGATCGGCGCGCCGGCGGTCCCTGTCCTCCTCGATCACGGCGTGCTGTCCGATGGCCGGGCCTGGATCGCGATGGAGCGCATCGTCGGCGACAACCTCGCCGATCTCGCGGCCGCCGAGTCGATGCGCTCGGATCGCGCGATCGCCGTCGCGCTCGCCATCCTCGATGCGCTCGCGCGCGTCCACGCCGCCGGCTTCGTCCACCGCGATCTCAAGCCCGACAACCTCGTGCTGCGCGACGATCGCTCGATCGCGATTCTCGATTTCGGGCTCGCGCGCAAGCTACCTACCGACCCCGACGATCCGACGCGCGCGAACACCCAGGTCGGCTCGCTCGAGTACATGCCGCCCGAGCAGCTCATCGATCCGGCGAGCGTCGATCGCCGCGCCGACATCTACGCGTTCGGTTGCGTGCTCTACGAGCTGTGCGCCGGCCGCCCTCCGTTCGTCGGCGATGCCGCCCTGCTTCGCCGCGCCCACGCCGCGCTCCGGCCCTCCCCGCTGTCCGCGTTCGCGGCCATCCCCACCGAGCTCGAGCTCGCCGTCCACGACTGTCTCGCCAAGCTGCCGACGCGCCGCCCTCCAGACGTGCCGGCGCTCCGCCAGCAGTTCGCCGCGCTGCGCGATACCACGCCACCGTCGATGCGCACGCTGCGCGCCGATCACTCGTGGGCGGTGATCCGGGAGGGCAAGCAGCCGGTCGTGCTGCTGTTCGCCGAGCTGCCGCGGGTCGATCGCGCGCTGCTCGCCGTGCTCTCGTCGCACAAGGTCACGGTGATCTCGCAGCGCGGCCGCCGCGTGCTCGCCGCCGCCGCCGGAGTCGAGCACGCCGATCCAGCCGGCGTCGCGATCGCCACCGCGCGCGACCTCGCCGCCGCCGGGGCGCGCGTCGCGCTTCACCTCGAGGAGCTGCGCGTCGTCCAGGACGTCAACGGCATCGCCTTCTCTGGTGAGCCCGTCGATCACCCGGAGCGCTGGCTCCCCGCGTCGCCGTGGACCGGCGTCGTGCTCACCCGCGCGCTCGCCGCCGTCACGCTCGTTCCCGCGCGCCCCTTGGAGCTCGGCGATCGCTTCGTCGCGCTCGGCGATGCCGGCGAGATCGCCGAGCTGTTCGGGCGCGAATCGCTGCTCGCCGACCTGTCGGCCGATGCCGCCGCCGCCCTCGCCGGCCTCGGCCCCGGCCTCGCGGTCCTCGTCGGCGATCCGGGCATCGGCAAGTCCGCGATCGCGGCGGCGCTCGGACCGCGGCTCTACGAGATCGGCGCGCGCGTGATCACCGGCGCCGTGCCGCCGCCCGGCTCGCTGCGGCCATCGCACGCGCCGCTCGCGGAGCTCGTCGACACCGCCGAGGGCGTTCGCGCGATCGGCGATGCGCTGCGCACGGCGGCCCGCACGCAGCCCACCGCGATCATCCTCGACGATGTCCACCTCGCCGACGCCACGCTACTCGACGCCCTCGAGTACGCGACCCTCGGCGGCGAGCCACTCGCGCTGTGGATCCTCGCGATCGGTGGTCCGCGCCTCGACGTCCGCCGCCCCGGCTTCGGCCGGCGCGCCGAGCGCCAGTTCCGTACCGTGCTGCCGCCGCTCGACGAGGATGCCGCCGTCGATCTGATCGCCGCCGCGCTGCGCCCCGCCGAGTACCCGCCGCTGCGCGCGCTTCGCCAGATCGCGGCGATCGCCCGTGGCAATCCGCTGCACCTGCGCGCGCTGACGCGCGAGATCCACGACATGGGCGCGATCCGCCCGCGCCCGAACGGCGAGCACTTCCTCGACACCACCGCGCTCGACTCGCTTCCCCCGATCGCCCTCGGCCCGTGGCTCGCCGCGCGCGAGCTCGCCGATCTCGCCGAGGAGCTGGTCGGCCTCGCGCGGATGTGCGCGGTGCTCGGTGAAGCCTTCGAGCGCGACGAGCTCGCCGCGGTCGCGGAGATCGTCGAGGAGCGCGGCGGTGCGACGACCAGCATGGATG
>JAEYYY010000639.1 GCA_023430775.1 Pseudomonadota bacterium
CGGCGCGATCAGCGGCTCGCTCGGCTTGACCGCCTTCGCCGCCATCACGAACACGCCCTCGCGCACGCGTGCCTCGACGAGCCCGCGCGCGACCAGCTCGTCATACGCCGCCTGCGCGGTGTTCTTCGACAACCCGAGCTGCTTCTCGAGCGCGCGCACCGGCGGCAGCCGACTGCCGGCGGGGAGCGCGCCGCTCGCGATCTCGCGCTGCACGCTCGCGACGATGTCTGCGGCGGTGGCGCGACGCGATCCGGTGGCGACATGAAGACCGACGTACGGCGCGCGAGTCATGAACCGGTCATACCGCTCTGTCCCGCGGCAGCGAAGGGACAGGGCTCGCTCTACTTCGGGGACAGCGAGCCAACGGCAACCTCTGGCACGCTCGCCATCGCTTCCTGCTTGCGGCCGAGGACGAACGCCGTCGCGATCCAGGCGACCGCGAGCGGGATCGAGACCAGCGCCATCACCGGCAGCGCGAGGCCGAGGACCACGAGCCCCTGATTGCCCCAGCCGGCGAGGGCATCGCCGCCGCGATACACGAAGGTGTCGATGAAGCTCTTCGATTGATAGCGCTCGGTGCGCGACACCACGGTGTAGAGCGTCTCGCGCACCGGCCGGGCCGCCGCGTACTCGGTGGCGCGCGCCGCGATCTGGGCGCCGACCAGGACGACCACCGTCGACGCGACCGACAGCCCGCCGAACGCGAGCGCGAACACGCACGGCGTGATCAGCAGCGTGCGCATCACCCCGAACCGCGCGATCAGATGACCGGACGCGAACAGCTGGAGCGCGAGCGTGGTCAGGTTGACCCAGGTGTTGATGTCGGCGAGCAGCTGCGTGCGCTCGGCCTTGTCGGAGCTCCAGTCCTCGAGGATCCCCGCCTGCTGGAAGTAGAGCAGCGTGGCGAGCGAGGTCTGCAGCACCATGTAGAGCACCAGCAGCCGCAGGTACGGCTTGGTCACCACCAGCTCCATGCCGGCCCACGCGCTCGCCCGCTCGTGCTTCTCCTTCTTCACCGTGCCGTGCGGCGCCTGGCGATCGAGCAGGATCATGAACACGATCGCCAGCTCGAGCGCGCCGGCGGCGACCAGCAGCATCGCCTCGGGACCGACGAGATCGACGAACGCGCTGGTCAGCTGCGAGCCGAAGATCGCGCCGAGCGTGCCGCCGACGCCGATCAACGGATAGAGGCGCTTGCCCTGCTCGTTGGTGAACAGGTCGCTCATGAAGCCCCAGAACACCGAGACGATGAACAGGTTGAACACGCTCATCCAGATGAAGAACGCGTTCTGCAGCCACTCGGTGCGATGCGGGAACTGGAGCAGCGCGACGTAGAACAGCACCAGGTTGATCGCGAAGAACTGATAGGTGACCGGGATGAACCACCGCCGCGAGTAGCGCCCGACGAGCAGCGAGAACAGCGGGTTGATCAGGATCGTCACCACCAGCGTGCCGGTCATCAGCCAGGTCAGCCCCTCGGAGCCGCGCTGGATCCCCATCTCGTCGCGCACCGGCCGCAGGATGTAGTTGCACGCGAGGACGCAGAAGAAGTACGCGCACGCGAGCACCACGACGAGGAGCTCGCTGGCCTTGACCTGGAACAGGCGCTGCCACGGCGGCGACGACTTCTCCGTGGTCATGAGCGCACCATAGCCAACTCGATCTCTCTGGTGCAGTGCGGCATCGTCGATGATCGCGCGTCGCAGGGCGTCGCGCCCCCGGGGTTGGTGGTAAGCATCTCCTGATGGATCGCAGTTTCGCGCTCACCCCCGGCAAGCGCGTCCTCTACCTGACGAAGGATCCCGAGCTGATCCGGCGCCAGCTCGCGGGCGAGCTCACGCTCTCGATGCGAGATCTTCGCCCCGAGGAGCTGCTCGACGACATCAACACCGATGCGATGACGCCCGCGTGGGTGTGCTTCGATCATGATCCGGCCGACATTGCAAAGAATGCCTACGCCGGCCTGATCGTTGGCGGCGCGCGGCTGATTCCACAGGACGCGCTCCGCAACGGCAACTTCGAGGTCATCGTCTCCGGCGCGCAGAAGGGCGTCGGCAGCTCGCGCGAGACCGCCGCGCAGTGCGAGGTCTTCTCGGGCTCGCGGCTCGCGATCGCCAGCTCGTTCGCGCCGATCCACGCGCGCAACAACATCAACATCGGCCAGCTGATGGGCGACCACGCGATGCTGCGTCGTCTCGAGGCCGGCGAGCAGATTCCGCTGTCCGAGTTCACCCGCGGTCACGACGCGATCACCGCGCTCATCATCGAGAGCGGCGGCCTGCTCCCGTTCTGCGCGAAGCTGGCGAAGAAAGAGATCACCGTCCCGGCCACCGGCACGCCGAAGCGGCCGATGAACCTGACCGAGAAGATCCTCGCGAAGAAGCTGCTGCCGGGCCAGGGCGAGTACGTCAAGCCCGACGATGCCGTGCTGGTCAAGGTCGACGCCGGCTACTCGCACGAGTTCACCACCGCGCAGGTCGACTTCTTCCTCGCGCAGGAGTACGGCCCCGACTACAAGCTGCCCGATCCGTCGAAGTTCGCCGTGTTCGAGGATCACCTGATCTACGCGACCGGCGTCGCCTCGATGGCGAAGTACGCCGACAAGATCCAGCGGCTACGCGATCTGCAGCGCGCGTTCGCGCAGCGCACCGGCGTCCGCAACTACAGCGCCGTCGATGGCGTGTCGCCCGGCATCTGCCATCAGGTCGCGCGCGAGCAGTTCATCGACCCGGGCGACTTCGTGCAGGCCACCGACTCGCACACCTGCATGGGTGGCGCGTCAGGTGCGCTCGCGTGGGGCGTCGGCTCGACGGAGTACGCCGCCCTGATCTACTGGGGCTTCACGCCGATCGCGGTGCCCGAATCGATCCGGTTCGAGCTGACCGGGCGGCTGCCTCCGGGCGTGACGGCGAAGGACGTCATGCTCGAGATCCTGGCGACGTTCGCCAGGCGCGAGGACACGCTCAACCGCGTGATGGAGTTCGGCGGCGAGGGCTTGTTCGCGCTGTCGCCCGACGAGCGCGCCACGCTCGCCAACATGGCCACCGAGTGCAGCGCGCGCGGTGCGGTGATGGAAGTCGACGACGTCATGCTGCGCTGGATCGCCGAGCGCCGGCCGGGCACGTCGATCGACGAGCTGCGAAAGAAGGTGGTGACGCCGGATCCGGGTGCGCAGCACGCCGGCGGCATTCACCAGATCGATCTCTCGAAGATCCAGCCGATGGTCGCCACGCCCGGCGATCCGGATCGCGGCATCGCCAGCGATCCGAAGAACGGCGCGCTGATCAAGGATCTCGGCAAGGTGAAGCTGAACATCGCCTACGGTGGCTCGTGCACCGCGGGCAAGCGCGACGACATCGACATGTACGCGCGCGTGATGGCCGAGGCCGAGAAGGCGGGCAAGCGCGTCGCCGACGGTGTCGAGTTCTACCTCCAGTTCGGCTCGCAGGATGTCGAGGCCTACGCGAAGGCGAAGGGCTACCTCGAGCTGTTCCAGCGCACCGGCGTCAAGGTGATCAAGCCGGGCTGCGGTGCGTGCATCGGCTGCGGGCCGGGCGTCTCGGAGCGCGGCGATCAGGTCACCGTGTCGGCGATCAATCGCAACTACAAGGGTCGCTCGGGACCCGGGCGGCTGTATCTCGCGTCGCCACTGACCGTCGCGGCATCGGCGATCGCCGGCGAGATCGTCGAGTACGCAGGCCCTAAGAAGTAGGTCGCGTCGCCAGGTGCGGCGCGAACAGCTTGTCGAACGCGCGCCGGCGCGTCGCGAAGTCCTTCTTGCAGCGCATCAGGTGCGGCGCCGGGATATTCATCCGCTCGAGCGTCGACATGTAGCGCTCGGGATCCGCGCCGTAGAGCAGGCAACCGATCGAGAACCCGCGCTGGTCTCCGCTGCCGTGCTCGTCCCACGCGGCGTGCCGGTACTTCGGTTGCTGGGCGCGCAGGTGGTGACCGAACGCGGCGTGTTGCGCCGCATCGCCGACGCCGAGCCGGATCATCCACAGCGTGGCGATGTCGTCGACCGCGTCCTCGTCGCGACCGAGTAGCGGGAGGTCGAGCTCGTCGTGCAAGGCGTGGCCGAGCTCGTGGAAGAACGTGAATGTCATCGCCGCGCGTAACCTGCGGGCGATCGATTCACTGTCGCGGCCCGCGTTGCCGGTCGAGAGGTAGAGGCGGCGGCGCTTGTCCCACAGCTCGTGGCAGATCTCGATCGCGTGCCTCGAGTGCCAGTAGTACGCGTTCGCGCTGCCGCACTGGCGGTAGCTGATCGTGATGCGGTTCGGCAGCCGGAGCTGGGTCTCGAGGAGGCCGACCAGCACGCGCATCCGCGCGACATGATCCGGCGGGATCCCGACCACGCCTTTCGCCGGCGGGGTGTACTCGATGACCAGCTTCGGGGCGGTGTCGGTGGGCGGGTCGGCGTCGGCCCGGGTGACGATCAGCGCGAGCGCTGCGATGACGATCTCGGCGCCGAGGGCGCGTTGGGGCATACCTAGATGACGGTGATTCAACGAAAGCGTTTACGCTAGCGCTCTTGATGAGCCGACATCAGCGGCTAGTCGACTAGCCACCGAGGCTCGCGAGTCGCTGTCCTGGCCACCTCTTAGCCAAGGGAGATCAGCTACTTGAGTCGATTCCGGCGGGCACCGAGGTTGCTCCCCGGCGCGGCATCCATGAAGCGTCTGTCTTCCCTGCTGCTCACCTCCCTGGTTGCCTTCCCCATCGGCTGTGTCGGGGACTCTCCCGATGACCTGTACGACGGCGAGGCGGTCAAGTCCGACGACGACAAGTCGGACTCGTCGTTCCTTGCCACCTTCCTCGACGCCGAGTGGGACGGCACGCTGATCACCGACTTCTCGTTCGACAACGAGTCGACGATCGAGTCGCAGCTGCTCTACACGGTCGGCCAGCTCAATGGCATGAACTCGGTCGGCCGCATCGACACCGTGCAGCTGTCGAACATCGTCAAGTCGAGCGTCAACGGCCGGACGCAGATCAAGTACCACGCGAAGCTGCTGGTCGCGTGGGGACGCAAGACGTCGATCCCGTCGTCGATCGAGCTGTCGCTGCCGCTCGACGTGTCGAGCAGCGGGCAGAACGCGTTCGCGACCAAGTACGGTCACGACTGCGTCGACTTCGGCGCGCACGATGTCGATGCGGGCTCGATGTTCTACTACTTCCGCCCGAAGGCCTCGGGCTGCTCGCTCGACGCGGCCGACATCAACAGGGTCACCGCGACGCTCGCGCCCTCGCCGGTGCAGACCACCGGCAAGTTCCCCGAGTACAACAAGGTGTGGGAAGACGGCCGCCTCGAGGTGGTCGCGATCTTCGGCAAGAACGAGGACGGCGCGACCTCCGGTGACGTCGGCATCGACGCCTACAACCGGTTCGTCAGCGCGATGCGCAGCGAGCTCTCGAACAAGCAGCTCACCACGATCCCGGCGACCGTGCCGACCAGCCCGGGCGTCGCGGCTCCCGACATCGAGCTCAACGCGACGCTGCCCGACGGCAAGAAGATCCGGGTCGTCGCGCTGCTCACCGACAACATCCGGCTCGGCCTCCAGCAGCCGGTGTTCCGCGCGCGCTACGAGCAGCTGTCGACCCGCGCCGACTACATCGTCTACAATGGTCACGCCGGCCTCGGCGTCAACGTCCGCGCGCTCGCCTCGGCGGGCAAGTGGGTCCAGGGTCAGTACGTGGTCGTCCAGATGAACGGCTGCGACACGTTCGCGTACATCGACGACGCGCTGTTCCGCGCGCACAAGAACATCAACCCCGACGACACGACCGGCTTCAAGTACATCGACATCGTCAACAACGCGATGCCGGCGTTCTTCCACGACCTGTCGAACACGACGATGGCGATGTTCCGCGGCCTCGTCGATCACGCGAACCCGAAGACCTACGAGCAGATCTTCAAGAACATCGCGTCGGCGCAGGTCGTGCTCGTCACCGGCGAGCAGGACAACACGTTCACCCCGGGTGGCGGCGGCAACCCGACGCCGTGGGCCGGGCTGTCCGATTCGGGCTCGCTCGCTCGCAACGTCGAGAAGCGCTACTCGACCGGCACCGTCGAGGCGGGTACCTACCAGTTCTCGATCACCGGCACCAACGACGCCGACCTCTACGTCCGCGTCGGTTCCGAGCCGACCACGTCGCTCTACGACTGCCGCCCGTACAAGACCGGCTCGGCGGAGAGCTGCAGCGTGACGCTCGCGCAGCCGTCGAACATCCACGTCATGGTCCGCGGCTACTCGACGGCGACGTCGACGTTCGCGCTCACCGGCAGCAAGCTGTAGAAGTCGCGCCCGGCGATCGAACGTTGTAGCGTGGGGCATGGCCCGGCCCCGCAAGTCCGCATCGGTAGCGCGCGCGGCCAAGCCGAAGAAGAAGGCCGCGCCGAAGAAGAAACCGGCGCCCAAGAAGAAGGCCGCGCCGAAGAAGAAGCCGGCGCCGAAGAAGAAGGCCGCGCCGAAGAAGAAGCCGGCGCCGAAGAAGAAGCCGGCGCCGAAGAAGAAGCCGGCGGCTCGCGACGGCGGCGGGATGCCCTCGCTCGTGATCCCCGAGGCCAGCGGCGGCATCCCGGTGGCGATCGCGCCCGAGGGCTCCGGCCGCACGGCGTCGGGCGCGGTGATGCGGATGGTCGAGTCCGAGGCGCCGATCGCCGCGCTGCGCGAGTACCTCGACGCGATCGAGGGCGAGCTGTCGGTGCAGCAGAGTCACGTCGCCCTCGGCTCGGCGCAGCTGATGTTGTTGCCGATCGCGCACGAGCATCGCGGTGGTCCCGAGGTCAAGGAGCTGCTCGATCTGGTGCTGTCGCGCTGGGGCGTGTTCCCCGATCGCACCGGCTTCCACGCGCAGGAGTTCCTGCGCAACGCGCTCGCCGCCGTCGGCCAGGATCGCGATCGGGTGATCCAGCTCGCGATGCTCGTCCCCGACGACGCCTCGCCGGAGCTGCGCTTCAACCTCGCCTGCGCCTACGCGGTGGCCGGCGAGCGCACGGCGATGCTGCGCGCGGTGCGCTCGGCACTGATGCACGGCACCTCGCCTGCCGCGTTCCAGCGCGACGCCGACTTCGATGTCTATCGCGACGATGCTGAATTGCGCGGCCTGCTCGAGCGCGCGACGCCGCCCGAGATCGCGGTCGACCTGCGCTCGCACATCGTCATCGTGCGCTCCGCGATCGACAACGTCCTCGAGACGCTGCGCGAGTACGGCGAGACGGTGAAGCTCGAACCGCCAGCGACGCTCGATGCCATCCTCGCCGCCGAGCGCGCCGGCAAGATCCAGCTGCCGAACGACTACCGCGCGCTGCTGACGATCAGCGACGGCATGACGCTGTGGGACCACCAGTTCCTCGGCACCGTCGATTACCGCTCCGACACGCTGCTCGCGAAGCGCGCGCGCGACTACCTCGAGATGTCCGCTCGCTACGGTGCGCACGGCATCGAGGATTGCGTGCCGCTCGCGAACTGGGGCCAGCCCAACGACTGGCTGCTCTACGATCCGTTCGGCCGCTATCGCGGTGGCGAGCCCGGCGTGGTGCTGATGCTCAACGCCGACGAGACGCCGCTCGACGGTGTCGCCGCCGCGCTCGAACAGTTCGACGAGATCGCGCGCGACGTCCTCGGTACCAATTAACGCTTCTTCTTCGCGCGGCTCGGGTCGACGAGCGGCTCCTGCGTCGGGGGCCGCTTTCTCGTCGGGCCGGTCGGGAAGTCGCTGGGCTGCCAGATCCAGCCCTTGTGCTTGAAGAACAGCAGGATGCCGACGGCGACGACGCCCATCAGGATCAGCGCGAACGGATAACCGAAGAACCACTTCAGCTCGGGCATGTTCCATCCCGAGACGTCGGGATCGAAGTTCATGCCGTAGATGCCGGCGATGAACGTCAGCGGCAGCATCACCGTCGACATCAGCGTCAGCGTCTTCATCACCTCGTTCATCCGGTTCGACTGGACGGAGAGGTAGGCGTCGAGGCTCGAGGTCACCAGATCGCGATAGCCCTCGGCGATGTCCTGCACGCGCAGGAAGTGATCGTAGACGTCGCGATAGAACGGGATGGCGTCGGGCGGAATCTCCTCGTACTCGCCGCGCGACAGCCGCAGCAGGATCTCGCGCTGGTGGATCGAGGTGCGGCGCAGCCGCTGGAGCAGGCGCTTGAACTCGAGGATGCGGATCAACACGCCGCGGCCGCGCGGAGTGCCGGCCTTCTCGATGACGTCGTTCTCGAGGCGATCGATCTCGGTATCGAGCTGGTCGATGATCGGCAGGTAGCGATCGACCGAGCGATCGAGGATCGCGTGGGCGAGCCAGGGGGCGCCCTTGACGAGCAAGCGCGGCGAGTGATCGAGCTCGGTGCCGACGTCGTCGGCGACCAGCCCATCGCGATCGTGGGTGACCAGCCAGTTCGCGCCGATCAGGATGTCGACCTCGACGAGCTCGAGCCGGTTCTTCTTCGCCGAGCCGACCCCGTGGACGATCACGTAGAGGTAGTTCGGGAAGTCGTCGATCTTGGGCTGACTCGACGGCCCCCAGATGTCCTCGATCGTCAGTGGGTGAATCTCGAGAGCCCTGAGCAGCTCGTCGGCCTCGTCGGTCTTGCGCTCGAGCTCGACCCAGACGTTCTTGCCGGCCTTGATCGCGGCGAGGATGTCGTGACCCTCGGTCGAGACCACGATCTCCTTACCCTCCAGGATGCGCGCGAGCACGCGCCATTCGTATCACGGCGTCGCGTAGGCCGAGGGCGGCAGGCGCAGCACGTACGTCCCCTGGAGGAAGTCCTTGTCCATCCACGTCCCGGCGAGGACCAGGCCATCGGCGCTGGCGCCGAGCACGCTGTTGAGGATCGCGCCCTCGGGCAGCTCGATGCCCGCCGCGGTGACGACGTCGGCGAGCACGCGCGTGCCGTGAGCGGCGTCCCACACGAACGCGTTCGGGATGCCGAAGAACGCGTCGCCGATGCCGCCGAAGATCATGCTGCCATCTGCCGTCATCGCGTTCGGGAACATCGGATCGGTGGGCAGCGCGAGATCGAAGCGCGGCAGCGTGACGAGGCCGGTGCCGGCGTCCACACGAAGCCATCGAAGCCGAGCTGGCCGGCGACGGTGACGCCGTCCGCGCTGATCGACAGCACCTCGCCGGGCGCGTCGCTGGTCGGCGCGAGCAGGATGCCGGTGCCGTCGGCGCGCCACACCGCGGGCGTGCGGTCGACGAAGAACGCGCCGTTCGTCGCGAAGCCGGCCGCGACCTTGCCGTCGTCGGAGACCACGGTCGCGCGGTTGGACGGCGGTCCCTCGAGCTCGGCGAAGTTGGTACCGAGTAGCTCGAGCGACGTGAACGATCCGCCAACCCACCGGAACGCGTCCGGCGCGCAGCCGTTCCACGCCAGCCCGACGATCACGCCGCCGTCGGCGGAGATGTCGAACGCGCCGCTGACCTCGTCGTTGCCGCAGCCGCTGGCGTGCGGGCTGCCGAGATCCTGCCAGTCGGTCTTCTCGGTCCACAGCCCCGCCTGCACCGGCTCGCCGTGCAGCGCGCTCAGCGCACCGGTGTTGGCGATGCCGGTGGCGAGGTTGCGCGCCGGATCGCCGACGTCGACGGTGTAGCGATCTTCGCCGGTGACGGTGTCGAACGCGTGCACGATCGCGGCCTCGAGGGTCAGCTCCTCGAAGGCGGCGAGCGTGCCGTCGGGCGACACGTCGACGGCGATCGGATACTCGAAGAACCGGATGCCCGGTTCTGGCGTCGGCGTCACCGGAGCGTCCGGATCGGGTCCCGCATCGGGACCGGGGTCGGCGGCGTTGTCACCGCAGGCGGCGAGGAGACTGACGAGGAGGATGCGCTTCATGAGCGCGACCGTACGAGTCCCGCCGGATCGCGGCTTGACCGCACCCGCCAGCGGCTTGGCACTTCACGCCAGGGGACTGTCTCCACTTGGTGCACTTCCGCGTCCAAACACGCGAGATTGCATGCACGCATTGGGGACGGTGTTGACTTTCCACGGCTCGACGACAAGCCGCGGTCGAGGAAGGCGGGTGGATCTCCAGACGCAGATCGGAAGTGAACACCGTCCCCACGGGCCTTCATTATTCCGCATGTTTGGAAACGGAAGTGCACCAAGTGGAGACAGTCCCCGTTCCGGCGGATGATGAGAGCGGTGGTCCAGCGAGCAGCACGCGGCTTGGTGCGCGGTGGCGTCTCGGCGACGCTGCGCCAGTACCTCGCGCGCTATCCGGCGGTGAACGTCGAGCGGCTGGCACTCGCCGCCGGGCTCGATCCGACGCAGCTCGGCAACCCCGAAGCACTGCTCGATCAGGCGCAGTGGTTCACGCTCGTCGAGGCGGCGGCCCGCGAGACCGGTGACGCGGCGCTCGCGATCGGCTTCGCGCAGCAGATGCCGTGGAAGGACCTCGGCGTGCTCGGCTACGTCGCACTGCACTCGCCGACCGTCGGCGATGCGCTCGCCAACCTCGCGCGCTACTACGCCGTGCAACAGACCGGTGGTCGTCCCGTGCTCGAGCGCGGTCGCGAGGCGAAGTATCACTACGTCGTCGACGCCGAGATCGAGCACGGTCAGATCACCGAGGGCCTGTTCACGCTCGTCACGCGGCTCGTCCGCGAGGCGACGCGCGATCCGGGCTGGATGCCGAAGGCGATCTCGTTCCGTCACGACTCGCCGGCCGATGTCAGCCGGCACGTCGCGTACTTCAAGATCGCGCCGCGGTTCGCCCAGCGCACGAACACGATGACATTCGCGCTCGCCGATCTCGATCGCCGGTTCGTCACGGCGGATCCGGGCCTGCTTCCTCACCTGGTGCGCCACGCCGAGGACTGCATCGCCAAGATGCCACGCGCGGCCGACGACGATGTCCGCCGCGCGGTGATCGCGGCCCTCGGTGCGGGCGATCCCGCGATCGAGCGCGTCGCCGAGCGGCTCGGCAAGAGTGCGCGCACGCTCCAGCGCGAGCTCCAGGCCGAGGACACGTCGTTCAAGGAGGTCGTCGATGCCACGCGACTCGACCTCGCGAACCGCTACCTCGCCGATCCGGCGTTGTCGCTCACCGAGACGGCGTTTCTCCTCGGCTACTCGGAGCTCAGCGCGTTCTCGCGCGCGTTCCGGCGGTGGACCGGCGAGACCGCGCAGGCGTTTCGCATGGCGGCGCTCAGCCGAACTGCACGGAGCGGCGGGTCATCGCGCCACCCCACCAGAAGCCGGTGATCGGGAACGCGATCTGCGCGTCGGGCGCGGCACCGGCGGAGAAGATCACGGGGACGAAGTGCTCGTGCGTCGGCAGCGACTCGCGCACGCCGGGTGCCTTCGACCGGTACTGCATCAGCAGATCGTGATCGCGGCGCGCCAGCACATCCGCCGTCCATTGATCGAACTCGCTCGCCCACGCGGGGGTCTCGCGCAGCGACAGCGCGCGCAGGTTGTGGGTGAGGAAGCCGCTCCCGATCAGCAGCACTCCCTCGTCGCGCAACGGCGCGAGCGCGCGCCCCATCGCGAACAGATCCTCGGGCTCCATCGACGGCAGCGAGATCTGGAGCACCGGGATGTCGGCGTCGGGATACATGCACATCAGCGGGATATACGTGCCGTGGTCGAGACCGCGCTCCCCATCGTCGGTGTGTTTGATCGACGCGGCGTCGAGCAGCTGTCGCACGCGAGTCGCGACCTCGGGTGCGCCCGGTGACGGGTATTGCAGCTTGTAGAACTTCTCGGGGAACCCGTAGAAGTCGTAGATCAGTGGAAGCGGGCGAGTCGCCCCGATCGAGATCGGGTGCGCCTCCCAGTGGGCCGACACCACGATGATCGCCTTCGGTCGCGGCAACGCCCTGGCCCACCCCGCCAGCTCCGAGATCCACCCCGGATCGTCGAGCAGGGGCGGTGCACCGTGCGCTTGAAACAGGACCGGCATCTTCGTCGTCATCGTGGGCTCCGTGCGACAACCAACGAGAGGTGTGGCCAGCAGGCCGAGCGCCAGCAGGTCACGACGCGTCAGTGTCACCGGCGCAGGATTCCGCGAACCGCGTGCGGAGACAAGCGTGCCGAGCCTGGCGCGATGGAGAGGCGTGCTAGTGTTTCGGCCATATGCGCCGAATGGAATGGCTGCGCCGGCTCAGTGCCGTCTCGGGCCTGCTCGTCGTGTCGATCGCGTGCACGACCGGATGCCCGGGACCGGGTGGAACTACCGGTAACGGCAGAGGAAGTGGCGGGCCGCCACTCGACAACGGTGACAGCAAGTTCGATCTGCCCGCGATCCCCGCGAAGATCGAGACCACGCAAAGCGCCCCGACCGACGGTAACTCGCCCGACGCGCGCTCGCCGATCCTCGACATCATGAAGGCCGAGGTCGACCGCGAGATGGCGACGCTCAGCAAGCAGAAGGACCCGGCGTACTACATCGCGTATCAGGTGCTCGAGCAGCGCGTCGTCAGCATCGACTCCGAAGGTGGCGCGATCATCAACGACAGCGACAACACCGATCGCAAGCTCGACGTCGAGGTTCGCGTCGGGACGCCCGAGCTCGACAACACGCGCGCCCTGGCGGATGACCAGAGCGCGATCAACGGGCCGCTGTCGCGCCAGGGCGTGGCGCCGTTCGGCGAGGACAAGCAAGCGCTGTCGAACGCGCTGTGGCTCGAGACCGATCGCCGCTATCGCGAGGCGGTCACGGCGCTCGGCTACGTCAAGCAGGACATCGCCACGCTCAAGAAGTCGCAGCAGGCACCTGACTTCTCGCGGTCGGTCCCCGAGGTCTACGTCGAGAAGCCCGCGAAGCTGGTGTTCGACAAGCAGCAGTGGATCGATCGCCTGAAGCGGTGCTCGGCGAAGGCGCTCAAGGGCCAGGCCACGCGCGGCAGCTGCAGCGTGATCTTCCAGCAGAACACGGTGTGGCTGGTCAACAGCGAGGGCAGCCAGATCCAGCAGTCGTGGACGAGCTCCCAGCTCGCGGTGTCGGTCGGCGTCAAGGCCGACGACGGCATGAACCTGTCGCGCCTCGAGCAACGCTTCGGTCGCGCGCCCGCGGATCTGCCACCCGATACCGAGGTCGACAAGATGATCGCCACGGTGACCGGCGATCTCGATGCGCTGCACGGCGCGCCGCTCGCGGATCCGTACGTCGGTCCGGCGATCCTCGAGGGCCGCGCCGCCGGCGTGTTCTTCCACGAGGTGTTCGGTCACCGCATGGAAGGCCATCGCCAGAAGGAGCGCGAGAGCGGTCAGACGTTCGCGTCGTACGTCAACAAGGAGATCGCGCCCGAGTGGCTGTCGGTCTACGACGACGCGCAGCTGCTGACGCTCAACGGCACCCAGCTCAACGGTTTCTATCGCTTCGACGACGAGGCCGTGCGCGCGCGCCGCGTCGGGCTGATCGACAAGGGCAAGCTGATCGGCTTCTACATGAGCCGCAACCCGATCAAGGGCTTCGACAAGAGCAACGGCCACGGCCGCCGCTCGCCGGGCCTGATGCCGGTGGCGCGCCAGGGCAACCTCGTCGTCGAGGTGTCGCGCAGCGTCCCGCGCGTCGATCTCGAGAAGATGCTGATCGAGGAGGTCAAGCGGCAGAAGCGACCGTACGGCATGATCTTCACCGACATCTCCGGCGGCGTCACCAACACGCAGGCGTTCCAGCCGCAGGCGTTCAAGGTGTTCCCGGTGATGGCGTATCGCGTCTATCCCGACGGCAAGCGCCAGCTGGTGCGCGGCGTCGATCTGATCGGCACGCCGCTCGTCGCGCTGCAGTCGATCCGCGCGGCGAGCCGCGAGGTCGAGACCTTCAACGGTGTCTGCGGTGCGGAGTCCGGCTGGGTGCCGGTGTCTGCATCGGCGCCGAGCCTGCTGCTCGAGAAGCTCGAGGTCGAGAAGGGCTTCATCCCGGCGGATCGGCCACCGATCCTCGGTGCACCTGGCATTCGTAAAGCGGAGGTGATGCCGTGATCAAGAACGCCTTGTTCATCGCCGTATGCGCGATCGCGTTCGGTCCCGCACAGCTCGCTGCCAAGCCGGCGCCACTCCCAAACGGCCCGCCATCGCGAGCCGTCACCGATGCCATCCTCGACGCCGTCGCCGAGGAGATGAACCGGCAGATGACGCAGCTCGAGGTGCCGGGCGCGCCGCGACTGTACCTCATCACCTACAAGATCACCGAGGTCGACGTCAACGACGTCGCCGCCTCGCTCGGTCAGGCCACGTCGAAGCGCAACCGTCACTTCGTCAACCTCGAGGCGCGCGTGCGCGTCGGCCTCGACCCGGCGAATCCCAAGGCATTCGACAACTCGAACTACGTCGTCCCGCAGGCCGACGAGATCGACGCGGTGTCCGCGATCAACCTCCCGCTCGAAGCGACGCCCCGGATCGCGCGGCGCGCCACCTGGCTGGTCACCGATGCGGCCTACAAGGAGGCGCTGATCCAGCTGCGCGCGAAGCTCGAGGCGCGGCGCACCGGTGGCGTTCGCCAGACCGACATCCCCGCGTGGACCGACGAGAAGCCGGTGGTCAGCGAGACGCCGGTGCTGGTGCCGGCACTCGAGACGCTCGACGAGCTCGAGGCTCGCGCGAAGGCGGTGTCGGCGGTGTTCCGCGATCAGCCGCAGATCCGTGACTCGCGCGTGGCGATCACGAGCTACCTCGAGCGTCGCTGGTACGTGTCGAGCGAAGGCACCAACGTCACCGACACCCGGCGCGCGAGCGGCATCGTCATCGTGGCGCACGGCCAGGCCGACGATGGCGAGCCGCTGTCGCAGTACTTCCTGCGCTACGGCACCACCGCGCGCGACCTGCCGTCCGACGACGAGCTCAAGGCCGAGAGCAAGAAGCTCGGCCAGCTGATCGCCGATCTCGCGAAGGCGCCGGTGCTCGACAAGTATCGCGGCCCGGTGCTGTTCGAGGGCGAAGGCGCGGTCGGCCTGATCCGCTTCATCCTCGCACCGCATCTCGGCGGCACGCCGGTGCCCGAGGGCCTCGACCCGCGCGAGGCCAAGACGTTCGGTGGCGCGTTCACCGATCTCGTCGGTTCGCGGATCATGGCGAACACGCTGTCGATCTACGACGACCCGACGGCGAAGGTCGGCAACGGCAAGTCGCTGATCGGCGGCTACAAGATCGACGACGAAGGTGTCGCCGCGCAGAAGGTCGAGGTCGTCAAGGACGGCATCCTGAAGACGCTCCTGCTGTCGCGCACGCCATCGAAGAAGGGCCAGATCAGCAACGGCCACGCGCGCCGGACGGCGAATGGTGGTGCGTTCCACGGCAGCGCGACGAACCTGTTCGTCAGCGGCCGTGGTGGCGTGCCGCGCGCGCAGCTGATCCCCAAGCTACTCGCCGCCGCGAAGAACGATGGCCAGAAGTACGGCCTGATCATCCGCCGGATGGACGATGCCGCGATCACCTCGGCGCCGGACTTCTCGCGTCGCGAGCTGGTGCAGATGATCAAGTCTGCCGATCAAACGCTGCCGCCGCCGGCGATCCTCGCCTACCGCGTCTATCCGAACGGCAAGCAGGAGCTGGTGCGCGGCTTCAAGCTCGGCGACATCCCGCCCACCGTGTTCGAGGACGTGCTCGGCGTGTCGAAGGAGATCACGACGTTCAACTTCCTCGCGTCGACCGACTCGCAGATCCAGGCCAAGCTCAACGTCCACATCGGCGTCAACGACGAGGGCTGGGTGCCGTCGGCGGGGATCGAGAGTGGCGTGATCACGCCGGACCTGCTGATCAAGCGCGTCCAGGTCGGTGGTGCCGTCGGTGGCGAGCGGCCGATCCCGGTGACGCCCAAGCCCGGCAAGTGACGATCCGGATCCACGCGATCGATCCGCGGTCGCGCGCGAACGGCCCTGGCGTCCGCTTCGTGATCTGGTTCCAGGGCTGCACGCTCGGCTGCGCCGGTTGCTTCAACCCGCTGACGCACGCGCCCGGCGGCCCCGACACCGCGATCGACGCGCTCGTCGCGCAGCTCGCCGCGAGCGACGCCGAAGGGCTGTCGCTCTCGGGTGGCGAGCCGATGCAGCAACCGGCCGCCGCGCTCGCTCTGCTGCTCGCCGCGCGCGCGCTCGGCAAGTCGACGCTGATGTTCTCGGGCTACACGATCGACGAGATCCGCGCCCTGCCCCACGGCCCCGACGTGCTCGCGCAGCTCGATGTCCTCGTCGACGGACGCTACGTGTCGACGGCGCGGCTGGCCTCGGGGCTGCGCGGCTCGGCGAACCAGCGCATCCACCTGCTGACCGATCGCTACGCGCTCGCCGACGTCGAGGCCACGCCGGTCGCCGAGATCGTGATCGGCCCCGGCGGCGAGCTCGCCTTGACGGGCGTCGACCCGCTCAAGCTGAGACGTTAGAAGCTACGGAACACCAGGAACAGCAGCGCGAACGACAGCAGGCCGACGACGACCATGTAGATCGCGATCGCGCCCGTGTTGTCCTGACCGGTCTTGCCGTTGAAGCGCGCGCCGCACGCAGGGCACTCGACGTGGTTGATGATCTTCGAGCCGATCAGGCCGCCCCACCAGGTGAAGCCGACCGGACTGGGCAACACGTCATTCCTGCACTTGGGGCATTGCATGCTCGCCATCCTATCCCGGCCGCGGACCGAACAGGCGAGCAAGCTCGGCGGGGGTCGACACGATGTGGGTCGCTCCCGCCAGCACCTCGCGCTCGCGCAGGCCCCACGTCACGGCCACGCTCGGCATCCCCGCCGCCTTCGCGGTGGCGACGTCGATCTCGCTGTCTCCGACGTAGACGCAGTCGCCGGCTGACAACCCGAGTCCACTCGCGATCGCGAGCAGCGTCGTCGGATCCGGCTTCCTCGGAGCTCCGACCCGCTCGCCGAGGATCGGGGCGAACGGCCAGCGCGCGAGCAGCCCTCCGGCGATCGTCATCACCAGGTCGTGCGGCTTGTTCGACAGGATGGCGACGTGGCGATCGGCGGCGATGTGATCGAGCGCGACCTCCAGCTCGGGGAACACGCTCGTGCGATCGAACGGGGCCGCTCGGTAGTGGCGGCGAAACCGCTCGAGCACCTCGTCGACGGTGATCGACACGCCGCTGGCTCCGACCGCTCCCTCGACGAGCCGGGCCGCGCCGCCGCCGACCCACTTCTTGACCTCGTCGGGGCGGTAGGTCTCGAGCCCGGACTCGGCGAGCGCCGCGTTGAGATGCGCCGTGATGTCGGGCAGGGAATCGACGAGCGTGCCGTCGAGATCGAAGATGGCGGCGCGACTCGCGCGAAGCGGCATGGCCGGGCAGTCTAGCGCGCCCCGTCGACGGGATGGTTCAGTCGAACTTCTTGCTGACGGTGACGACCTTGTCGGCCGGCACCTCGATGTACTGCGTGACCGTCTTGCCGGAGGTCGTCTCCCAGAGCGTCACCTTGTGGGTGCCGGGACGGACGGTGAGCTGGCGCGGGGTGACCGCGTTGGCGGACTTGCCGTCGAGGAAGATCTGCGCGGGCTTGTTGCTGCGGATGTAGATCTTGCCGCGCGCCGGCCTGGCCACGGGCTTGTCGGCGGCGGTGGCGGCGACCGTCTCCGGACCGCGCTTGTCGTCGGCCGCGGCTGCAACATCTGCCGGTGCCGGGTTGGCATCGGGCTTCGCCTCGTCCGTCGCTACAGCCGGCGCGGCGGTCTTCGATGCCGTGGTGTCGGCGGCCGGCGCGGGTTTCACTTCCGCGGCAGCAGGCGCCTTGACCGTCTTCATCGTGTGGCGACCTTCACCGTCGAAGATCAAGAAGCCGATCACGAAGGTCAGCACCAGCGCGACGAGGCCGATCGCCGGCGCGAACCGCACCAGCGTGCGCCCGACCTTCTTGACCTCGAACGCGCGCGGCACCTCCTCGAGCTCGGCGACGCGCTCGACCGGCAGCGGCGCGTACTTGTCGACCAGCTCGGTGAGCTCGACCTTCTCGACGCGCACCGTCTCGATCGCCTCGCCCGGATCGCCGACGTTCGGCGCCGGCACGTACGGTGGTAACGACAGGTGCGGTGCGAGGGGACGCGCCGACGCGGGCGCCGCCGCGATCGCCGCCGCGATCTGAGGCGGCAAGCCGGAGAACGACACGGTGACATTCGCCGGTGCGCTCGACTCCGCTGCGATCGCCGGCATCGCAACGCTCGACGCCCTCGCGGGCGGCGGCGCTGCGGCCGGCGC
>JAEYYY010000680.1 GCA_023430775.1 Pseudomonadota bacterium
GTGCACTCCGGTGTCGGTACCGCATCGCATCCCGCTGCCACCGGTCAGCGCGTCCTCGCGGATCACGATCCAGGCGGCGGGCACCGAGACCACGCGGACGCTCGCGCGCGACCAGTCGGGCGAGGCGATCCGCGACCCGAGTGGGAACGCGATCGTCACCAGCCAAAGCACGACCTCGTCCGATCGCTACGTCACGGCGTACCTCGACGGTCGGCCACTGCCGTACGGTGCGCTGATCATCCTCGGCAACCCGCAGTTCGACGACGACGTCGCCGCCTACGCCAGGCTATCGCGCGGTTGCCGGCGCGGGCGACCACTGCTGCTCTACGGGACGATCGGCCTCGGCGTCGGTGGCATCACCTCGGCGGTGGGTAGCGGCAGCGACAACAACGCGGTGCTGATCTCGGGGCTCGCCGTGCTCGGCGCCGGCGTGGCCATGCTCGCGATCGGCGTCCAGCAGGGCGCCTTCAGCTGCGGCCGCGTCCTCGAGGAGAAACTGCCTTCCGGTGCCACCCGCCTCGAGATCGGTGCCGACGATCATGCCAAGACGATGGTCATCGATCGTCCCGAGCACGCGCGCGAGCTCGCCGATCGCTTCAACATGCGACGCTAGTCGCGGTCTTCGTGCATGCGACGCGCGAACGCGTCGATCAGCAGCTTCGGATCGTCGAGCGCGCGCTCGGCCGCCTTGCGACCGTCGTCGTGCTCCATCGCGTACGTCATCTCGGTGCCACCGTCGATCGGCGCGAAGCGCGCGAACCCGCGGAGGCCGCCCTTCTGGCCCTCGCGTGGCTCCCAGCGCACGACGTGCGCGTCGACGTCGTAGGTGTAGACCAGCGCGTACGACAGGCCCGCCGCGTAGACGAACTCGATCTCGTGCGCGAGCTTGTCGGCGCGCCGCTGCGTCACCCGCGCCTCGCGCAGGCCGGGGACCCACGCGGTTAGCTTCGTCGGATCGACGAACACGTTCCAGCACGCCTCGACGGGGCGCGCGATCGTCGCACTGACGATCTTCATCGACCGAGACGCTTCGCGTTGCCCTTGATCACCTGGCGCGCCGACGGATGCGACTGCAGCACCGAGCGGGCGAGCTTCTGCAGCTCGGGGTGAACCTTGAACTGCGGCATCACGAACTTGCCGAGGTAATCGGGGTTGTCATTGGCGAGCGCGTTGAGCTCGTTGCGGGCGGCGCCGCGCTGGTTCGAGGCGAAGCGAGCGAAGATCCGCGCGATCCGCGCCTGGACCTCGATCTGATCGCGGTTCTCCTTCGGATACTCGAGACCGTCGAGCAGCGCGAGCGCGTCCTTGCTCTTGCCGGTGCGCGCCCACGCCTCGGCGACGATCGCCGACGACATCGCCTTCATGTTCGCGCGCTGCGGGTTGTCGAGGTTGATCAGGTCGGCGCTCTTGCGCGCTTCCTGCGTGCGGCCGGTGCCGAGGCAGAGCTGGACGCGCAGGATCGAGACGTCGTCCTGCATCATCGGCGGGTACTTCGAGAGCTCGATCCGATCGAGGAGGCGCAGCGCGGCCTCGGGATCGTCCTGCGCCTGGAGCTGCGCGCGGGCGAAGATGTTGGTGGGAGAATCGGCATCCTTGCCCTCGGCGAGCTTCGCGAGTGCGTCCTTGCGAGCTTCCGGCGAGGCGGTGGAGCCCTGGAGCAGCGAGACCACCTTCTTCTGCTTCGCCATCATCCGGAACGACAGCAGCATCAGCACCGCCATCGCGAGCGTGAGGACACCGACGATGATCTGGACGACCAGGCTGCCGGTCGAGATCGCGAACACCCAGGCGGCGATCGTGATCAGGAGAATGATGATCAGCCGCTTCTTGCTGAAGCCGCCCGCTTGAACGACTTGCGCCTTGTCGGGCTGCGCTTCTTCGGTCATCCGGGGATCAGTACCGGACCGTAGGCGTCCGTCAAGTGGCAGCTAAGCCGTTGTGAACCGCAGCTTTGCGCCGATCGGCCGTGCGAACAATTGCCCCTGATCCGCGGCCGCCACCACCCCGATCACCGGATAGCCGCCGGTGGTGGGGTGCTCGGGCCCGAGGACGATGGGATGGCCATCGGGCGGCAGCTCGATCGCCCCGCGCACCATCGGCCGCGACACGCCGCTGCCACCCGGCGCCGGCAGGGCCGGGCCGTCGAACCGGGTCCCCACGCGATCGCTCGCGGGCGAGATCTGGAACCTGCCGTCGAGGAGCGCCTCGAGCGCGCCGGGCACCAGGTCCGGCCCGGGTACCACCCGGATCGGCCGGTCGTCGACCGCCAGACGATCGGAGGCGGCGCGCAGCACCTGACCATGGATCCGATCGACCGTCAGCCGATCGCCCGCCCGTAGCGGCGCGCCGATGCCGGCCGACAGCTGGGTGCCACGACCGCCGCAGATCAGCGGTGCCGCGATCCCGCCGTGGACGGCGAAGTAGATGACGCGCTGCTTGCCGCTCTCGAACTGGTTCCGGCCGCCCTCGCCGGCTTCGATCACGCGGTCGCCGAACGCGACCGTGCCGCGCATCTGCCAGCGCACGATCATACGGCCGAACAGCTCGATGGCGGGCGCGCCATCGACGTTACCCACCGAGCGATTCGCCGCGACGAGGAGCTCGGGCACCAGCGCACCGCCCGGCGCGAGCCCCTCGTGCATGAAGCCCGGGCGGCCGAGATCCTGGATCGTCGCGAAGCCCGCGAGGTGCTCGATGACGATCATCGCGCCTCCAGCACGCGATCGCCGTGCATGAAGCCCGGGTCCTGGATCGTCGCGAAGCCCGCGAGGTGCTCGATGACGATCATCGCGCCTCCACGAAGCGCACGCGATCGCCGAGCTGTAGCCGCGCGCCGCCATCGAACATCTTCACCGTCACCCGACCCAGCAGGTGCCAGCCGCCGGGCGAGGCGAACGGGTACACCGCGGTGTGCTCGTTCGCGATCGCGATCGATCCCGCGGGCACGCAGGTGCGTGGCGTCGCTCGCCGCGCCATCACCAGCGCAGGATCGAGCCCCGTCATGTATGCGAAGCCCGGCGCGAAGCCCATCGTCTCGACGTTGTACGTCGCGTCGCGGTGGCGGCGAATCACCTCCTCGACCGCGAGCCCGGTCGCCGTCGCCACCCACGCGAGATCCTCGCCGTCGTAGATCGCGGGCAGCTCGATGGTGCGTGCCGGCAGCTCGTCGTCGGGTAGCCGCGACAGCGCCTCGATGCTCTCGGCGAACGTCTCCGCCGGATCGAGCGTGCGATCGAAGTACGCCGCGACGTCCTCGCGCGCGACCACCACGTCTCGCACGCCGGGCCACGCCTTCACCGCGCGCACCAGCGATCGCGCCGACACCTCCGAGGGGCGAGGAAACACGAGCGCGCGCTCACCGAGCCGCTTCACCGGGAGCTTCCTTCGCGATCGCAGTTTCGGAACCTCGGTCCGGACACCGGGAGTCGCTCGAATTCGTTGATCCGGAGTCGGTGCTGGCACGTTGGCCTGCACGCCTTGCGAGTCATCCCGGTCATCGCTTCACCGCCGCGCGGACGGCCTTCGCGATCGCGAGCGCATTCGGCGTATCGGCGTGGATGCACAGCGCGTCGGCGACGAGCGATCTCGCTCGCCCGGCTGCTTCGCCGGGATCCGCGATCAGCGCGCCGGGTTGACCGCGCGGGATCAAGCTGCCGTCGGCGAGCGTGCCGCGATCTGCGAAGCCCTCGGCGAGGTAGCGCATGCCGTGCATCGTCGCGGAGTCGCGCAGCGCACCGGACGGTGGGCCGAGCATCGTCACCGCGCCGAGCGCTGCCATCACGCCGCTCGTCACCACGTCGGCGAGTCGACGATCGTGGTTCGCGTCGTGATAGAGCGCGCCGTGCGGCTTCGCGTGGCCGATCGAGAGCCCGCGCGCCTCGGCGAGCCGGCGCAGGGTGGCGCATTGATCGTGGATGCTGGCCTCGAGCTCGGCGTGATCGATCGCCATCGTGCGCCGCCCGAAGTTCACGCGGTCGGGATACGACGGATGCGCGCCCGCCTGGATGCCGTGCCGCTTGCAGGCGTCGAGGACGCGGCTCATCGAGGTGGCATCGCCGGCGTGACCACCGCACGCGATGTTGAGCAGGTCGAACTGCGCCCACAGCTCCTCCGACTCGTCGTCGTGTTCGCCGGCATCGAGCTCGAACAGCACGCGGAAAGTGTACCGTCGAGAGGTGGACCCCGTGGAGCAAGAGCTGCTCGCCGCGATCGAGCGCGATCCGGAGGATCCGGCGCCGTACCTGGTCTACGCCGACTGGCTCCAGGGTCGCGGCGACCTGCGCGGCGAGCTGATGACGCTGCAGAACGCGACCGAGGATCGCCCCGGCGATCACCGGATCAGCGATGCCGCCCTCGATCACGTGCGCGCCCACGCGGAGTACTACCTCGGCGAACTGGCACCGCTCGTCGACGAGCCGCGGTCCCTGAAGCTCGGCTGGCGGTGCGGCTTCATCGCCTCGGCAATCTCGACGTCGTATCGACCCTGGCTGCAGGGGAGGTTCGAGATGTCGGCGGAGCGCGTGCTGGCGACGCTCCTCCAGCTTCCCTCGGCGAGGTTTCTCACCCGGCTCGTCGCGGAGCCAACAAATATGATCGATGCGCGCTTCATCGCGCAGGCGATCGCGGCGTACGCGCCGGCCTCGCTGCGCGAGCTGTGGATCGGTCCGCGCGATCCGCAGTCGGCGCTGCGCGATTGCGAGCTCGGCGAGCTCGGCGGCTGGGAGCGGTTTCCGC
>JAEYYY010000831.1 GCA_023430775.1 Pseudomonadota bacterium
CGGCAAGCATGGTGCGGTCGCGTTTCACGGCCGCGTGTTCCTGCCCGGCCGCGGCTTTCTCACCGGCACCGGTCACCTCGACAGGATCGCGGATCGCCGCCTGGTGGCCAGGCTCGCCCTCGAGAACCATGCGATCGCCGAGGCCACGATCGACACCACCGATGACCTGACGTACACGCGCGTCGTCGACGGCGAAGGCGTGATCGCGATCCGCGTCACCGAGGCGACCGCGCGCGAACCGTTTCAACCCGTAGATCTGATCGCCGCGACATCGATCCCGATCGCCGGCACGGCGGGCAAGACGCTACTGCTCGAGGGCGGCCTCGCCGTGCCGTCGCTGCCGGGCCAGCTCGCGCGCCCCGAGCCCGATGGCGTGGCGCTCGAGCTCTCACCGCGCCTGCCCGGCGACCTGCCGTACGGCGCGTTCGGCCGCGATCGGTCGCGCGAGATCGCGCAGCTCCTCGCGGTGGTCCGCGCGCAGATCGCTCCCGATCTCGGCGCCCAGCCCGGCTCGCCACGCGACGCCTCGACCGCGACCGCCGGCGACTGCACGACGTTCGCGCTGGCGTACGCCTCGCTCGCGACCAGTCGCTCGATCCCGACCCGGCTGGTCACCGGGCTGCGCATCGACGGTGGCCGCCTGGTCCGTCATCGCTGGGCGGTCAGCTGGACGGGCAAGGCGTGGATCGCCGTCGATGCCGCGTTCGGTGCGGCACCTGCCGGCGGCGATCTGATCGGCCTTGCCGTCCACGATGCCGACGATGCCGGGCTGGTCGCCGGCGAGGCCGCGCTCGCTCACGTCCGCGGCGCGAGCTGGCGTTAGCGACGCCAGATCACGATCCGCGCTCCGTCGTGCACGCGCAGCAGGCCGCGCTGGAGCATGTGGACCTTGTGGACCTGGGTGTAGTCGAACGAGCGCTCGCCATCGCGATCGACGAGCCACTCGTAGCGATACGTGATCGTGCGCGCCCCGGCATCGACGGTGACGCGACCGGTGCCGACGATCTGCACCTCGCCATCCCAGCCGATCGCCTGGAACGTGCCGTCGTCGCGGATCGTCAGCCGGTTGTCGCGCACGGACTCGCGGTATCGCGTGGTCCACACCCCGACGATGTTGACCAGTGCGAGATCGATCGGCGCTGGCTTCACCGCTGCCTCCGGCGGCGCCTCGACCACCGGCGGCGGCGAGCCGCGCCAGCATGCGGCGACGACGATCAGGATCAGCGCGCGCATCAGCTGCCGGCCCGACACGCCCACAGCGCGCGGTGGATCGCACCCTCGTCGAGCCCGTCGCCGATCAGCACCAGCTCGGTGCGGCGCGCGGTGTCGCCCCACGGCTCGCGATGCGTCAGCTCGGTGCGCACGCCGGCGCGCTCGACGAAGCCCCTGCGATCCTCGCCCGCCAGGTGGACGAAGCCTTTGACGCGAACCAGGCGGTCGGAGAACGCCTGGATCACCGCCAGCACGCGCTCGCCGACCAGCGGCGCGTCGTCGGCGAACGAGATCGCGACCAGCTGATTGCCGTGGTGGTGCTGGTGGCCGTGGTCGTCATCGCGCTCGCGCTCCTGCCACGCGCGCAGCGGCCGGGCCTCGACCACCCACGCGGTCAGCGCGCGCGCCCCGGCATCGTCGTCGGGAAAGCTCGCGCGCTCGGCATGCGGTGCGAGCTCGTCGAGCCTGGCGTGCACCGCGCGCACCGCCTCGGGCGACGCGACGTCGAGCTTGCTGATCAGCACGCGATCCGCGGCCATCACCTGCTCGCGCGCTTCCTCGCGCTTGTCGAGCGCGGCCCCGCCCGACTCGGCGTCGACCACGCAGATCACGCCGGCGGGCAGGATCCGCGAGCGCACCTCGTCCTTGACCTTGATCAGGCCGTCGAGGATCGCGGCGGGCTCGGCGATCCCGGTGGTCTCGAGCACCACGCTGTCGGGGTTCGCGCGCGTCACGATCTCGCCGATGCCGTCCCACAGATCGTTCTTGAGATCGACCTTGCAACACACGCAGCCGCCGGCGAGCTCGAGCACGTCGCCGCCGCGGCCGATGATCAGCTGCGTGTCGATCGAGATCCGGCCGAGCTCGTTGACCAGCACCGCGATCTTGCGGCCGTGCCCGGCGGCGAGCATGCGGTTGAGCGCGGTGGTCTTGCCCGCGCCGAGCCAGCCGGTGAGGATCGTGAACGGGACGCGCTTCACCGCCGGAACAATACACGCTCGACGACGTTCGCCAGCACCTCGCGCACGAACGGTCGCACCACGAAGGCCTCCGGACCGCCCTCGGTGTTGACGTCGTAGATGTCGATGTACGACGACGTCATCATCACCACCGGGATGTCCGCGGTGATCTCGTCGTTCTTGATCCGGCGGCACACCTCGGCGCCGTCGATCTTCGGCAGGTCGCTATCGAGGAGGATGACGTCGGGCGGCTCGTGCTTGACGCGGGCGAGCGCACTCGCACCGTCGCGCGCGATCTGAACCACGTGGCCACGGCCGGACAGCACCTTGACGATCAGCCGAACCACGTCGGGTTCGTCGTCGATGACGAGCACCCTCGCCACTTATGCTCCAGCACTCGTCATTCGTCGATCACGGCGCGGAGGCAGGTCTGCGCGACCGGCGTCTCCCAGTCGCGCTTGTTGACGAAGTACGCCCGGATGTTGCCCTTGCGATCGATCAGCGCCGACTCGGGAACGGCCTTGATGCCCCAGCGCTGCGTGATCGGGCCGATGTTGTCGTCGCCCTGCGGCGGATCGATGAACACCTTGAACGGGATGCTGTTCGGGAACGCGCGATCGAACGCCGCCTTCATGTTCTGCATCGTGACGTTGCCGTTGGCGTCGCGCGGCGGTAGCGGAGCGCCGGGCGCGAGCGACTGCATCACCGCGGTCATCGCATCGGGATAGTTGTGGTCGGAGGCCAGCGTCAGGATCACGAAGTCGTTGCTGCCGAGCTCGCTGGCCATGCCCGACAGCGATGGCTTCTCTGCCTTGCAGACGCCGCACCACGACGCCCAGAAGTTGAGCAGCACCACCTTGCCGCGGAAGTCCGAGAGCTTGACCTGCTTGCCGGTGATGTCGGTGACGGTGAACTCGGGCGCCGGCACCGGCAGGCTGCACGGCTCGCCACCGGGACACAGCGCCGGCACGATGTCGTTGAAGCCACCGATCCCGCGGCATGCAGCCTGGGATTCGCGCGCGGCGGCGGATGGCACCATCCACAAAAACACGCAGAGCACGGCGATCCCGACCAGCGCGACCAGGCTCCCAGCGACGATCGCGACCGGATCGACCAGGATGGAGCGCTCGGGCGCCTTCGGTGGCAGCGCCTTGGCGACCGGGATGTCGCCGCCCTTCTTCTTGGCGTCGTCGGCCATGCAGGCACCATAACTGATCCTGTTTCCGCAAAAATCCCAAACATCTGGATTTCGGGTCGCGGCCCCGCCAAGTGGCCGGGACGAACCCGCTTGCGACGAACTGGGGCTATGCTTGTCCCAATGTCGGTGCGCGGCGCGCTCAGCACCATGCCCGCCGAAGACGTCCTCGAATGGGTCGCCCGGCGGAAGCTGTCGGCTCCGTTGACCTTCGAGCGGCGCGGCGTCGTGCGCAGCCTCGGGGTCGAGGAAGGCTCCGTGGTGTGGGCGTCGTCGAACCGCCGCGAGGAGCAGCTCGGGGTCATCCTGGTCCGCTCCGGGCTGGTCGCGGAGCGCGCGCTCGCCGATGCCCTCGAGGCGCGCGCCGAGACCGGTGTGCCGCTCGGCAAGGTGCTGCTGATGTCGGGGTTGATCTCGGAGATCGATCTGGTCGAGATCCTCGCCACCAAGATCCGCGAGACCGTGACGGACATCGTGACGTGGTCCGATGGCACGTTCGATGTCGTGCCGCGCACCAGCACGCCGGCCACCGGCGTCGATGCGCAGCTGCCGATCGAGATCTGTCTGACCATCGCGCGGCGCCGCCACGCGCGGATGACCGACATCATGCACGTGCTCGGTGGTGACGACGTGGCGTTCTACTGCCCGCCCGCGGCGCAACCGCCGACCGGCGAGGATGGCCAGGTCATCGATCTCGGCAAGCTGTGGACGCTGGCCGGCGATCGCCACACCGCGGCCGATATCGCCGCCGCGTTCGCGGGCGAGCGGTTCGCCGCGTTCGACGGCCTCGCGCGCATGGTGACCGCCGGCAAGCTGACCGTCGATCGCCGTCATCGCGAACGCACCAACTCCGCCGTCGAGCTCGCGGCCGGGGCGCGCGGTCGGTTGCGCCAGGGTGATCGCGCGGGCGCGCTGGCGATGGCGGCCCAGGCGCTGCACCAGGATCCGAGCGATCCGGAGGTGCGCAGGACGTTCACCGCGATCGAGCGCGCTCGCGTCGCCGAGATCGCGAAGTCGATGCTGTCCCGCCATCGCGTGCCCCGGCGCGTCCGCGACATCTCGCAGCTCGACCCGGGTGACCAGGGTCTGATCGAGCTCGATCTCGAGCTCGCCCAGCGCGTCGACGGCCGCTGGGACCTGCTGTCGCTGGTCAAGGCATCCGGCGTCCGCGAGGCCGAGGCCCTGCTCGCCTTCGCGCGCCTCGCCGACGCGGGTGTCGTCGAGCTCGGATGACCATGGAAGGCGCAACAACCGGCCCGGGGATCGATCGAGCGCAGCTGTTACCGCGCAGTGGCATCGGCGTCGATGGTGCGTGGCTCGTCATCGCCCCGCCCGGCAACCCGATCATTCGCCTCGACGCGCGCCTCCTCGATCGCGTCGAGCTGATCGGCCGCTCGCCGACCGGACCGCTCGTGTGGTCCGGCGTCGCGACCGCGGGGGTCGCCGCGGCGGCGCTGTCGTGGATCCCCGGCAGCTGGTTCGCGTGCGCCGGGCTCGCCTATCTCGCGCACGAGCGATTCTCCGAGGCG
>JAEYYY010000896.1 GCA_023430775.1 Pseudomonadota bacterium
ATTTCCGGACGGGAAAATCGTCCCGTCCGGATCCGTGGCAGCACTGCGGCCACGAAACGGTCCGGACGGGATGGTTTCCCGCTGCCCGGATGCTGCCGGACAATCGTCCGGGCGCTTCCATGAAGCAGGTGGCTGTCTTGGTGGCGTTGGTGGCATGCACTCGTGAGCGCCTTCCGGCCACGAACGATCCGAAGAGAGCAGCGGCGTTCTACTGCACGGTTAGCGATGCGCGTCCTGAGCTGAACGTGTGCACGGTCGGAGACCGCCCGGCTTGCGATAGAGTGGTCACCGAAGCTGCGGCTGCAGGTGCATTCATGTCGCCCTGCACCGAACAGACTGAAGCGTGGTGTGCAGCCGGAGAGTTCGTCACGGCGCGCCGTTTCGTGTGCGGTCCCGATCGCGACGCCTGTGGTCACCGATTTCGCGAAATGCGCGACGTCGAGAAACCTAGACGACTGGAGTTGTGTGCACGAAAGAAGGCGGGGGTATAGATGCTCATTGTTCTCGTCCTTCAGTTGAAGCGTGGGTGAGCGATGCGCGGCGACGTTGTGTTTCGAATCTACGGATGTCACGAGGGTCGCGAGGAGGATTCCAGCCTCGGTACATACCGAAACGAGGAGGAAGCGCGCGCCGAGATCGCGAAGCTTCAAGCTCGGGAGATGAACGGTAAGAACTGGTGGGCCGCCCAGTACCACAACAAGGGATTCGTCGTGCGATCGGTCGTGGTCGAGACGGACTTCGAGGTCCCCAGTCTCCCGAAGCCGCGAGATGCGTACGCGGTGAAGACTACGAAACTCAACGGCGAGCACTTCATCAAACGAGACGAGCGAGCCACGCATTCGTGGAATCCGCCGTGGAAAGACCTCGAGCGCTCGACGACGACGCGCTCCGAGGCGCCCGGGTTCATCCGTGTAGCCCGATCCGAGGGCGTCGTACGCATAGGATTTGACGTGGAGCTGGAGTTCGATCTCGAGAGCTGAGCACTCGCCGCACCGCGGGACTAGAATCCTGACGATCGGATCAGACTCATGCGCATCATCCTCATCGGCCCGCCCGGCGCGGGAAAAGGCACGCAGGCCGCCAAGCTCATCAAGGCCTTCCAGATTCCCCACGTCTCCACCGGCGACATGCTTCGTGCCGCAGCCAAGGAAGGCAAGCTCGGCGGTCAAGCGGGTGAGATGACCACCGGCAAGCTCGTCAACGATGACGTTGTCACGGCGATGCTCCTCGAGCGGATCGAAAAGCCCGACTGCGAACGAGGCTTCATCCTCGACGGATTCCCGCGTACGCGCCCTCAGGCGGAGGCACTCGATGCTCACCTGACGCGGACAGGCACGACCCTCGACGTCGTTGTCCTGATCGAGGTGCCGGACTCACTTCTAGAGGAACGCGCTGTCGGCCGTCGAAGCGATCCGGTGACCGGCGAGCTCTACCACCTGACGAACAAGCCGCCACCGAAGGAGATCGTGGGTCGGCTGGTCCAACGTCCGGATGACACCATCGAGGTGTTCCAGACGCGAATGGCGAAGTACCACTCGGAGACCGCACCGATCATTCCGTACTACTCGGAGAAGGCGCTGCTGCGGCGAATCGATGGTATCGGCACTGCCGAGGTCGTCACGGAACGCATGATGTCGGTCCTGCGGCCCAGCCAACCCAGTTAGCCATGAGCTGATCGCCGACGCTTCAGGGATTGCTCGACGGACCGAGAGTGACCGAAGTCGCGGTGAGGCTTCGACCGCGCTCGATGCCGGTTGCTATGAAGATGCGAGTGGCTATCCCGTCGTCATCGCGGGCTGAGTAGGATGGCGCGATGAGTGGTCCCGCGTGTCCGATCTGTTCGATGGAAGACGTCCTGACCCACGGCGATCACTACGAGTGCTCGACCTGCGGGCACGAGTGGGAGCGCGAGCAGCCCGAGGAAGTCGCGGAGGCGGAAGGGCCGCGCGTGGTCAAGGACGCCGTCGGCAACGTGCTCGCCGATGGCGACACCGTCACGCTGATCAAGGACCTCAAACTCCGCGGTTCGTCGGAGGTGCTCAAGCAAGGTACCAAGGTGAAGAACATCCGCCTCGTCGACGGCGACCACGAGATCGATTGCAAGATCGACGGTACGCCGATGGCGCTCAAGGCGATGTTCGTCAAGAAGGCGTGAGCGTCGCGTGGCCGAACTGCGATCCAGCGCGCTTGTTGCGCGGAGGCCATCGAGTAGACTGCGCGCGTGCGAACCGTCGACGAGTGGAAGACCGTCCTGCGCGACGCGCTTCGGGTCGCGACGCGCGCGCGCAACGCCGACGCGGTAGGGGTGCTGCGCGAGACGCTCGCCGCGATCGACAACGCCGAGGCCGCGGATCCGAGTGCCGCGCCACCGGTCGGACACGGTGCCTTCGCGAACAGCGCCGAGGGGCTCGGCGCCGGCGAGGTCGCGCGCCGCGTGTTATCGCCCGCCGATGTTGCCGCGCTGGTCGATCGCGAGCTCGCCGAGCGCCGTGCTGCTGCCGCGCAGTATGCGGAGCTCGGGCGTCACGACGACGCCGCGCGTTTGCAGCGCCAGATCGACGAGCTCGAGCGGCTCGGGACATAGCTGGAACCTGGCTCGCGCGGCGTCGCACTACTCCGGAAGGCGTGCGCCTGCGCGCGATGCCTGCGCTCCTGGATCTTGGATCTGCTGTTTCGCTTCGACCGCAGACACGGTAAACCACGCGCATGAAGATTCTTGTCGTCGGTTCGTCCGGCACCATCGGCAGCGCGGTGGTGACTGCGCTGTCGTCCAAGCACGAGGTCATCGGCGTTCATCGCAAGAGCACGCCCTCCGTCGACATCCAGGATCCGAAGTCGATCACCGCGCTGTTCGAGCGCGTCAATGGCCTCGACCACGTCGTGTCGTGCGCCGGCGGTGGCGCCTGGAAGCCACTCGCGCAGCTTACCGACGAGGACTTCGCGAATTCGCTCGGCTACAAGCTGATGGGCCAGGTCAATGTCATCCGTCAGGCGCTGAAGCACGTGCGCGACGGCGGGTCGGTCACGGTCACGAGCGGCGTCCTGGCGCAGAACCCGATGCCGAGCTCGGCTGCGGTCTCGATGATCAACTCCGGCCTCGAGGGCTTCGTGCGCGCCGCTGCGCTCGAGGCGGAGCGCGGCATTCGCGTCAACGTCGTCAGCCCGCCGTGGATCAACGAGACGCTCGTCGCGTGGAAGATGACGGAGATGGGGATCAAGGGCATCGATGCGGCGGTCTGTGCAAAGGCGTACGCGGCGTCGATCGAAGGCACGCAGACCGGCGCGACCATCGATGCGCGCTCGTTCGCCTGATCAGAGCACAGCGCGCGAGCGTCGGATCTGTGCGCGCGAAGGCGTACGAGACCTCGAGCTCGAACGGCCAAGGTGTCACCGGTCATTCGTTCAGGGTGACGGTCGGATCGCCATCGATACACGGGCCGCACCGGCCTGCGAGGCGTTCACGCGGCCATTCGCGAGCCGCGCGTCCACGCAATCGACCAGGGATTTCGAGGTCGACTCCGGCGCCACGGTTCGCGACGCCTTGATCTCGCCCGTCGCGCTCCATTCGAGCTCGATCGTCAGCTTGGTCTGGAAGCGCGGGTCACGCTTCAGCTCGCGCTCTGCGCAACGGCCGATGCCAGGCACCAGCCGACGCGCGAACGAGAGCGCGGCTTGCTTCGTCGACACCGGCAAGGTCGGCGGAGCCTTGCGCAGCGTGACTGCGAGCTCGGTGTCGGCGGCGAGCCCTTTCAGGAAGTCCGGCTTTCGGTTGCTGCGGTGATCGCGATACCAGGTCGACGCAGGGCCGTACTTCTCGAAGCGCTTTTCGAGCCGCTCCGCCGCGGCGATGTTCTTGCCGGTCTGCTCGAGAAGCTTGATTGCTCGCGCGTCCCACTCCGGCGCATCGGCGTGGGCTGGAGCGAGAGCGAGCGCTCGCTCGATCCACGCCAGCGCCGTCACGTCGTCATTGTCGGCGGCGATCTGGGAAGACGCGTCGGCGAACACGGCGGCCTTGAGCGGCGCCGGCAAGGCGAGCGAGTCGGCGAGCTTGGTGTCGTTGGTCTCGGCGATGATCGTGGAGAGGTATGCTTGCGCCTCGGGTTTGAGGTCGACTCCGGCGTCGGCCTTTTCATCGACGAGCTCGGCGAAGCGCTGCGCTGCGGGTGCCAGCTCGTCCATCCGGTAGTGCGTCCACGCGAGCTTGTAGAGGAACAGCGTACGCAACGGGTGACCACTCGGCGCACGCTGGAAGCCGGCGAGGTAGGTTTCTCGAGCGAGACTCAAGAGGCGCGGCTCGACGTTGTCGAAGTAGGTGTCACCGACGAGGAGATAGAGATCCGGACCGAACTGGTGATCTGGGAATTCGGCGATAGCAGCGAGTCCGTAACCGGCGGTGGCCTTCGGCGGTTCGCGCGATTCGCTGCTGAGATAGGTCCGGAAGTAGTGAGCGCCCGGCCGCAGCGGGTGCTTCGGGAAGCTCTCGAGATAGCGGTCGAGGATCGCTGCTGCCGCGGCGAAGTCGGGCATCGGCTCGGGTTGCGAGACGTCGCCGGCGGTGAGTGCTTTCTCGTAGGCCTCGCTGGCAGACAGGTACGCGTCATTCGCGCGGCGAAAGTACAGCTCGGCTAGCGCGACATAGAGCGAGCCGATCGATGGCTTTGCCTGGAGGGCTTGCTCGATCGCGGTGATCGCGGCGATCTGCGTGGATGCGGCCCGCTTGTCGAGCGGCGCCTGCGATGCGGCGTACTTTTTCTCGATGGCGGTGCGCTCGCGCTTGTAGGCGGCTTCCGCGGTGGCGTCCTTCGCTTCGAGGCGCGGTCTGAGCTTGTCGTCGAGCCGTCGCAGCTCGCGCGCGCGATCCTCCTGCAGGCGGCGCTCGGCGAGTGATGCTGCGGTCCACGCATCGAAGGCGGTAGCAGCCGCGGGCGCTGCGGCGCGCTCGTCGGCGGACAGCGACACGGCGACGTCGCGACGCTGGAGAATGAAGAAGGCCTGCGGCCGCGTGTGGCGCGGTTCGACGACGAGCTCGCCCAGATCGAGCATTGCATTGGTCGTGGTGACCGCGGGACGCGGCGCTGGCGCGGTGGCCGGAGGGGCAACGGCCGCATCCGCCCGGACGAGCGCGAGCGGCAACCGGCCGTCGTATTCGCCGGCGACCACCGGCGTCTGACGCGACAGCGTCTGGTCCTCGACGGTGCGACGCACGAAATCGACCGCCTCACCGAGCTGGACGATGCCATCCTTGTTGCCGGCTACATCGGCGGCGCCGCCGAGTGCTTCGAGCAGCGCCCAGGTGAAGACACCGTGTTTCCACTTCGCTCCCTCGAGCGAGGTCTGGTTGACGTCGCTCGATGTCACGACGACGCGATTCCGGCGGACCTGCGCCAGCTCCTTCAACATCTTGTTGATCGGGTTCGACTCGCCCACGCTCCGCAGTCGGATGCCGGGCATCGTGACGCCGGCTGAATGACAGGCGTCGGCGAAGAACACGATCCGTTCCGCGCGCAGCCGCTGAAGGGCGCGCGAGACCTCCGCCATCGGCAGGCCGGTGGTCGCCATGCGCGTCGGATCGGTGTCGTGCACGAGGAGATACAGCTCGTCGAGCCGACCCGGATCCGGTGCGCCGTGGCCGGCGAAGAACACGACGACGAGATCGTCCTTCGCTGCCTTGCCGAGGAAATCGAGCAGCGCTTCGCGGACGTTCCCGAGGGTGGCCTCTCGATTGGTGAGCACGCGGATCTGCTCCTTCGGGATCCCACCGGCTCCGAATCGAGGATCGGTGAGCGCTGCGGCGACCGATCTGGCATCGATCTCCGCGTATTCGAGGTTCGGCACGCCCTGCTTGGTGAAGCTGTATTCGGAGACGCCGATCACGACGGCCCACATCCGGAACACGCGGCCGGGCTCGGCCTGGTTGTCGTCGACGCGACGGAGCCCTCGCTCGGTGACATCGGTCGGCTTGGCCTTCGGTGGGGACGCGCACGACAGCGCCAGGCACGCCACGACGACCAGATGCGCGAACGATCTCATCGCAACAACAGATAACACTCCGCCGGCTCGGGCGGAGCCTACAAGTTGCGCGGCGCGGCGGCCGCCAGCCGGTCGTTGACCCAGCACGCGAGCGTTCTATCGGCACGAAGGGCGCACATTGCATGCTGGCCCGCGATTGCCTCGAAGTGCCCTGCCGGTGGGACGATCGGGTCGGGGTGGTCTTTGCCCCAGCACGCGATCGTGTGATCGGTGCGAAGTCCGCACCCGAAGCGGAGCCCGACGGCAACGTCGAGGAACTTCCCCGCCGGCGGGTTCGTGGCCTTGCCTCCGTGATTGACGCCCCAGCAGGCGATGCGCTGATCCAGCGTCAGGCCACACGCGAATGTCATCGCGAGGGCGAGCTTGGTGAACTTCTCGTTCGGCATCGGCACGCCGTCCTCCTCCTTGGTCACGTCGACGCCCCAGCACACCGCGGTGTGGTCGGGGCGAAGGCCACATGCCCAGCCGCCACGAACTTGTACGGACGTGAGCTCGCCGCCGGGTGCACGCGACCAGCTCTCGTTGCCCCAGCACGCGACATGCTTGTCGGTGCCGAGGGCGCACGAGTGAAGCAGGCCCGCGCTGATCGACTCGAAGGTCCCCGCCGGCGCGGCGAGGCGGTTCGAGCTCTCGTTGCCCCAGCACACGATCGTCTTATCGGTGCGGATCGCGCAGCTGTGCTCGTCACCCGCCGAAACCGCGATGTACTGGCCCGCCGGTGGACGCGAGTGGCCGTACTCGTCGTCGTCACCGCCCCAGCACGCGATCGTCTTGTCGGGTCGCAAGCCGCATGCATGATCGCTGCTGAGCGATAGCGTCGTGAACGGGCCCGGGGGTGGATGCACGGGCAGATTGAACTTCACCTCCGCCGCCGTCTCGTCATCGCCCCAGCAGATCGCGGAGCGGTCCGCACGGAGCGCGCGTAGATCGGTGCACCGAACAGCATCGGCGTGGACGGCGGCGCTGTCGCAGGAGTCGCGGATCTCACGTCGGGCGCAGCCGTGGGTGACGAACCACATGCGACGAGGCAGCTCGGGAGGACGATCGCGACGGCTCGCACTCCGACCATATACACCGGCAGAGGCGTGATGGTAGGTGCTCGGCGTCCGGCGGCGCGGCATAGTCTCGCAGCCATGGCGTGTCGGTATGCATCGTCGTTCGAGCTCGCCGAGCTGGCGGGTGCGTTCGCGCGCGAGCTGTACCGCGACGGCCTTCGTCCCTCGGAGATGGTGCGCGAGCTCGTGACCTTCGTCGACGATCGCGGCTGGTCGTGCAACTCGGTGTTCCTCGTCGGCATCGCGCGCGAGGCCTTCGGGCTCTCGATCTCGGAGTGCAAGGGAGCACCGGGGACGGGCCGGCCCTCGGATGACCCGGCCGCATTCGACGCGTACTTCACGCCGCTGATCGAAGCGAAGCGCGCGACGTGGGACCGATAACGAACCGGTCAGGGCGGCTCAGATCAGATCGCAGCCGAGGCTGATCCGCTGCGTGGCCGAGCTCGTCATGTTCGCGGCGTCGGTCACCTCGAGGACGATGTCGTACTCGCGGAAGTCGAACAGGCAGTTCGGCCACGCCACGACGTCCTCGCTGGGGGTCCAGCCGAGCTGCGTTCCGTAGAACGACCCGGTCGTTGGCGTGGTCGTCGTGAAGCCGTTGATCGGAATCTCCGTCGTCGAGCCGACCGCCCGCGCGAACAGCCGGAACGTGACCGGCGTGTGGTCGATGTCGCGGAAGCTGACGTAGGTCGTCAGCCTGCGATCGAGGTAGTAGCCGTCCGGCGACGGCGGCTCGGAGAGGGACATGAACACGTCTGGCGGGCAGTCCGCCGTGCAACCGTTGACGATGACCTCGATCGAGTCGGAGACGATGGTGTCTCCGTCGGTGACCTCGACGGTGATGATGTGGGAGCCAGCACCGATCAGGCGGATCGGCTTGTGACACGAGGGAGTGGACGTGTGCACGTCGGTCGCGACGCTGGTGTGCCACCGGTACTGGTTGCACGGCACCGTCCCGTTGACGTCGGTCGTGCGCGTGGAGAACACGATCTCGGCGTTGTCGGAGACGACGAACCCGTCGTGCGGCGAGATGATGGAGACGATCGGCGGCGTGTTGACGACCTGCACCGTGAGGTTTGCCGTCGAGGTGACGCCGCCACGGTCGGTCACCGCGACGCTGATCGTCTGCGGCCCCGGCGTGTCGAACGAGTAGACCGCGGTGTTCGGGATCGAGGTCGAGAACGTCGGCTCCGGCGTCCACACCAGCCTGCAGTCGAGGCAGTCGCCGTCCTCGGCGTCGTCGATGGTGGCGCGCACCGAGAAGGCGTGCCCCATCTGTTGCTCGAGGCTGCCGTCGACGGTCGCGAGCGTGACCGCGGGAGCCGCATTGACGAAGTTCACGGTCACGCTCTGGGTGGCGATCGCCTCGCCGGCGACGTAGAACTGGGCGCTGATGACGTGCTCGCCGGGCGGGACGTCGCCGAAGCGAAGGTCGAGGGTGTCGCCGCCGCCGACAGGATTGGTGAGCCGATCGCTCCACCACACGATGCGATCGATGCCTGCGCCCGGGCGTCCGCGCTCCCAGTCGATCGAGAGGTTGAAGCGATCGCTCGTGGAGCTCGTCTGCGCGGCGCGGATGCGATAGCGCGGTGGATACAGCTTGTAGACACCATAGATGTCACCTTCCGTGATGCGCGTGCGCTGGCCCATGTCGACGGCGTCGGCGGGGAAGCGCGGTAACACCGTGCACTTCGAGTCGTCGCCGTCCTTGCAGGCCTGCTCTTCCTTCGCGAAGCCGTGCCGCGCGTAGTGCATGACGGACTGGTAGTTGTAGGGCCCGCGATTCACGAGGAAGTCACCGATCTGGAAGAAGTTGTGCTCCTTGAAGTGCTCGACGTTCGACAGCTTGATGTCGACGTAGGTGTTGCGGTCGTTGCGGTTGTGCTCGTGATAGAGGCCGATCGCGTGACCGATCTCGTGGAGCGCCGCGGTCTGGCAGCCTGCCCCGTTGAGCGAGATGCTTTGCGAATCGAACCCGGTGAACACGGCGCGCCCGACCGCCGACGAGCAGCCACCGCCGTTGCGGAACTGCAGGTGCTCGCCGCTGGTGCGCCGCACGAAGGTGATGCCGGTCTGCCGCGTCCACTCCGCCATCGCGGCATGGATGGCCGCGATCATGGCTTCGTTGTGCTCGCCCCAGTCGTTCGCGAGCGAGTATCCGATGACGCCGTCCTGCCATGCGGAGCACGCGAAGTCGGTATGGAAGGTCGGGTTGCACGTGGCGGAGCGCAGGTTCGCGAGCGCCTCGATCGTCTGGGCGTCGCCGAGCACGATGTCCCCGATCACCGCGACCCCGTCGATCACCTCGTACGTGATCTCCTCGCCCATCACCGTCATCGTCTTGATGTGGCCCGTGACGCCGGGCGCGTAGTCCTCGACGCCGGGCTCGGGCGCCGACGGGAGCTGGACGCTGACGACGAACGGCTGCGAATCGCGGTGCGGACCGAGCTTCGCGGACAGCGTGAGCGGAATCTCGTGCGCGACCGCGGTGGGATCCGCGGTGACCTCGAGCTCGACGATCTGGTTCCTGGTGTTCACCTCCGAGAGCTGGAGGGTGACGCCCGGCGGCGTCGCTCCCGCGAGGTCGAGTTGCACCGGATGGTCGTCGTCGCGCACGACCTGTACGGGCAGCACGACGGTATGGCCGGGCGTCAGCACGATCCGCTCGTCCATCACGAGCTCGACCGGAACGACCCGCGACTCGACCTCCACCATCACTGGCTCGGTGGCACACCCCACCGCCAGCACGACAAGCATCCAGGATTTCATGCGCGCAGACCGTGCAAGGACCGGGGCGCGCGGAAGTGTCGATGAGCTCGTCGAGGGTTGTGCACGACCGGCGCAACTCGTGCCGACCCTGCGCAACGGCTCGACCGGGATTCCGACGGCGCTCTTCACTGCAACATCGGTGGTGGCGCCATGGAGAGCTCTTCGACGAGCTTCGTCGTCGAGCTCTCCAGCTTCGCGAGCTCGACCACAACCCAGCGTTCCGGCGGCGACGACAGCTCGGGGATCGTCTTCAAGGTCAGTCGGACCGCGCGAAGAGTGCGACGCGCGTGCTGGAGTCGGATGTCGACGGCATGGCGAGCGTCGAGATAGCTCTCGCTTTCTCGCACCCTGCACAGGGCTCGCTCGATCTTGCCCCACGGCACTTCATCGCCCGGCTGTGGTGCGTTGGCGCAGTAGAAGTAGTCCCAGACATAAAGGATCGCGTCGCTCTGGCTCTTGAATTTCCACATGGCGAGCCCATCGGAGGCACGCGGTCCGGGTTGCGAAAAACCTCGCGCACCGGAGTTGTCGAGAGATTGCTGGCACCTCGGCACTGCACGCTGCTCGGCCCCGCGGTTGCACTTCGTAGGCTCAGGTTCCGCAGCGGAATCTCGGAAAGGAGCTGATATGGAAGCGCAGAGCAGCAAGCTGGCAGTGTCCACCCCGACCTCGATGCAGTTGGTGCCGGAGGCGTCCGCGCCGCCACAGGAGAAGGGCGCGATCGGCGCTGCGTTCCTCGTCTGGTTGCTGGGCGGCGGCCTCGGCCTGGCGATCGTCGTGTTCCTGCTGTTGAAGATCTTCTGACGCGCACGTGAGCACGGCTGTGTGCTCGAGCGACTAATCGTCGTCGAGGGTGATCTTGCAGGTGTCGACCGTGGCTCGCAGCTCCTTGTTCGTGCCCTCGGCGCAGACCAGGAGCTTGCCCGTCTCGGTGTGGACGGCGAGCAGAGCATCGATCTGCTCGACCTCGCCATCCTCGACCACGGCGTCGACCGCGACGACACGCCAACCCTCGTCGACCATGTCTTCGAACGCCATGTCGCCGACGGCGTCGTCGATGACGTGCTGCTGAGACTTCTTGGGCACGAGGAACCGGCTCGAGCTGCCGGTCACGCGGATGTAGTGACCGCGATGCTTGTCGAACCCGCTCAGATCGACCTTCTTCTTCTTGGCCGCAGTCTTGGTCGCCTTGGCAGGTGCCTTGGCCGGTTTGGTCGGTGCGGCCTTCGCGGTGTTGGGCTTCGGCGGCTTTGCCAGCAGCTCCTCCATACGTGGAGAGGTCGCCACCGTCTTGTCGGTGATCTGCGCTCCGTTCTCGAGCATGAACCTGGCGAGCGGCAGTCTGTTGGTACTGACGGCGACGTCGAGCATCGACACGCCCCTGTCCATCCGAAGGTTCGGGTCCGCGCCGAGGCCGATCAGGAACTTCGCCATCGCGAGGTCCGGCGGCTTGTCGAAGCTGAAGATGCGATCGAGCGAGAAGCCCTTCGGATCGTTGAGATCCGCGCCCTGCTCGACGAGCCACGTGATGATGGCGTGCTGCTTGGCCCAGATCGCTAGATCCAGCGGCCTCGCCTGGTAGCGGTGGCCCTTGATCTCCTCGTACGAAACCTTCGCCTTCAACTTGGCCCCAGGCTTCTCCCCCAAAAGCTCCTTCACCTTCTTGAGATTTCCCTTCTTGATCGCGATCGAGAGTTCCAGCTCCGAGTCATCCGCCATCATCGAATTACCTCACGAGTCACCGGGCATCGCCCGTCCCGGCGTCGAGATCGCTACGGGACGAGGTAGGTCAGGACCGCCGTGTTCCACGACAGCATCCTCGGCCACCGCGGACTGTCCTCGGCGACGAACAGCAGGTGACCGAGCGCGGTGCGCACGTGAGCGCGACGGATGTGCTCGACGTCCAGCGGCGCGCCATACGCTTCGAGCGCGAGCTCGACGAAGCGCGGGCCGAGCGAGTGGACGTAGTGAAACTCCGACTCCGGGCCATCGACATGCGCATCGCCGATATCGAAGACGCCGGTGATCGAGCCGTCCTCGGCGAGGCACATGTTGTGGAAGTGGAGGTCGCCGTGAACGATGCAGCTCGGCGCCGGGCCCTCCGCGATCCATGACCGTGCGCGCTCGGCCTTGTCGACGAGCTGACGCGCGATCGAGGTGGTGCGAAGCTTCGCGAGTGCAGCGTCGAGCTCGAACGGCGGCCGCGTGGTGATCGCGTCGGCATTCGTCACCGAGTGCAGCCTGGCCGCGAGCTCGCCGTAGCTTCGCGCGAGCCGCGCACCGAACGGCGACAGCGGGCAGCTCGGATCGAATCGCGCGTTGCCGTCGGGCAACGACCAGGGCAGCGGATCGCCGGCGCGCGTGAACGGCGAGATCCGGGTGACCTCGGCGAGCGTCGCGGTGCCGAACAGGAGTGGCTCGACGACCTCGCCCATGATGCCGTCGAGACGCTCGCGCACCTGGACCTGATCGCGCTCGTCGAGCACGCGCGGCACCGGCACGCCGGCAGCGCGCCAGCGAGCGAGCAGCCGAGCCTCGGCTTGCAGGCGCGCCCACTCGGCGTCGTTGGCGGCGGCGAATGCGACCTGGAGACCGAGCGCCAGCCAGCGATCGTCGCGGCGCGACAGCGCGAAGTCGCCGGGCACGACGCGAGCGATGCGGGCGCGAACCTCGTCGGTCATACCGGAATGGTGCCCGAACCAGCACAGGTGAGTCGACTCGCGGCGCGACCAGTACCTGGCTGTGGTGCAACAGACTATTCTCCCCGTGGTGACTCCTGATTTCGCCGCGAACCTCAGCAAGGCTCTGCCACGCATCCTCGGTGCGTTACCCGACGACTGGGACCACCGGGCGACGACCTACGATCTGTTCCGCTTCGATTCCGACACCGCGTTCGCGGCTCGCTTCGAGGCGGCCCTCGCCGACATCGCCGGGCTCGACGACCCGGGCAAGATTCGCGAGCGACTTGCCGCGGTGGGGCTGCCGTTCGACTACGCGCGACTCGGTCAGCCGCTGTCGACGGTGTACGAGCTCTACGTGCAGTCGCGCACCAACGCGGCGCGCGTGTTCTCGTTCGCCTCGGCGACCAAGCCGTGGTTGTCGGTGATCGAATCGCCGCGGCGCACGCTGCCGGTGCGGATCTATGCGCGAGGGGCGCTCGCGGCGCAGCATGCCGAGGTTCACGAGCACTGGCGCGGCGACCTGCCCGCTCGCAGCCCGGACGTGATCACCGTGCTCGTCGCCGACGAGCCGTTCACCGGCGACGTCCAGGCCAGCGCGGCCGACGCGATCTGCTACCCGGTTCCGAACGGCGGCGTGCTGCTGATTCGCGACGAGTCGCGCATCGATCCGTATGGCATCCAGCTGATCCGCAAGCGCACCGTCTCCGCGTTGCTCGCCGCCGATGCCCGCGCGGAGCTCGAGCGCATCGCCGGGCTCTCGCCGACCGAGCTCGCGGAGGCGACGCCCGCCGAGTGCGAGGCCGCGCTGCAGGCGCTGTTTCCGGAGATCCGCGAGACGATCTATTTCTGCACCGGTCTCGCCGCGGAAGCCGCCGTGTTCACCGCGGTCGGCGACGTGCTCGGCCCCGTGACGCTGTGCTACGCGCAGAACGGCTACGGCGGCACCGGGCAGCTGATCGCGGATCTGCTGGCGCGCGACGGAGTCATCAAGCCACGGCCCCTCGAGGTGATCGGTCACGACGCGACCGGCCGTCCGGTGACGCTCGTCGATCGCGTGCTCGCATCGCTCGCCGGCCACGACGGTGCAGCGTGCATGTTCCTCGAGACGCCGACGAACCCCGAGCTCCAGGTCCACGACTTCCCCGCGTTGATGGCCGGCCTGCGCGCGTATCGCGAGCGCACGGGCAAGCAGGTGCCGCTCGTCGTCGATACGACGCTCGCCCCGCTCTACCCGATCTTCGCGAAGGACTTCGCGCAGGACTGGCCGGTGATCCTCGTCAAGAGCGGCTCGAAGTACTTCACCAAGGGCAAGACCACGCTCGGCGTCGTCGCCTGTGCGAGCGATCCGATCGCGAAGCAGATCGTGGCTCGCGCGCGCCAGCTCGGTCGCGACGCCGACTCGTTCGCGCGGCCGGCGCAACTCGCGGAGCTGCGGGCAGGTCTCGCAGACCTGCGGCCGCGGATGGCGACGATCAGCGCCAACACGATGCGGCTCGCGGACGGGATCCGGAAGGCGCTGCGTGCCCACGGTCACGAGATCACGCTGTACGCGATCGCGACCGATCAGGTCTCCGAGGGGCTCGCGAGCGGCATGCTGTCGTTCTATCTGCCGCCTGCGCCGACCACGCACGCGGATCTCGTCGACGAGTTTGTCGCCTACTTGCTCGAGCACGCACCCGCGCTGGTCAAGAGCCGCGTCAGCTACGGCCAGTCCGTCGGTGATGGCAAGCCCGACTACTTCTACGTCATCAACCCGGAGGAGTCGACGCAGGGAGCGCTGTCGGCCGAGGTCAAGAACGCGCAGAAGCACGACAACGTCCAGATCTGCCGGATCTCGGTGCCAGAGCATGCGGATGTCGACGGGCTGCTCGCCGCGATGGACGGCTTCTTCGCACTCAAGTACCGACGATAGGGCCGGGCACGTGTGATGCAGCGAATCCCGTCAGATGCCGCGCGACTGGGACATCGTCGATCAAGCGAGCTGGGAATCCTTTCCCGCGAGTGATCCTCCTGGCTGGGGGTCCTTCCGCGCCGCTCCCTCTTCGACTTCGATCGCGGCCACGCAACCGGCACCGAGAATCCGCGAGCGACGCAGGCGCACATCGCGCTGGGCGATCCTAGGCGCGGTTGTCTCGTTTGGTGTCGTCGTGACCTCGTACCTGCGATCGCACCTGTGAGGTACTGAGAGTCATGGCTACTCGGGATCGAACGATCAAGCTGCTGGTGTTTTCGGCATCGCTGCGCCAGGACTCGCTCAACACGAAGCTCGCGAAGCTGGCGGCTCGACACGCCGAGCAGCGTGGCGTCAGCGTGGATCTGGCATCGATGCGAGAGTTCGATTGCGTCTCCTATGATGGAGACGAGGAGACCGCGACCGGCCTGCCGGCGGGAGCGAAGGAGCTCTCCCGCCGGCTGACGCGTACAGACGCGTTCGTGATCGTGTCACCCGAGTACAACGCGGCGATGCCCGGAGTGCTCAAGAACGCGATCGACTGGACGTCGCGGATCCGGCCTCAACCCTTCGACGCGCGCCACGGCTTGTTGCTCTCGGCATCACCCTCCCTCGCCGGTGGAAATCGCGGGCTATGGTCGCTGCGCGTCCCGCTCGAGCACCTGGGTTCGCGGATCTTTCCGGCGATGTTCTCGCTGTCGATGGCGCACAAGGCGTTCGACGCCGACCGTCTCGCCGATGCAGCATTGCAGCAGCGTCTCGAGAAGACGATCGACGACTTCATCGAGCTCGTCGAAGCCGCGACGCACTATCCGTGCATGAAGCGCGAGTGGATCGAGTTTCTCGGCGAGCCGCCGACGGAGGCCGGCGATCGCGTGGACGTGAAGGTCTGACCAGCGAGCCTGTCCGTGTGGTGCGCGCCCTCGCCTCCGTGGGCGTTGGCCACGTGGTGCGTGGTTCGCATGAGGCGGAACCATGCACACCACCAACAAGCAGACCCTCATCGAGCTTCTCAATGCTCGATTGGCGGACGGGATCGACCTGCTGTATCAGGCGAAGCAGGCCCACTGGAACGTCACCGGACGCGAGTTCTACGCGCTGCACCAGCTCTTCGAAGACATCTCCGACGAGTTGCGAAAGCACGTCGATGACATCGCAGAACGCGTGGCGCAACTGGGCGGTCAAGCCGAAGGCACGATCAAGATGGTCGCGGAGCGAACCTCGCTTCCGGAGTATCCGCGCCAGGTCGCCGGCGGAGGGCCGGCACATCTCGAGGTGCTGTCGAAGGCGCTCGAGGCTGCCGGGAGCTCCATGCGGGAGGCGATCGATCAGGCAACGAGCCTCGGCGATCAGGTGACGGCCGATATCTTCGTGGGCGCCACGCGAGCGATCGACAAGCTGCACTGGATGGTCGGCGCACACGGTACGGCGGAGCACGCACGCCCCGAACACGTCCCCACCCAGCAGAAGCCCGAGGCCGCCGTGCGTTCGCGGCACTGAGGAAACGTGCATGTCCTGAGAACCGATATCGCGATCATCGGAGGTGGTCTCGGTGCCTGCGCCGCGGCGCTGGGTGCGGCCCGGCTCGGCCGCCGGGTGATTCTCACCGAGGAGACGCAGTGGGTTGGTGGTCAGCTCACCAACCAGGCCGTGCCGCCCGACGAGCATCCGTGGATCGAGGAGCACGGCGCCACGGCGAGCTACCGGAAGCTTCGCCAGGGGATTCGCGACTTCTATCGTCGCTTCCTCCCGCTCGGCGCCGAAGCGCGCGCGAACGAGCGGTTGAATCCGGGCAACGGTTGGGTGAGCCGGCTCTGTCACGATCCGCGGATCGCGGTCGCCGTGCTGCAGCAGATGATGGCGCCATACGAGCTCAACGGACGGCTGTTCGTGCTGCATCCCCATCGCCCCGTCGCCGCGTGGACACAGGGCGATCGGATCTCGGGCGTCGTCGTGAGGGCACTCGATTCCGGCCGCGACACCCTGATCGAGGCGCCGTACTTCATCGACGCGACGCCCTACGGGGACCTCCTCGAGCTCGCGAACGTCGAGCACGTCGTCGGCGCGGAGGCGCGCAGCGAGACCGGAGAGCCGCACGCGTTCGAACGCGCAGAGCCTCTCGCACAGCAGGCCATCACGGTGTGCTTCGCCATGGAGCACCTTCCCGGCGAGGACCACACGATCGACAAGCCGACGCAGTACGAGATGTGGCGCAACCTGCAGCCACCGAACTGGCCCGGCCGACTGCTCGACTGGACGACCGTGCGCCCGGAGACGCACGAACCGCTCCGGCGAATGCTCTTCGAGGCCGAGGACGGTCGGCCGTGGTGGAACTTCCGCCGGATCCTCGATCGTCGCAACTTCGAGCCGGGCTTCGCGCCGAGCGACGTCACCGTCGTCAACTGGCCGCAGAACGACTACTGGTCCGGACCGCTCGTCGGCGTCTCCGAGGCGGAACACGCGAGTCATCTCGAGGCTGCGAGGCAGCTGAGCCTGAGCCTGCTGTACTGGCTGCAGACGGAGGCGCCACGCTCCGATGGCGGCCTCGGATATCCCGGCCTCCGCTTGCGGGGTGATGTCGTCGGCGGGACGCCAGACGGCCTCGCGCTCGCGCCGTACGTCAGAGAATCGCGCCGGCTGCGGGCGGAGACGACGGTCGTCGAGCAGGACATCGCGTATCCGGTGCGCGCCGATGGACCCGCGACGTTCGAGGACTCGGTCGGCATCGGCGGCTACCGCATCGATCTCCATCCTCGAACGAACGGTGCCGGTTACCTCGACCTCGCGTGCTGGCCGTTTCAGATCCCACTCGGCGCGATGGTGCCGGTGCGCGTCGACAACCTGTTGCCCGGAGGCAAGAACCTCGGCGTCACGCACATCACCAACGGCGCATTTCGCCTTCACCCCGTCGAGTGGAACATCGGGGAGGCGGCGGGATTGCTCGCTGCATTCTGCCTCGAGCGAGGAACCATCCCGCGCGCGGTGCGGAACACGCCCGGCCTGCTCGCCGACTTCCAGTCGCTGCTCGTCGCTCAGGGTATCGAGCTCGAGTGGCGTCGACCACTACGTCCCATCTGAGGTCTCCATGGTTGAAACACGAAAACCGGTACGGATCGGAATCTCCGGCTCCTATGGCGGGATGAACCTCGGAGACGAGGCCATCCTGGAAGGGATCCTTCAGGAGTTGCGCGCGAGCATCGACGCCGAGATCACGGTGTTCTCGAAGAACCCGGAGGACACGCTGCACCGCCACGGCGTCGATCACGCGATCTCACCTCGCGGGCTCACACGTCGGGAGGTGACGCCCGAGATCGCGGCGCTCTATCTCTTGATCCTCGGCGGCGGCGGCATCCTCTACGATCGCGACGCCGCCGAGTATCTGCGCGAGGTCAACATCGCGAAGGAGGTCGGGACACCCGTCGTGCTGTACGCGATCAGCGCGGGTCCACTGGTCACCGCGTCGGCGAGACGGGTGGTGCAGGAAACGCTGAGCGAAGCGCCATCGCTCATCACCGTTCGCGATCGGCTCGGCTATCGCCTGCTGGAGGATGTCGGAGTCACCACCGAGATCCACCTGACCGCCGACCCGGCGTTCCTGCTCGAGCCCGAGGCGCTCTCGCGCGAGACCCTCGAAGCGGAGGGTGTCGAGTTCGGGCAGCACGTCGTCGGGTTCTCGGTCCGCGAGCCAGGTCCTGCGGCGCCCGATATCCGGCCGGAGGAGTATTACGCGCTGCTGGCCAATGCCGCCGACTTCATGGTCGATCGCTACGACGCCGAGGTGCTGTTCGTGCCGATGGAGAAGACCGACGTGCAGCATAGCCACGCGGTGGTCGCAGCGATGCGCAACGCCGAGCGGGCAGAGATCCTGCGACGCCGATACTCTCCTCGCCAGATCCTGGATCTGATGGGCCGGCTCGAGTTCGCGGTGGGCATGCGACTGCACTTCCTGATCTTCGCCGCCCTGCGTGGAGTGCCGTTCGCGCCACTGCCGTACGCGTCGAAGGTGAGCGGGTTGCTCGAGGACCTGAAGATGGAGACTCCACCACTGGGCAGTATCGGGATCGGCGAGCTGCTCGCCCGGATCGACCGGTCGTGGGACACGCGCAAGGCGATCCGCGCCAACCTCAGCGAGCGTGTCCCGGTGTTGAGAGAACGCGCGCGCCAGACCAACGAGCTGTTGCTGGAGGTCCTGCGCATGCACCGGCCCGATGGATTTCCCGAGATGCGTCCTCATTGACCGTCGGCGCGGCGTGACGTCTACGATGCTCCGTGCGTGCTCGCGTCCCAGCACGGGATGCGGAAGCGAAACACGCTGCCGGCGCCCAGCTCGCTCTCGACCGAGAGCGCTCCACCGTGTGCGACCACGATCCGGTGCGCGATGTAGAGGCCCAGTCCGGTGCCGGTCGGCTTGGTGCCGGTCGCTCGCCAGTAACGGTCGAAGACGTGAACGAGGCCATCCTGCGGAATGCCCGGACCGGTGTCGCGGATCTCGAACTCGACCTCGTCACCGACACGCGACGCGCGGACGGCGACGCGGCCGCGAGCCGGAGTGAACTTGATGGCATTCCCGATCAGGTTCGCGAGCACCTGGATCAGGCGCGACCGATCGGCATCGACCACCTCGTCGCAGGCCTCGAGCTCGAACGCGAGCTGCTTGGCCGTCGCCTGCGGTGCGACAAGCTCGCGCACGTCATCGATCACCGCGCGAACGTTCGTCGGAGCGCGCACGAGCACGAGGACGCCATCGACCATGGTCTGGGCATCGAGGAGATTGGCGATCAGCTCCTGCATTCTTTGCGCGGCGCGCTCGATCACGCGCAACACCTTGTCGTCGGGTGACTCCTCGAGACGGTGGACGCCGAGCAGGATCGTGTTGAGCGGGTTTCTGAGGTCGTGGGCGACCATCGCGAGGACCTCGTCGCATGCGCGCGATTCGCCTCTCGGATCCGGCCGAACACAACTCGCGATGATGTTGTCGTCGGTGTCTCGGGTTCGCATGTCCGGGCCTCCCTTCACGATCCGCGCCCGGCCCTTGCATCGGAGTGGTTGCATGATTCACGGCAATCAGGCGATCGACGCGTCAGACAGCCGGCGAGCTCTCGAGCGCTGGGAGAATGAAGGAGGACGGCCCGCCCAGAGCGAGCAGGAAGTCGTGGTCAGCCGGCGGGAATCCGGTGCGCGACGGACGCGAGCCGAACCCGTTCGGCCGGAACCGCGATCGCACGCATGAAGTAGCGCTTGAAGTCGTCGGTCCACGGTTGCTCGCCGACCGCCCGCTCCATGCAGGCGAGCCACGCATCGCGCTCCGCCTCGCCGATCGCGAGGTGCTGATGGACGCGAGGGATCGAGATCGGACCGAACGTCAGGCTGTAGAGGTTCGGCCCGCCGAGCCAACCACACAGGAATACGGTGAGCTTCTCGCGCGACAGTCGCAGATCGGGCTCGTGCATCGCGCGGATCGTCGCCGCGATCGGCAACTGATCCATGTGTCGATAGAACGCGTCGACGAGGCGAGCGATGCCGTGTCGCTCGCCGGCAGCGACGTACGATGCACTTCCCTCGCCGTAGCTTGGCATGGCTCGGCTTGTTGCGAGCAGCGTGCCGCGACTCCCGCGCGGACATCAGCCGGTCACGGCGCGACGCGGGCTCTCGATCTGACGACCGGCGTCTCCAAATGACGACGCGATCAGTCGGCGCGCCGGACGCCGAGGCGCGTCGCCAGGCGATGCAGGTTGCCGCGCTGGACGCCGAGGCGCCGCGCTGCTTCGGCCCAGTTGTTGTCGCACTCCGCCACCGTGCTCTTGATCAGCATCCGGGTGAACGAGTCGACGGCCTCGCGCAGCGGTTGCGCGGATCGCACGTCGGCGGGCAACGCCGGTGCCGCCGCCGGGGTCGCGACGAGATCGAGGTGCTCCGCCTCGATGACGACGGCATCGCTCGGACGCCCTTCGCTCGCACGCAGCGCCGCTCGCAACAGCGTGTGCTCGAGCTCGCGCACGTTGCCGGGCCAGGCGTGCTCGCGCAACTGCTTGCGCGCCTCGACGCTCAACCGCAGCCTGCCGATCCCGAGGCGCTCCTGCGCGATATCGAGGAAGTGCCCGCTGAGGAGTGGAATGTCATCGCGGCGATGGCGCAGTGGTGGCACGAGCAGCGGATACACGCTCAACCGATAGAACAGATCGCTGCGAAACCGGCCGGCGCGGACCTCTTCGGCGAGATCGCGATTGGTCGCGGCGATCACGCGGACGTCGACGCGCAGCGTCTTGTCGGAGCCGACCCGTTGCACCTCGCCCGATTGCAGGACGCGCAGCAGCTTGGGCTGGATCGACAGCGGCAGCTCGCCGATCTCGTCGAGGAATAGCGTGCCGCCGTTCGCGACCTCGAACTTGCCCGCGCGATGATCGACGGCGCCGGTGAACGAACCGCGGACGTGACCGAACAGCTCGCTCTCTGCCAGCTGCTCGGGCAGCGCGGCGCAGTTGACGTGGACGAGGGTCTTGTCGTGCCGCCGCGACTTCGCGTGGATCGCGTGGACGACCAGCTCCTTGCCGACGCCTGTCTCGCCGGTGATCAACGAGGTGAGCTCCGAGACGGCGAGCATGTCGATCTCGTGGCGAAGCCGCACCATCGCCGTGCTGTTGCCGAGCGGCTCGCCGCCCATGCGATCGAGCGCTTCGCGCACCAGCTCGCGGGCAACCAGCTGCTCCCGCGAGGCGACCTGATCGAGTGCCTGCGACAACGTGGTCGTGCGAATCGCCGCGCCGGCGAGCGCCGCCAGCATGGCGACGGTGCCGTCATCTACGCGATCGAACGCGGTCGGTTCGAGCGCATCGAGCGTCAGCGCCCCGATCACCCTGCCCTCGACGACGAGCGGACAACCGATGCAGGCGTGCACCCGCGAGCGAACATCGCCGCGGTTCGCGAACAGGCCGTCGAAGGGATCGGGAACATCGAGGTCCTCGAAGCGAACCGGACCGGTGGCCGCGAGGATCTGCGCGAGCCGCGGATGTTCCGAGGGCGCGAACCGGCGCGCGATCGCTTCGCCGCGCAGACCATCGACGACGACCGGCACGAGGACATCTGCCTCGAGCCGCAGGAGTGCGATGGCGTCGCAGGGAATCATCCGACGCGCGACGGCGACGAGTCGCTTGTACCGTTCCTCTGCCGCGATGCCGGCGGAGAGGTCCTGCGCGACCTCCAGGAATGGGGCGATCATGTTGTCGATCGGATATCACGTCGTCGAAGTAAGACAGCGCGGCGCTTTGTCACGGCGATTCCCGTACGTAGTTCCAACGAGAGCGGTGCGACGATTTGCCCGCTGCACGCGCGCACGTTGATTGCAACGCTGCGCCCCATGACCGAACGAGAGCAAGCGCAAACGAAATCGACTCCCGCCTCCAACGAAGTCGCCAGCCAGCGCGCACGTTCGCAGGCGAAGCGCGACGAGAAACGCGTTCGCTTCGACGCCCTCGCCGATGACGAGCCGCAGATCTGTCGCAGCATCGACTAGCCCTTTGCGAGCGAGCGTCGCGCGAGCTCTGCATCCTCGTGTGCACGCCACGCCGCGTACGTGGTGCCGTCGAACGGAAAGTCCCAGCACCCCTCGCGGTGGAACAGCCGGCCGCCGAATCCCGTCTTGAACCGATGCACGCCGGCCAGCGGATGCTGGCTGCCATCGCGCGGTGCGGCACCGAGCAGATCGTAGTCGCGACAGCCGTGGGCCTTCGCCGCGCGGATCGCCGCCCACTGCAACGCGTGCGAGGCCATCAGCTCGCGATGCTCGCGCGTCGACGCGCCGTACAGATAGGTCGCGCGATCCGGCGCCAGCGCGAGGAGCATGCCCGCGAGCAAGCGTCCGCCGTGGCGAGCGAGCAGCAGCTTGGTGGTCACCGGCGAGGCCGCGCCATCGGCACGCTCGTGGAGCATCGCATCCGCATGGACGAATGACATCGGCTCGAGGCCGTGGCGTCGCGTCGTCTCGAGATAGAGCTCGTACCACTCGTGCAGATCGACGGCATCGCCTTCGTCCACGACCACGCCGCGACGCTCCGCGAGCCGCACGTTGTAGCGCGTCTTCGGATGCATGCGGGCGAGGATGGTCTCCTCGGACTCGCGCAGATCGATGACGACCGTGTCGGGCGGCAGCAGGTCGCGCGCCGCCTTCCACAGGTTCTGCTCGTCGGTGCCGAGGTTCATGCGCAGCTCGCGCAGCGGTCGCGAAGGTGGGCCGAGCCACTCTCCCGACGGGGCGAAGTGCTCCGGTTCGCGCGCGTGCACGGACTCCCACGGGAGATCCCAGCGGATGAACGCGCAGCGCTGCCCGAGCAGAGGCTGGAGCTCGAGCGAGAGCCGCTCGAGGAACCGCCCCATGTCGCCGGTGGCGGGCGCGACCTCGGGACCGTACGGCACGTACGCGTAGTCCGCGACCGCGCTGAGCGGAGCGCGCAGCACGAGGAAGTCGCCGGCGATCGCGTCGGGGACCGCGACATCGAACGCGTCTGCGCCGAAGCCGAGCCGGCGATGCACGCGTCCCCAGAACGCCGTCTGCTGGACGATCGGCGTCGGGACGAGATGGTCGGTGTGCTTGCGGGCGAGATCGAGCTTCACGGCGAAACAAACCTGCGTCACGACGCGGACTTGTCAACCGCGCCATCGGCGCAGCGCCGGTGCGCCAAAGGCGCGGTCGGTTTCAGCGCGCGGCGATCCGACATTCCAGCTTTGGCCGATGGCCGCACTCGGTGCGCGAGCCCACCTTGAGCGAGACATGCGAATCGCCATCCCGAAGGAGATCATGGCCAAGGAACGGCGCGTCGCCGCGACGCCCGAGACCGTGGCGAAGTACCGCAAGCTCGGTCACGACGTGGCCGTCGAGGCAGGCGCCGGTGCCGGGGTCTACGCCGACGACGCCGCGTATGCCGCGGCGGGCGCGACCATCGTCGCCGACGTGCAGGCGCTGCTCCGCTCGGCCGACCTGGTGCTGAAGGTCAAGCAGCCGATCTTCAACGCCGCGGTCGGCAAGCACGAGGTCGACATGCTGGCGAGCAACAGCACGCTCGTCACCTTTCTCCATCCGGCCTCTCCCGACAGTCACGACATGGTCCGCAAGCTGCGCGACCGCGGCATCACGTCGTTCACGATGGACGGCATCCCGCGGATCACCCGCGCCCAGTCGATGGATGCGCTGACGTCGATGAGCACGTGCACCGGCTATCGCGCCGTCCTCGACGCGGCGAAGCACCTGCCGCGGTTCGTGCCGATGCTGGCGACCGCGATCGGCACCGTGCGGCCCGCCGAGGTGCTCGTGATCGGCGCCGGGGTGGTGGGCCTGCAGGCGATCGCGACCGCGAAACGGCTCGGCGCGATCACCCGCGCGTGGGACATCCGCGCCGCCGCGCGCTCCGACGCCGCCAGCCTCGGCGCGCAGGTCGACGGCTTCTCGATGCCCGACAACGTCGCCCTCGGCAGCGGTGGGTACGCGCGCGCGCTCGACGCCGACTGGCTCCAGCGCGAGCGCGAGGCCCTCGCACCGTTCCTGGCCAAGGCCGACATCGTGATCTGCAGCGCGCTGGTACCCGGCGCGGTGGCGCCGATGCTGGTGACCGCGAGCATGGTGCGGTCGATGAAGCGTGGCTCGGTGCTGGTCGACGTCTCGATCGATCAGGGTGGCAACTGCGAGCTGACCAAGGCCGGCGAGGAGATCCTCGTTCAGGACGTGCTGATCAGCGGCATCCAGAACATCCCGGGACGGATGCCGGTGCACGCGACGTGGCTCTACGCCGAGAACATGTACAAGTTCGTCGAGAACCTCCTCAAGCGCGGCGGCACCCCCGATCTCGACGACGAGATCGTGGCGAGCTCGCTGGTGACGCGAGGCGGCAAGCTCCACTACAAGCCGGCGCTCGCCGTCATCGGGAACACATGACCGAGCTCGCGATCATGCTCCTGGTGTTCGCGGCGTCGTTCGGCGTCGGCTACGCGCTGATCTCGAGGGTGCCGCCGCTCCTTCACACGCCGCTGATGTCGATGACGAATGCGCTGTCGGCGGTGACGATCGTCGGCGCGCTGCTCGTGTTCTCTGCCGATGTCGATCCCGTGATCACGGCGCTCGGTGCGGTCGCGATCGTCGCAGCGGCGTTCAACCTCGTCGGTGGCTACGCGATCACGGACCGGATGCTGCGCATGTTCCGGCGCGGCGGGGAGCGTGCGGGATGATGGAGCTCGTCGTCAACCTCGCGATCATCGCGCTGCTCGTCGCCGGCATCTCGCAGTTCCGGACGCCGCGCGGCGCGCGCCTCGGCAATCACGCGGCCGCGCTGTCGCTGATCGCGGCCGTGACCCTCGTCGTCGTCCAGCACGGGTTGTCGGAGCCGTGGATCGTCGCCGGCGCGACGGCGATCGGCGCGCTCGCCGGCATCGCGGTGGCGTACCGCGCGAGCATGACGGCCATCCCGGCGGTGGTCGCGCTCCAGCACGGCATGGGCGGCGCCGCGGCCGTCGTCGTGTCGGCGATCGAGCTCACCCACGGCGCACCGACGCTATCGGAAGTGGCTCGGGTCAGTGGCCTGTTCGGGCTCGTCCTCGGCGGCGCGACCCTGAGCGCGAGCCTGCTCGCCGCCGCCAAGCTCGCGGACAAGATCCGCCAGCGGCCGACGGTGTTGCCACATCACAACCTCGCGCTGCTGGCGCTGCTGCTCCTCGTCGCGCTGCCGGCGGTGGGAGGTGACTCGGTGATCGGCGTGGCGGCGATGATCGTGGTCTCGATCGGCTTCGGCGTCGTGTTCGCGATGCGGATCGGCGGCGCCGACATGCCGGTCCTGATCTCGTTCCTCAACGCGACGGCCGGGCTCGCCGCGGCGTTCTGCGGCGTCGCGATCGAGAATCGCCTGCTCGTCGTGGTCGGTGCGACCGTGGCGTCGTCGGGCTCGATCCTGACGATCATGATGTGCCGGGCGATGAATCGCAGCCTGAAGAGCATCTTCCTCGGTGGCCCGCTGGCGGCGCCGGGGATGATCGGCGAGCTTGCCGCGAAGCCACCGGAGCCCGTGCCGAGCCCGGGCGACCACGTCGATCGCGTCGCCCGGCTCGCACTCGAAGCGCGCAGCGTGATCGTGGTGCCGGGCTATGGCATGGCGCTCGCGCACGCGCAGTTCGAGGTCGTGCGGTTGACGAAGCTGCTCGAGACGATCGGCAAGGACGTCCGGTTCGCGATCCACCCGGTGGCCGGTCGGATGCCGGGACACATGAACGTGTTGCTGGCGGAAGCGGATGTCGACTACGACAAGCTCGTCGAGATCGACGACGCGAACCGGGTCTTCCCCGAGACCGATCTGGTCCTGATCGTGGGTGCCTGTGACGTCGTCAATCCGGCCGCGCTCGACGTCGAGGACACGCCACTCTCCGGCATGCCGATCCTCCAGGCCCATCAAGCCCGCGCCATCGCGGTGTGCAACCTCGACGCTCGTCCGGGCTACTCCGGCGTCGACAACCCGCTGTATCGCGCACCAAACACGCTCCTGCTGCTCGGCGATGCGCTCGAGACCGTGAAGACCGTGCACGGCAAGTTGCTCGAGCGCAGCGCGATCGCGGGACGGGCGACGGGCTGATGACTCGCTGCTCGCGCAACGGTGCTAGCCTTCATCGGTTGATGACGACAAGCGGCACCCACGATCCTCGGCGCTCGAGTGACTCGGCGCTCGAGTTGCTGGAGCGTCGCAAGGAGCTGACCTGTCTGATCACGGTGTCTCGCTTCCTCGCCGATCGCAGCGCGACGCTCCCCGATGCGCTCGGACGCGTCGTCGAGCAGATCCCGCACGGCTTCCAGCATCCGCAGCTGGCCGCCGCTCGGCTGCGCGTCCGCGACACCGAGTGGGTGGCCACCAAGTTCGTGGAGACGCCGTGGATGATCACGCAGGTGATCGCGAGCAAGGCCGGTCCCGTCGGCTCGCTCGATGTCGCGTATGCGGAGCTGCCAGGCGCTGAGCCGGTGTTTCTCCCCGAGGAGTCGCAGTTGCTGCAGGCGATCGCGGAGCGGATCGCGGATGTCATCGAGCTCGAGAGCGCCCAGCACGCGGTCGCGAAGTATCAGGACGAGCTGCGCTCCCTCGCCTCGCAGCTCGCGATCACCGAGGAGCGCGAGCGCCGCGAGATCGCGACGCACCTGCACGATCGGATCGGCCAGGAGCTCGCGCTCGTCAAGCTGCGACTCGAGAGTCTGCGCGGCTGCGCGCGCGAGGCCGCCGACAACGCGACGATCGACCAGGTCTGCGACCTCGCCGCCGGGGTGCTCGCCAAGACGCGGACCTTGATGTTCGAGATCAGCCCGCCGATCCTGCACGAGCTCGGCTTGGTGCCCGCGCTCGAGTGGCTCGCCGAATCGATCCACGACCAGCACGGACTCGACGTCGAGGTCGATGCCGAGTCGCTCGCGATCGATGGTGATGATCTGAAGGCGCTGCTGTTTCGGTCCACCCACGAGCTGCTCAACAACGTGGTGCGACACGCCGAGGCGCACACCGCCGTGATCCGCCTGCGCGTCTCGGGAGCCACGGTCCGTATCGAGGTCGAGGACGATGGTCGCGGCTACGAGCAGACGCGCGCCGCGACGCGGTCGATGACGAGCGGCTTTGGCCTGTTCAGCATCCGCGAACGGCTCGCCCATGTCGGGGGGCGGCTCGAGGTGTTCTCGACGATCGGCCGCGGCACGCGCGCGGTGATCGAAGCGCCGCTGGGAGGTGCCCGGCCATGACGCGCATCGTGATCGCCGACAACCACACGCTGTTCGCGCAGGGCTTGCGCAGCCTCGTCGAGCAGCAGTCCGACTTCGAGGTCGTCGGCGATGCGATCGACGGTCGCGAGGCCGTGCAACGCGCACGCGAGCTGCAGCCGGACGTCATCCTGATGGACGTCGTGATGCCGGGCCTCAACGGCTTCGATGCCACCCGCATCATCCGCGCCGAGGCTCCGAACGTCCGCGTGCTCGCGCTCTCGATGCACGTCGACAAGCGCTACGTGATCGGCATGCTGGAGGCGGGCGCCGCGGGTTACGTGCCGAAGGATGCGAGCTTCGAGGAGGTCGCGCGCGCCATTCGTGCGGTTGCTCGGGGTCAGGGCTATCTGTCCCCGAGCATCGCGGGTGTCGTCGTCGAGGGATACACGCAGCGGTCGGAGGCCAGCGCACCGCTGTCGCTTCGCGAGCGCGAGGTATTGCAGCTGCTTGCGGAGGGCGCGACACCGCGCGAGATCGCACGCCGCCTTCACATCAGCGTCAAGACCGTCGAGACGCACCGTCGAAATCTGCTCGCGAAGCTCGGGCTCGAGACCGTCGCCGACCTCGTGCGCTACGCGATCCGGGAAGGCATCACCTCACTCGATCAGGCAGCGTTGACGAACGCGAAAGAGTGACGACATCAGGTAGCGATGTCGAAGCAAACCACAGCGCTCCGCGAACAAGTTGTCGCAGTCCCCGCGATCGCCGGCCTGGCACCGATCTCGATCCGGTCGACACTTCCCCTCGCCGAGGAGTTCGAGCATCGGATCCGAGTGCAGCTCGCTCGCCGGCTCGGCCACGACGCGAGCTTGATCCAGCGCGGCACCGTGCGGTTCGAGGATGCCAACGGACCCAAGGGAGGCGTCGACAAGATCTGCCGGATCAAGCTGGTGTTGACCGGCCGACCCTCGCTGTTCGCCGAGAAGCGTGCGCCCACGGTCGAGCAGGCGTTCGCCGCCACGGTGCAGTCGATCGGCACCACGGTCACCCGTGGTCACGACAGGCGAGTCAGCGACCGGCTCGCAAAAACCCGTAGCCGCAAGTAGGAAGTCTTTGGTCCCAGCTCGGTACGTGGCGTGCAGCTGCGTCCGTAGAAAGGAGTCAATCGTGCTGTTGCCATTCGTGATCGCCGCCGTCACGTTGCTCGTCGCGATGTCGATGGGGCGTCGCCTCCGACATGCGATGTAAGCCGCGACCTACGGCGGCCCCTCGCTATCGATCAGCGGCGAGACCATCGCCGGTGCGGCGCGCAGCTCGATCGCCGCAGGAAACTCGTCGGGCCGCAGCCGGATCAGCTCGCGCTCGCAGTAGCGCGACGAGTCGCTGAACCAGTAGAGCTCGGTCGACTTCGCGAGGCACACCGAGAACGCGGTGACCGCCCTCGACTCGAGCGGGTCGACCACATCCGTGATCGCCTTGCAGTAGGCGGTGCGCTTCGCATCCGAGCGGACGGCGCGCGGCACCTCGCTGTCGAGCAGCGAGCTGGCAAAGCTCTGCGTGAGCATGCCGAGGCGCGCCATCGCAGTGATCGAGCTGATCACGTCCTTGACGCCGATGATCGCCTCGTACTGGCGGGTGACGTCTCCGCCGGAGCGCTGCTTCTGCTCGAGCCAGTCACTGAATCGCTTCGTGCTGGCCGCGCGTGCCGCACCGTCGAAGTCGAGGTCGCGCGGAAACGCGAGCTCGAGGAACGGCTCGAGCGCGGCATCGGCGGCCGCGAGCCTGGACTGCGCGTAGAAGTAGCGAGCGCTGGCGTCGTCGCCGACTCTGCGCTCGTACAGCTTGATCGCCGTCGCGAACGAGGCGAGCGCGAGCTTGGCCTTGCCGGGATCGCGGGCGACCACCGCGAACGTCGGCGCGGTGCCGGTACCGCACGTCAGCTTCGCGCTCGGGATCCGCTTGAGGCAGAGACCTTCGATGCCCGGCACCGAGCAGCTCTGCTTCCAGTACAGCTGGCCGATCTTCGCGTGGGCGATGATCGTGCGCTCGGGGGCGCCCTTCGCGGCGTAGCTCTTGAGGTAGTCCTGAAGATGGCTGATCGCGCGCGCGGGATCGGTGGTCTCGTAGAGCGCCGTCAGCGACCACATCGCGTCGGCGGCCTCCCTCGGCATCCTGGTCCCGAAGTTCTTGACGAAGAAGTTGGTGTCCGCGATTGCCTTCGCGCGATCGCCCATCCCCTTGCGGTAGTAGACCGCATCGCTCATCGCCTGGTAGGCGTCCCTCTCGCCGCCGTAGCGCATCGCGTAGCGCTCGAGCATGTCGGCTGCCTTGTCGTACATCGCGAGCCGCGCGTAGATCTTGCTCAGCCGGCTCATCATGCGCGGCACGAGCTTGCTGTTGGGATAGTGCTTCTGCAGCTGCAGGTACGTGTTGATCGCGGCGCCGTGAGCGAGGCCGCTCTCGTACATCACGCCGGCGTTGTAGAGGAGCTCGTCCCCCTGCGTCGAGCTCGGATCGGCGTTGTAGAGGTCGAGATAGCCGGCGCCGGCGGCCACGTACTTGTCGAGATCGTGATCGGCGCGCGCCTCTTCACCGAGCTTCTCGAGCCGCTTGCGGCTGGCCTGCTGCTGGATGCGGGCGACGAGGTCTGCGAGATCGGGATTGGCCTGGAGAAACTTGGTCTTCTTCGCGAGCTCGCCGGCGTACTCGACCAGTTGATCGTATCGCTGCAGCTGATTGTACGAATCGAGGACGAGCTGCGCGGAGTAGCTCGCGACCTCGTGATCCGGAAACCGGTCGACGATGCTGCGCAACGCCGGGATCGTGGTCTCGACCTGACCGAACCTCCATTGCGTCCTCGCCTTGACGAAGAGCATCCCTGGTAGCTCTGGATCCTTGGCATCGGCGTAGCCGATGTAGCGATCCATCGCGGCGAGCATCTTCACCTCGCGCGGAGACATCGCACGCGGGCTCGTCTCGCTGCCTCCCGCCGGTGCCTTGACGCGCGGGTCGACGTTCAGCGCGTTCTTCCACGCCAGCACCGCGGCGTAGGCCGCCTCGCGCTTGATCTTGACGTCGACCGGATCGCCATCGATGTCTGCAAACGCATTCGCGGCCTGTTCCCACAGCGCGGTCTGCTTGGCCGGATCGGGCTCCCGCTCCGCGGCGGACCACGACTGCTCGGCCGTGCGAACGTGCTCGGACAGCTTGGGGTCGAGCTTGGTGGACCGCTGGTACTTGGGCGCGGCGAGCGCGGTGGTCGCCAGCGCGCAGACGAGTATCGCGGTCGACAACGCGCGTTTCATGCGCGCATGGACAACACCGCCCGAGTCGAGGTTTCGGGCATTTGATGGACCGTTCGACCTGGCACGCGACGTGGATTACCCGGAGGCATACGGCGTCGCCGAGGCCGGAAGCCCGGCGGATGATAGCCCGCGGTGGTTCGACTCCACCCGACGCCGCCAATCAGCACGAAGTCAGCGTCAACCCTGACGTCACGGGACCACCTCGAAGTGGCCCATCATGCCGGCCTCGTGATGCTCGAGGATGTGGCAGTGGTACATCCACTCGCCCGGTCGAGCGTCGGGGCGAAACGCCACCGTCACGCTCTGCCGGGCGACGACATTGACCGTGTCCTCCCAGGCTCGCGGCGTGATGCGCACGCCGTCGATCGCGACGACCTGGAAGAAGAAGCCGTGCAGGTGGAACGGGTGATCCATGCCGGTCTCGTTGACGACGTCCCACACCTGGCGCTCGCCGACCTTGACCGGAGCGTCGCGGTGATGGGTCTCGCCGTTGATCAGCCAGTCGTGGCCGTGGAAGGTCATCTTCGCGCCCAGCCGGATCACGCGCGTGGGGACGAGCGGCTCGCTGGCGGCGACCAGTGGCGCGATCGGCGGCGCGCCCGTGACGCCGGTGAACGTCGAGCGCGACGGCTCGCGCGGACCGACCGTCAGCGTGCCCCAGCGGGTCCGCCGCGGACGCCGCATCGCGGTGCGGCGATACGGCAACGACTCGATCGCGATCTCGGCACCCTCGTCGTCGAAGGGACCGACCACGATCTCGACGCGATCGCCGGGCACGAGGAGGTGCTCGGTGGTGATCTCCGGAGCGTCGCGTAGCCCACCATCGGCGCCTGTCACCGTGAACGGGCGACCGCCGAGCGATAGCCGCACGTAGCGCGCGCTCGCGGCATTGACGATCCGCCAGCGCTCGACGTGGCCCGCGGCGATCGCCAGCTCGCTGTTCGCGCGACCGTTGATGACGAGCGTGTCGCCCTCGCGCCCGGAGTGGCGATCGAACAGCGTTTTGTTTGCGATCTGTTTGCGGTTCAGCTTGACGTCATCGAGGACGAGGACGCGATCGGCATCGAACGTGGGCTCGTCGGGACCGAGCACCACGATCGCACCGTAGAGACCGCGCTCGAGCTGCACCGTCTCGTTGGTGTGCGAGTGATACCAGTACGTGCCCGCATCGGTGAGCACGAAGCGGTACTCGAACGTCTCGCCCGGCTGCACCGGACGCTGCACGGAATCGGTGCCGTCCATCGCGGGTGCGAGGCGCAGACCGTGCCAGTGGATCGTGGTGGGCTCGGGAAGCCGGTTGACGAGGCGAACGACGACGGTGTCACCGACGTGACCGACGATGAGCGGCCCGGGCACCTGACCCTGGTAGCCCCACGCCGCGACCGTGGTGCCCGGTGCGATCTCCCACCGGGTCTCCCGCGCCTCGAGCGTGACCTCGATCTGCTCCGGGCTGCGCAGGAAGCGTCGCGGTGCCGGGCCGCTGTTCGCCGCGTAGAGGGAGGCGAGCTCGATCGCCGGGTCGGCGGGGGTGGTCGAGTGATGGTGGTGATGGTGGCCGTTCATGCCCGGGAAGACGCAGCCGGCTCGCGGGCATTACATCAGTTCGCATGCCGGTCGAGCGGCACCGAAAACACCGAGAGGTTCCCCTCCCGGCTTCGGGTGTCGTAGACGGCAAACGCCAGGTCGCGCTCGATCTCCTGCCCCGTCACCGCGACCCGGCCGCCGGGTGGCGCGGCGATGACCGCATCGCGAAGCAGGGCCGCGATCACCAGCACGATCTGCTCTCGGCTCACCAGCACGAGGTCCGGCACGCCGACGATCACGATCCGGATCGATTTCGCGAGCGCCTCCTCGCACACCAGATCGCGCGCCTCCTCGAGAAGCGCGGTCACGGGAAGCAACTCGCGGACGGTTGGCAATGCGTCAGATCGAAGCAGCCACGTGGTCATCGCGAACAGTTCGGATAGCAAGCAACAGACCAGGAGCGCTGCTTGCACGTGACTCGGGCATGCTGAAAGCGATCGCCGTTTCCTTGCTGCTGATCGGCTGTTCCAAGAGCAACGGAGACAACACCAAGCAGGAAGCCCTGTCGGGCCCGGCGCAGGAGGCGCGCAACCTCTTCAACTCGCTGTGCTCCACCTGTCACGGTCAGGGTGGCCATGGCGATGGTTCGGGTGCCGCCGCGCTGAACCCGAAGCCGCGCAATTACACGGACAAGGCATGGCAGGCTCGCGTCACCAACGACGAGATCCGCAAGATCATCGTCGAAGGCGGTGCCGCGGTCGGAAAGAGTCCGCAGATGCCGGCCAATCCGAATCTCCGCGACCGACCCGATGTCGTCGAGGAGCTGGTGAAGATCGTGCGGTCGTTCGGGCAGTAGTCGAAACGACAACGCGTACTCGAAACGACGACAGCTCTCAGCGCAGGATCTTCTCCATCGCCTTGCCCTGCGCGAGCTCGTCGACGAGCTTGTCCATGTAGCGGATCTTTCGCATCGTCTCGTCCTCGATGTCCTCGACGCGAACGCCGCACACCACGCCCTTGATCAGGCTCGCGTTGGGATGAAACTTCGGCGCCTTGGTGAGGAACGTCTCGAGGTCGGTGTTGTCGTCGATCGCCTTCTTCAGACTCCTGGCCTGGTGACCGGTGAGCCAGCACAGCACCTGATCGAGCTCGGCCTTCGTGCGCCCCTTCTTCTCCACCTTCTGGATGTACAGCGGATAGACGCTCGCGAAGCTCATCCCGTAGACGCGCGGCTTGGCCGGCTTGCTCCTGGTACTGCGAGGCATGCGGCGAAGCTAACCACGGGCGCGCAGGTGGTGGGAACCGGCTGGACCCGGCGTTGCATCACCAGGTCCCCATGTGGATCGCGCTCGGAATTCTGTTCGTCGTTGGCTGGCTTCTGCTGAAGCTCGTCGTCGGTGTCGCGTCATTTGCGGTGCATGCGCTGCTCGCAGCGGCGGTGATCGCGATCGTGGTGCACTTCGTGCGTGGCCACGCGGGACCGCGCGGGCTGACGGCGGGCTGACGCGCGCTCCGAAGACGTCTTACGCGAGCGCGCGAGCGACGCGATCGCAGACGTCCGCGAACGCGCGCTCGTCGGTGCCGCGCAGGTGCAGCGACCGCGCGAGCCCGGGCGGAACCCCCATCTGCTCGAACAGGTGCGGCAGCACGTCCTTGTCGCGCTGATGCGCGTACGGTACGCCGTTGCTCAGGTAGTCGCCGGAGCACCACGGCCCGAAGTCGACGGCGCGCCGCGCGAGCCAGCGCTTCATGTCGGCCGTCGACGGTTGCGGCCGTAGTCGGCCCTGGTGAAACCGCGCGAGCCACTGCGCGCCGAGCGAGAAGCCGAGCAGGTGCTGCGGGTAGAGGATCGCGGCCGATAGCACGCTGATCTCGGGGACCTCGGGATCGATCATGTGCTGGTAGAAGCCGTGCTGGGCGGCGAGCGCGTGATCGATCGTGCCGCCGTCGCGCTCGATGCTCACGGCCGGCAAGCTCGCGCTGCGATCGTAGCCGGTCGCGCAGATCAGATAATCCGCGTCGATCTCGTCGCCGCGATCGAGCACGACGGAGCTCTCGCCGAGCCGAGCGACGCCCGTCTTGATGCTGCGTAGCGTCTTCAAGAACGCGAGCTGGTCGGCCTTCAGGATCGCGCCGCGGTTCATGCAGATGTCGGTGTCCTGCTCGAGTGGGTTGACCAGGTATCCAGATCGCACGAGCGGCACCTGCAAGGCCTTCATCGCCCTGCCCCACCCGAGCTTCCGGCGGGCCGCCTGGAGCGTCATGTAGTAGAGGTAGAGCGCCGCGTTCCACGGCTCGCGAACGGGATCGCTGTACAGCTTCTCGTAGGACGTCGACCACAGGCTCTTCACGTAGAGCCAGGTGATCCGCGCCGCCTGCTCGCGCAGCAGCCACAAGATCTCGTGCGCCGACTTGCCGGCCCCGAGCACGACGACCTGGCGGTGGTTGCCGACGATGTCGTCGACGATCGCCGGCGAGACCCGAGAAGAGTGCAGCACGCGAACGCGCGAGGAGCCTTCGAACCGCGGCACGTTCGGCTTGCCGGAGTTGGCGAACCCCGTGGCGCACACGACGACGTCGCACTCGTGGCGCTCCTCGCCGGCGATGACGGCGCAGCGCGGACTGCGATCCGACCGGTAGATGATGCGCTCGACGCGCTGGCCGTAGCGGATGTTGTCCGCGATCCCCTTCGCCCGTGCGAACGCGGCGAGGTAGTCGCGAACCTCCGCCTGCGTCGCGCTCGAGCCCGCACTCGTCATCGGCGGGAAGTCGTGAAACCGATAGCTGAACGACTTCGCGTGCGTCGTCAGCGGGTACTGCGTGGCCGACCACACACCACCGAGCTCGTCGCGCATCTCGAGAGCCATCACCTCGAAGCCCGCCTGCTGCATGGCGTGGAGTGCGGCGAGCCCTGCACCGCCTGCACCGATGATCACTGCCTTGCGAGTCACGCTCCACGGCGTCGTATCACGCCCGGATCGAGACAGGACACGTCCGTCTCGTGACATGGGCTCGTCACCGCAAGTGCGTGATCGGCCACGGACGGGTGATGGCAGCGCACGTGCAGAGTGCGAGGTCGTTCGCAACTCGCATCAAGGAGAATCCCGATGAAGAAGATCAAGACCACGACCAAGCTCGCGCTGAAGACGGAGACCATCAAGACGCTCGACGACAAGAAGCTCGAGCAGGTCGCCGGCGGCGGCTGGAACCCGACCATGTCGTGCGCGAGATTGGCCTGTACGCACCCGTGATCCACGGGGGACGGTAGGAGGTAGAGTCCGGCGGTGACCACCGCCTATTCGATCGGTACCCCGGGCCAGCCGTGGGGCAACGCGGAGCGCGAGCTGTGGCGCTCGCAGCAGACCAGGAAGCGCAGCTACGCCACCGACGTCCTCGAGGCCGTCGATAAGCTGCGCGATCGCTTCGACGTCGAGCAGTACGGCGAGCTCGACTACGCGCCCGACGGCAAGTATCCGCTGTTCGCGATCCGCAGCCGTGGCTGGCGGGCGGAGCTCCCGCTCGCCGTGATCACCGGCGGCGTGCACGGCTACGAGACCAGCGGCGTGCACGGCGCGCTGCAGTTCGTCGACCGGCACGGCGGCGATTACGCCGGGCGGATCGATCTACTGGTGCTGCCGTGCGTCAGCCCGTGGGGCTACGAGCGGATCCATCGCTGGAACCCATTCGCGGTCGATCCGAATCGATCGTTTCGCGATCCGGCTCCCGCGCAGGAGGCAGGGTCCGCGATGCGGTTCGTCGCGCCGGTCGGCGAGCGCGTGTTGCTGCACATCGATCTGCACGAGACCACCGACAGCGACGAGACCGAGTTCCGCCCTGCCCTCGCCGCTCGCGATGGCAAGCCGCACGAGCCGGGCGAGATCCCCGACGGCTTCTACGTGGTCGGCGATAGCGAGAACCCGCAGCCCGGCTTCCAGAAGGCGATCATCGACGCGGTCGCTGGGGTCACGCACATCGCACCGGCCGATGCCAAGGGGATGATCATCGGCTCGCCGGTGGTGGGCCCGGGCGTGATCAACTATCCGGTCCGTCAGCTCGGGCTATGCGCCGGCATGACGAAGGCGAAGTTCACGACCACCACCGAGGTCTATCCCGACAGTCCGCGCGCGACACCCGCGCAGTGCAACGACGCGCAGGTCGCGGCGGTGCGCGCGGCGATCGAGTATGCGCTCGCTCACTGAGCCTTGCGCTTGCGGCGCCTGCGCTTGCGCGCCGCCTCGGACTTGCGCGGCGGGTTGGTGGCGCGCGCTTCGACCTTCGCCGCGATCGCCTCGCCGAGCCGCGGCCAGCCCCACTTGCGCACCGTGCGACGACGCACCGGCGCGAAGCTGTCGGGCTGGGTGGCGAGGGCGACCCGCTCCGCGGTGCGGCGGGCGCGCTCGGCGGTGCGCTTCTTCTTCTTCCAGTGATTGCGCAGCGCGTGCGGCGCCTCGCCGGTGGTCGACAGGTTGTCCTTCGCGAGCGAGTGTCGCTTCTTCTGTTGCGGGCTGAGTCGACGGCGCGCCATCACGAACCTCCGAGGAACCAGTCCACCGCGGCCTGGCGGGCCTTGCCACGCAGCGTGCTCTGGATCCGCAGCGTGTCGCGATCCCACGTCACCTTCAGGCGCTTCGCGGATGCCGCGACCCAGCGCGGGATGTCGTCGAGCGAGGCGGGCTTGCCGAGCCCGTTGTCATCGCAGCGCTTGGTGTCGTCCTCGTACCAGGTCAGCACGCTGTTCCACAGATTACGCGAGATCATCAGATCGACGTTCGGCAAGGCGTGCGACGACAGCCCGACGTGCGCGGTGGCCTTGCGCGTCAGGCCTTGCTGGACCTGGCGCGAGTCGATCGAGAGCTCGAGCTTGAAGCGCGTCTTGCCCTCGACGCCGAACCGCGCCGCGAGCTCCTGCACCGACGACGCCTCGCCGCGGGCATCGCGCGATGCCTTCAGCTCCTCGGCGAGCGTGACCATCTTGGTGCCGCGTGCGAACGGCACGAACCACTCGAACAGCGCATCGAGCGACTCGTCCTGCGCGGTGGTCGCCTGGTGGATGACCTCGACGAGGGCGTCGACCGAGTCCGGCTTGCCGTCGTGTGCGAGGATCGCGAGGAACTGCGGAGGCTCGACGCCGTGCTCGATCACGGCCACGCGCGAAGCGGCCACCGCGACCTTGTCACCGCACAGCGTGGCGACGCGATGGCGATTGCGCTTGTCGTCGATCATGTGGAGTTGCTTGATCCACTTGCTGCCGGCGCGCAGCCGCTCGGGCGTCCGATCCGGATCGTACGCGACGAGGAACGCAGCCTCGGCATTGTCCTTGGTCGCCTTCGCGAGGGTCCGCCACGCGATCGGCGCGTATTCGTCGGGGAGCCTGTCGAGGCACTCGGCCGGGCTCCACGGCAAGATGATCTTCATCGCGCGCTCGACGAGCTCGTGATCGGCTCCGGGCCGCAGCATGCCGATGCCGACATGGCCGTGCCACAGGTAGTTGCTGCCCCGCTTGACGCACGCGCGCAGGCTGTCGAGCGCACGCTTCTGAGTCACGCGCCGATGGTAGGCACGGTGGCTACTCGAGTCGAGCGCGCCGGCCGGGGCCTTGCCCCTCGAACGGTGCACCCGCGGTAGACACCGCGGCTAAGCTCGCGCCGCGCCTCGGTCGCCGCCGAGCTCGCGGTTGGTCCCTGCATTGCTCGACATCGAGGCATGCAGACCATCAATCGTTGCGACCTCGATCGCGTTGCCGGCGGCCAGGCATCCGATCCCACCGCCGGCCTCAAGCGCGCTGCCGATCAGAAGAAGGGCAAGAACAGCCTCGACCTGTTCGGCTACGCCGAGACCAATCGCCAGGGAGTGGGCGCCGAGTATCGCCGGCGGCTCAACGACAACGTCTCGATCTTCGGGCGCGGCACGATGGGCATGAAGGACAACAAGCCCGACAACGGCATTCAGGGCGGCATTCGCTTCGAGTGGTGAGGCGCGATCGCGGCGGTCAGCAGGTAGAGCGCCGCGGCGATCAACAGCGTCTCGGTC